>CACFVT010000015.1 GCA_902569865.1 uncultured Alphaproteobacteria bacterium | reverse complement strand
TGCAGAGGAGGTGTTGCTATATCAAGAATACTTGGTTTGAAAAGTATAGCAATATTGCCTGAAGGAATGAGTAAGGAGAGATTTAATTGGCTAGAAGAATGGGTGGAAGATAAAAATGACATTATAAAAACTAAAGGGACAGAAAGTAATGTTAAAGAAATATATGATGCATGCAATGAACTTAAAAAAAACCCTCATAATGATATAATAAATCAATTTGATGAATATTATAATTATGCAATTCATCGCGCAGTGACAGGTCCTTCATTTGAAAAATCTTTCTTAAAGGTTAAGGGCAATACAAATTTAAAAGCCAGATTTTACGTAAGTGCTTCAGGGTCCAGTGGCACACTTGCTGCTGGAGATTATTTAAAAGATAAATTAAATACCCAAATTGCTGTTGTTGAGGCATTAGAGTGCCCAACATTACTAAATAATGGATATGGTGAGCATAACATTCAAGGTATTGGAGATAAACATGTCCCATTAATTCATAATGTAATGAATACTGATTTTGTTTTAGGAATAACAGATCAAGCAACTAATAATCTTAATATGATGTTCAACACAGACATTGGTCAACAATACTTAAGTAGAAAAAAAGGTTTTGAAATGGATTTTATAAAAAGACTTCCAGAATTTGGTTTTTCTGCGATAGCAAACATTTTAGCATCTATTAAGCTCGCGAAATATATGAAATTAGGAAAAGATGATGCAATTGTTACTGTTGCTACTGATGGAGCTGATTTATATCTTTCTGAATTAAATAAGACTAAAGCAGAATTTAGAGGAGTTTATGATGAAACTGCGTGTGGAGAAATTTTTGGTCAGTATCTAAAGGCAATAAGTACGGATAATACTTTGGAATTAAATCAAAATGATAAAGAAAGAATTTTTAATCTTGGTTATTATACTTGGGTCGAGCAACAAGGGATAAGTACAAATGATTTTGAAAAAAGAAGAAATCAAAATTTTTGGAATGAGCATTATCGGTATATGCTTTCACTTGATGATAGAATCAGTGATTTCAACTCAATTTGATGAATATGAAAACACAAAGTCTTCATAATCAACTAGTTGAATGGAGACATGACTTACATATGAATCCCCAAATTAGTTTTGAAGAGGAGTATGCTTCAAATAAAGTTGCAAATCTTCTAAAAGATTTTGGACTTGAGGTACATCAAGGTATTGCTAAAACAGGTGTTGTAGGAGTTTTAAAAAAAGGAAATAGCTCAAAAAGTATAGGTATTAGGGCGGATATGGATGCACTTCCTATAAATGAAATCAATACATTTTCATATAAATCAAAAATTGAGAATAGAATGCATGCATGTGGTCATGATGGTCATACTTCTATTTTGCTTGGCGCAGCTAAATATCTAGCAGAGCAAGGAAATTTTGATGGAACTGTTTATTTTATATTCCAACCAGATGAAGAAAATTGTTTAGGTGCAAAAACAATGATTGAAGAAGGTTTATTTACAAAATTTTCAATAGATGAAGTTTATGGAATGCATAACATTCCTGGAATGGAAGCAGGTACTTTTGGTACTAGAAAAGGAGCAATTACAACAAGTGAAAATTTATTTGAAATAAACATTGAAGGCAAGGGTGGCCATGCAGCTTTACCTCACATGAGTAAAGACACAATTACAATTGGTAGTCAAATAATTGTAGCACTACAAACTATTGTTTCAAGGAAACTAGATCCAGTAAAGGCAGGTGTAGTGTCTGTAACTGAATTCATTACAGATGGGAAAAAAAATATACTTCCTGGTAATGGATTGATTAAAGGAGATGCAAGAGCATTTTCAGAAGAAACTAATAAAATGATTGAAGAAAATATGCGTCAACTTGTAGGGGGTATTTGTGATGCTTATAGTTTTTCGTATGAAGTGAAATATGAGACTTCGTGTCCAATGACTTTCAATCAATCAAAACAGGCTGACTCTGCAACAAAAGCTGCTGTAAATTTATTGGGTGAAGAAAATACTGATGGTGACATTGATCCTAGACCATTTTCTGAGGATTTTTCTATTATGTCTCAGGCAAAACCAGGTTGTTTTGTTTTAATGGGTAATGGTACTACTGGTTGTAATGGTAAACCGCTCCATTCTCCAGATTATGATTTTAATGATAAGTTATTAGTGATAGGATCATCTTATTGGAGTGAGTTAGTTGAACAACAATTGAAATAATTTTTAAAATATGGGAAAGAAAAATGTTTGCAAAAAACCTGAATAAATTAAGATCAAAAATGGAAGAGCATAATATAGATCTTTCTATAATAACTGATGATGATAATTTGTACTATTTTACTGGTTATCATGATTTTCTTCATATGGATTTTAATAGACCAACTATTCTTCTTGTTCCAAAAGATGGTGAGAGCACTTTAATCACACCATTATTAGATGTTCTTTTAGTGCCTGAGGATACACCAGTTGATAAAATAGAAACTTGGAATGATGGAATTGGAAAAGAATGGAAAGAATTTTTGCCAAAGATAATAAATAAACATCAGAATATATTTTGTGAGAAATATAAGATTAATGCAACAGTTAGTAATTATTTAGCTGAATTATTAAATGATAAATCTATGGGTAATATTACACCCATAACGAATGATATAAGAATGATTAAATCAGATGAAGAATTGAAGATAGCAAGGCATGCTGGTCAAGTTGCGATGGCAATGATGGAAGGAGCAAAATCTGTAATAGCAAATGATGTTCCTCAATATGAAATTGCTTTAGCACAAGCACAGGCTGGTACAAGAAAAGCAGCAGAATTACTTAAATCTCACTACCCAAATAGTCCCAATATGTCACCTAATATTCATTTTTTGCCAGTCATAACTTCAGGAAAAGAATTGCCATACACACATCGTCGTGCATCAACAAAATTAGTTAAAAGGGGAGAGCCTGTATTTTGTTGTTATTGTGGATCAACAAATTTTCATAGATTTAAATTAGGTTTTGATCGCGTTTTTTGGGTAAATGAAATAAAAGATAAAAGTCAAATAAAAGCTTTTGAAGTTGCTGTAAAATCTCAACAAGCAGCGTTAAGTGTATTGGGTCCAGGAGTAACCGCTGAAGAAGTTCATGCCGCTTATGCTGACACTATACAGTCTGAAGGTTATCCCTATCCAACATTTAGATGTGGAAGAGGAACAGGTTTTAGTTTCTTGGAAGAACCTCAGCTTGTGGTTGGTAATAAAACAGTTCTAAAACCGGGAATGGTTTTTGCAGTAGATGGTGGAAGCAGCTCGAAAGATTTTAGAGGTCAGGTTGGTGATAGTTTTATAATTACTGAGGATGGTTATGAACAGATTACACATCATTCAAAAGCAATTGAGGATCTTATTCTTAATTAATGCAAGAAATAAAACTCTATAACGTCCATTGTTGTGGTGAAATAGGTGATGTAATAGTTGCTGGAAATATTAAAATTAATGGTAAAACCTTACTCGATCAATCTAATTTTTTATTTGAAGATAAACAATTAAGAAATTTTTTATTACATGAACCAAGAGGAGGTGTTTTTAAGCATTTTAATTTACTAGTATCACCTAAAAATAAAAAAGCTGAAGCTGGATTCATAATTATGGAGCCAGAAGATAATCCTCCAATGAGTGGATCAAATAGTATTTGTGTATCTACAGTTCTTCTTGAAAAAAATTTTATTAAAATGCAAAAACCTATAACAGAATTTTTTCTTGAAGCACCGGGTGGTCTTATAAAAATAAAAGCATATAATAAAAATAATAAAGTAGAATATGTAGAAATTCAAAATCTACCATCCTTTGTAGATCAACTTGATGTAAAACTTAAAACACCATCATTTGGTGAAATAATTGTTAGTACTGTATTTGGGGGAGATAGTTTTGTAATATGTAATTCAAGTGATTTTAATTTGAAAATTACACCAGATAATGCAAAAAAATTTGTTCAAATCTCAAAGGAGATAGTAAGAGAAGCTAATAACAATCTGGGATTTAGCCATCCTCATTTACCAAAGCTTAATTATATTTCTTTTTGTCAATTTATTGAACCTATCAAAATTAATAATCTTAATAAAAAAGAGGGTTTGAATACTGTTTGCATTAGACCTGGAAAATTAGACCGCTCTCCTTGTGGGACTGGTACGTCAGCCAGGTTAGCTTTGATGTATGCTAAAAATGAAATAAAATTAAATGAAAAATTTATATCAAGATCAATTATTGGATCTACTTTTGAATCATATATTATTGAAGAATATATAGAAGGGAACAAACAAATGATCATTCCTTCTATTAAGGGTTCTGCATTTATAACAGGTGAACAAAAAATATATATTTCTAAAGATGATCCATTTCCTGAAGGATATAAATTGAATGATACCTGGCCTGATTAAGAATTAAAAATTTTACTTTTTATTTAGATAAAGAGATAATTTTTTCAACAAGTTCTTTATTTATACTTCGAGGACCTTTGTCCAATCTATTTTTATGCCTTCTTTCACCTGGTAATCTTACTCCCTCTAAACCTTTCATTTGTTGAAAAAATTTTTCAGAGTGTTCATTCCAATTTTTACCAGCAATTAATTCGGGAGAAAGTGCCATAATAAACTCACCACCTCTTGCAGGACCGCCATCATTATTATCTTGTTTAGCTGCTTCGAAACTAAACAAATCTCCAACTAAACCAGCTGCAAGTAATTCAATCATCATAGCTATAGCTGATCCTTTATAATCCCCAAAAGTTAGTAAAACACCTCCATTAGCAATTTCATTTGGATTATCAGTTTTTTTTCCATCTTTATTTAAACCTGTTCCGAACGGAATTTTATGTCCATCTCGTGCAGCTACTTGAACTTCACCCATGGCCATAGTTGAGGTAGCCATATCATAAACAACAGGGGTATTATTTTTTCTAGGCCAAGAAAAAGATATTGGATTAGTTCCAAATAAAGGTTTCTTTGCACCTGCTGGAGCAACACTTGGTTTGTAAGCAGTACAAGCAATCCCAATTAAATTTTTTTCAGCTAATGTTTCTGTTTCATGCCATAAAGCAGCAAAATGATGAGTATTAGTAATTGTTAAAACACCAACACCATGTTTTGCTGTAGTTTCAATTAAAGCTGGTATGCCAACTTTTATTGAAGTAGGAGCAAAACCATAATCACCATCAACTCTTATAGCATTTTGAGTAAGAAATTTATTTGAAGGTCTAGCATTACCTTTAACTTTTCGACTTTTAAGAGAAGCAACATATCCTGGGATTCTAAATAAACCATGCGAGACACTACCATCCCTTTCTGCATCAGTTACAGTTCCAGCCACTGCTTCAGCGTTCATATTGTCACAGCCATTAAACTTAAGAGTGCTTAGCGCTAGATCATAAATTTTTTGCAAACTCAAATCAACAGTATTCATACTAAGTAAAAATTCTCTTATCTCATTTTTATCAAGTATCAAGAGAGTTAAGGAATATTTCGTATAAAAAAAAATATTGAACAAAATATATATGAATATATACGAAATTGATGACAAAATTTAATGCATGGAATGTCTTTAAAAATGGTCTAAATGGTCAAACTGGCTGGAGTAGACAATGGCGCGATCCAGAACCTAAATCATCTTATGACGCTGTAATCGTTGGTGGAGGTTTGCATGGTTTGGCCACTGCTTACTACTTAGCAAAACATCACAACATGCATAATATTGCAGTTTTAGAAAAAGGATGGATTGGTGGTGGTAACGCAGGACGTAATACAACAATAGTGCGTTCAAATTATATGATGCCAGGCAATAGAGAATTTTATGAACATACTTTACAATTATGGGAAAATTTAAGTCATGATTTGAATTATAATGTAATGTTTAGTCAAAGAGCTCATGTAGTTTTAATACATAGTCCAGGCGCACTTGATGCATATGCAAGACGATACAATACAATGAAATTAACTGGATCTGATGGAGAATTATGGAGTTTGGAGAAACTTAAAAAGAAAATACCACATCTTAATTATGATAATGGTCGCTTTCCTATATTAGGTGCAATTGTTCAACCACGTGCAGGTAACGCTAGACATGACTCTGCAGTTTGGGGATATGCTAGAGCGGCTGACTCACTTGGTGTTGATATTCTACAAAATTGTGAAGTTACGGGAATAACTCGTAAAAATGGTTCTATTGAAAGTTTGCAGACTACTAGAGGAAATATTAAAGGTAAGAAAATTGGATTTGCCGTTGCTGGACACACATCAGTCTTATGGCAGATGGCTGAGTTAGGTAACCTACCTATTGAGTCTCACAAGTTACAAGCTTTTGTTACTGAAGCGGTTAAACCTCTATTAGATTGTGTTTTAATATTTGGTCCTGGAGGAGCTGCTCATTTTTATATTTCTCAATCAGATAAGGGAAGCATGGTTTTTGGAGGAGAACTAGATTGGTACAAATCTTATGCACAAAGAGGAAATCTTCCAACTGTTAAAGAAAATGGTGAATGCGCTATGGCTATTATGCCATGTTTAGGAAAATTACGTTTGTTAAGACATTGGGCTGGAGTAATGGATATGAGTATGGATGGATCTTTTTTTATGTGTAAAACTCCTTTAGATAATTTATACTTAAATGCTGGTTGGAATTATGGAGGTTTTAAAGCTAGTCCAGCTTCAGGTTGGTATTTTGCTGATTTAATAGCTAATGAAAGACCTCATAAAGTTATAGAAAATCATAATTTAGAAAGATTTGAAAAAGGTATTAATCTTGATGAACGGGGTATAGGACCTGACCCAAAAATGCATGGTTAATTTATGATATTAATAAAGTGCCCATATTGTGGAGAAAGAGATCATAGTGAATTTAGCTATGGAGGTGATGCATCAATTATTTATCCAAGTTTAGATGCACCTCAAGAAGAATGGGTTAAAGCAATTTTTTTCAGAGAGAACATCAAAGGTATTCAAAAAGAAACTTGGCAACATATAAATGGTTGTCGTATGTGGTTAGAGGTTGAACGTTCAACAATAACTCATGAAATTACAAGCATTAAACCTTGTCACAAAAACTTACAAAAAGTAATTGATAATTAATTATGAGTTCACAAAGAATAGATAATTTTGGAAAAATAAATCGTGAAAAACAATTTCGATTTAGCTGGGAAAATAAAAATTATTTTGGTTACGAAGGTGATTCTCTTGCCTCTGCATTATTAGCTAACGATATAAGAATAGTCGGTAGAAGTTTTAAATACCATCGTCCTAGGGGAATAATGTCATGTGGTGTTGAGGAGTCAGGGGGATTAGTAACAATAGGTACTGGTAATAAAAAAGACCCAAATGTTCGAGCCACTTCACAAGAATTATATGAAGGTTTAATTGCTTCTGGTCAAAATGCTTTTCCAAGTGTTAATTTTGATCTTGGTTCAGTCAATAACTACTTAAGTCGCTTTTTTGCAGCTGGATTTTATTATAAAACATTTATGGGAATACCACCTTTTGAATGGGGAAAAGGAACTGCAGTATGGATGTTTTTTGAAAAATTTATTAGAAAAGCAGCTGGAATGGGTAGAGTTTCTCGTTTACCTGATCCTGATATATACGAACATGCAAATGATTTTTGTGATATTCTAGTTGTTGGCTCTGGTCCAGCAGGTATAGCTGCAGCAAAAGAAGCAGCAGATAAAAAACTTGATGTCATCTTAGTTGAACAAGATAATTTTATTGGAGGAGATCAGCTTTCTGAAACTAGTTTTGATAGTAATAATGCTCTTGCTGAACTTCGTAGTCTTGGAGTAAGAGTTATGAAAAGAACTACAGCATTTGGACTATATGATAATTGTGTTTTAGGTCTTATAGAAAGAGTTAAAGATCAATCAAATCCTATTAATAAAGAATTACCTAAACAAAGATTTTGGATTGTAAGAGCAAAACATGTAATAATTGGTTCAGGCGCTTTTGAAAGACATATAGCATTTAATAATAATGATGTTCCTGGCTCAATGACTGTAAACGCTTCTAAACATTATTTAAATAGATATGGAGTTTTGACAGGAAAAAATATTGTAATTTCTACAAATAATGATTCAGCGTATGGCACAGCTGAAGCGTTGGTAAAAGCAGGTGCAAAAGTAATAGTTTTAGATAATAGGGAGAATTTAAATTCTAATTTAACTAACAATAATTTTGAAGTTAGAAATGGTGTTGTTCCTTACAATATAAATGGCACAAGAGAAATAAAGAGCCTTGATATTGCAGATAGTGTAAATTTAACATATAAAAAAATAGATACTATTACATGTGATCAAGTTTTAATGTCAGGTGGATGGTCACCTGCAGTTCATTTATTATCACATAGAGGTGTAAAGCCTAAATGGAATTCTGAAAATCAATGTTTTATTCCTGATAAGGCAAAAGAAAATATTACAATGATTGGCTCTGCAAGAGGAATATGGGGTAAAGACGATTGCACTGCTTCGGGCATCGCTGGAGCATTGGATGCTTTAAACAGATTAGGAATATCTAAAACGAACTATTTTTTCCCAAAACAAGGAGGATGGAAAAATTCAATTGAACCCTTATATGAGGTAAAATATAAAAAATCTCGCTCAAAAAGTTTTGTAGATTTTCAACACGATGTAACTTGTGATGATGTACGATTAGCTCATCGAGAAGGATTTATTTCTGTTGAACATTTAAAAAGGTATACAACTTTAGGTATGGCCAATGATCAAGGTAAAATGGGTAATATTATTGGTTTATCTTTGATGGCAGATTTACTTGGAAAAGAAATTCCTGATGTTGGCACAACAACTTTTCGCCCACCTTTTACTCCTGTTTCGATTGGAGCTTTAGCAGGAAGAAGTGTTGGAAAACATTTTATGCCTCTAAGAACAACTCCAATGCATCAATGGAACTTAAACAATGGAGCTACTATGATTGATGCAGGCCTCTATCAAAGACCTTGGTATTTTCCAAAAAAAAATGAGACAATTAATGATGCTTACATAAGGGAAGCAGCTAAAGTCCGAAAAACAGTTGGCATCTGTGATGTTACATCATTAGGTAAAATTGCAATTCAAGGACCTGACTCAACTGAATTCATAAATAGAGTTTATAGTAATGCTTTTGCAAAATTGCCAATTAATAAAACAAGATACGGAATTATGCTAAGAGATGACGGTTTGGTATTAGATGATGGAACTTGTTGGCGTATATCAGAAACAGAATATTTTATGACAACTTCTACTGCACAAGCTGGAAGAGTAATGGCATTTCTTGAAGAGCTTCTTCAAGTTAGATGGCCGGATTTAAAAGTAAACGTAACAAGTGTTTCAGAGCAATGGGGAGTTGCAGCAATTTCAGGACCTAAAACTCGTGAAGTATTAGATGAATGTCTTGAAGACTCTTCAGTAATTTCTAATGACAATTTACCTTATATGGGTTTCATCTCAGCTAATCTGAAGGGAGGAATTCCTTGTAAGATTGCTCGAATAAGTTTTTCAGGTGAATTAGGATTTGAAATTTATATTTTAGCAGATTACGCAAATAAAATGATGGATATACTCTGGAATTCTGCAAAAAAATTTGATGGATGTTTATATGGTTTAGAAGCATTAGGTGCACTTCGTGTTGAAAAAGGTCATGTAACAGGAGCTGAACTTGATGGACGTACAACAATTGATGATGTTGGATTAGGAAAGATGGCATCAAATAAAAAATCATACGTAGGTAGCGCTATGAGAAAAAGAGGGGTATTAAGCGCAGAAGATAGAGAAAAACTTGTTGGTTTTTTCCCTGTTAATAAAAAATATACCTTTGACTCTGGAACAATTATTTGTGAAAAAAATAATATTAAAGGTTTTGGTATTGGCAGAGTTACATCTGTTACTCACTCACCAGAATTAGGTCATTGGATAGGTTTAGGTTTTATTAAAGGTGGGGTGGAAAAATGGAAGAATACTATAGTGATTGGTAGTGATCCAATAAGAAATAAAGAGATGGAAATTCAAGTAGTATCTCCTCACATGATAGATCCACAAGGAAAAAGGTTGCATGCTTAGTAGAGACTCATCTTTAGATACTTTTTATAAGCCAGGAATTTTTTCAACTAATGATAAAGTTACTATTAAATTTAAGGAAGAGACAAATTTAAATCTTAAACAAATAGTTTGTTGGCCAGATACATTAACTGAAACAAAAGAATTTATTAAAAAAAATTTAAATATAAGCGAAGCTCCTAATTTCAATAAAGGATATGTTAATGATAAAAACTCAATTTGGAGAATAGAACCTTTAAAATGGTGGATATTAAAAAATGTTTTAAAGTTACCAAGTGAATTAGGTACTAATCTTGATTTATCTCATGCCTTTACATCCATTAATATAAAGGGTGAAAATGCTTCATTATTACTAAATAGATTTTTACCTTTAGATTTAAGAGAAACTGTTTTTGAAGACAACTCTTCAGCTAGTTCGGCAATTCATCATGTTAGTATTAAATTATTAAAATTTTCTAAAAACAATTACCAGATTTTTATTCCAAGAGGCTTTGCTATATCTACATGGGAGCTTCTATTAGAGTCATCTAAGCAGTTTGGTTATGAAGTATTAGAAAGGTAAACAAGATTTAGTTAATATGATATTTTCGCAAGAAGAATATAGTTTAAGAGTTAAAAAAGTAAAAGATTCTATGTCTTCAAAAGGCATTGATATCTTAATTAGCACTGACCCTTCAAATATGAATTATTTAACAGGTTATGATGGTTGGTCTTTTTATGTTCCTCAAGGAGTGATCATTTCACTTGATAAAGATGAGCCCATTTGGTTTGGAAGAAAACAAGACTCAAAAGGTGCAATGATAACAACTTATCTTAATCATAATAATATACTTGGTTATCCTGAACATTTAATTCAGGCTCCTCCAAAACATCCCTATGATTTTGTTGCTGATTTTATTAAAGAAAATAATTGGAGTAATAAAAATATCGGTGTCGAAATGGATAGTTATTATTACACAGCTGAAATTCATAATCGTTTGTTAACACAATGTTCTAATGCAAAATTTAAAAATGCTCATTTATTAGTAAATTGGATAAGGTATGTAAAATCAGATACAGAAATTGCATATATGAAAGAAGGCGCAAAATTAGTTGAAGCTGGTATGCAAACAGCCTTTGATGAAATAAAGCCAGGTGTTAGACAAAGTACTGTTGCAGGTAAAATTCAAAATACACTTTTAGGTGGTAACCAAGAAATTGGTATAGGTGGTGAGTATGGAGGCTTAAATATAATTTTAGCAAGTGGCAAGTCTGCTTCTGCATCTCATTTGACACCAACAGATAAAAAATTCAATAATAATGAAGGTACTATTATAGAATTGGGAGGAGTAAAACATAGATATCACTGTGCTTTATCAAGAACAGTATACATAGGTGAGCCTGATAAAAAACTTGCAGATACTTTGAAAATTACCAATGAGGGAATTGAAAGAGCTATAGAAGCAACTAAACCAGGTAATACATGTCATGATGTGGCCATTGCATTTTGGGAAGTTTTAGAAAAGCATGGTGTTGAAAAAGAATCAAGAGCTGGTTATTCAATTGGTCTTGGTTATCCACCAGACTGGGGAGAGCATACATTAAGTATTCGAAAAAACGAAATGACAGTTTTAGAGCCTAATGTAACTTTTCATCTAATGTGCGGAATGTGGATGGATACTTGGGGGTTAGAACTAAGCGAGAGTATCAGAGTTACACAAGATGGGTGTGAATTATTTTGTAATTTTCCAAGAGATTTGCACATAGTAAAATAAATTAATCATTAGCATCTCCACCACCAGCACCTTTAGATCTTGATTCCTCAGATTCAGGTACATAAGATTTAAAAGCAAGTTCTGACATTTTATCCCAATTTTTTTGATTTGGACTTAATCCCAAAGATAAATATTTTTTAGAGTCTATTAAATTAATATCTATATCTAATTTTTTATTTTTGTTGGGTGTATTCGATAAAATAATTTTAATAGAATTATTTATTTTTTTTTCAAATAATATTTTATTTATTGAAATATTTTCTTTATTTACCAAACAAAGAATTTCATTATCATTTATTATTTTTCCATAAATATTTTTTTTTATATATCTACTAAGTAGTGGAATAAGAAATATTGGATCATAACAGTTGATTAAACTAAATTCATCTACATTGTTTGTATTAAATTTAGATACAATATAATCAATGACTCCAGGACCTGTAATTAAATTAGATTTATTATTTAAATCAATAATTTTCTCATTTTTAAATAAATCTATTTTATAGTTATATTCCTTATCATTTGTTGTAATGAATGAAGAAAATAAATCTATGCCTTTAAGATTATATAATTCAAACCAGGTTATTATATACGCAGCATCTTCATCAGCACCATATGGAAAACCTAGGCTTGAAAATGCTCTTTGAGCATTTGTATATACTTCATAGTAAGAGTAACTCACAAATTAATTATATGAATTCATCGTAGCAAAACCCCAGCTATCAACGTTATCATTATTTAAATCTGATAGAAAGGGCGCTCCTGAAAAAAAACTCACACGCAGCCATCTATCTGATTTTGGATCATACCTGTTAGCCCCAAAAAAAGATAATTTAAATCTTAACATGTTTATCGGCATAGTATTTTTCCCAAGGATATTATCTTGAACTTCTGCAAAAGGGTATTTTGTAAGAGATTGAATTCTTCTTATAATACCCCTAAATTTTGGATTGAATAACAAATATTCCGCAACAGACAAATCAAGATTTTCTTTTTCTATTTTTGAATATAAATTATTAACCATTTTTGCAACACCAAGATTTTGCTCCAACTCACTGCCATCTTCATTATATCTTTCCCCTAATCTTGGCTCAAGTTTTGCAGCAGAAATATACCAAAACAAAAAATTATTATCTTTTTTTGCAAAATCAACTTTTAAGGCCCAACTATAATTATTTTCAATCTCAATTTTTAATTCTTTTAATGTTTGTGTCTCATTAATTTCCATTAATTCAGTATCTGACATGTCTTCAGCAAAAACTTCAGAATCTTCAGGATATAATTCTAAAAGCTGAACTCTAGCAATCTCCTGAGTATCATAATTGAAATTTTTATTTGTATAATTTATTAAATCTATCCAATGTACATAATTATATTTTTTATTTTTGAAATTTTTAATATGATTGATAAATTTTTTTAAATCTTCAAGAGTTTTTGCATTTTTTTTAATTTGATATTCATCAAATGTTGTAACTTCTTTTAAATAAAGAAGAGCTTTTTCAAGTAATTTTGAATAATTAGAGAGTTTTATGGGATCTATATTTTTATTGATTACTTGATTCAAAGATTTAGTATATTGATTCATCCATTGGTTGATTAATTTTGGATGTTTAATAATAAAAGGCGCCATCCCTAACCCAGTCGAATTACCAATACCCAGATGTTGCTTGATTGTATTTTTTAGTTTTACTGCTTTATTAGGATTTTTTTTTCTTGCTACATGCTCAACTAAATCAACGCTAAATTCTCTAATGATGTATACTGCAAGCATTTCTGCTCTAAAAGGTTGATTAAAATCAGTCCTCTCTTGTGTATTGGTAAAATCTGACAATCCAAATTTCCCACTTCCATACACAGCTGTGGTTCGTAAAAGATAACCAACTTTATTGATTTCATTTATGTCAGGTTGTGTACCTTTAGATAAACAACTTACGACATATTCAAATAAACGAACACTTTTATTCGCTCTGCTTAAAATTAATTCTTTTGATGAATTACGACCTGATTCTTGTAGTGGTACAATTTTTCTTAATCTACTCACGTCATCATTATTCAATTTTCCACTAATCAATGAATAGGCGGTATCCCATTTTTCTGCGATCACTCTATCACTTCTATCTGAACTATCTAGGTGTTGGGAAAAACAAACTAAGGAGTAGGTGTTATTATTTATTACGATTTCATAAACTACTGTTCCATAACCATCTTCATCTAGTTCAAACTTTGATTTTGAAATTTTCCAATTATCAAACAATAATCTTCTAAGCATACTTCTAGAAAAGCTTAATCTGGAAGGATATCTGGACCCCATTTTATCTAGAGTCATAATATCTGAGGAAATTATGTTTTGTTGTAACATATAGAAATATATATAGTGGATTATTATCTTTTTCACTATTAGAAGTTAATAAAAAACATGGATATTGATAATATACTCATAGATGGTCTTGAATATGTAAACTGGAATAGAGACTTGTTTGAAAAGGCTCACGCTGGAGGTTTAACAGCAATTCATGCAACTCTAGTATATTGGGAGGATACCAAAGAGTCTTTCGAACAAATAGATTATTGGGACAATCTTATACAATCGAATAGAGATATCTTAACCCATGTTAAAAAATCTGCAGATATTCTTGAAGCTAAAAAATCAAATAAAATTGGAATAATTTATGGTTTTCAAAACTCAGCACCAATAGCAAATGATATATTTTTTGTTGAAAAATTTTATTCACGAGGCCTTCGTTTTATGCAACTGACATACAACAACCAGACTCCTTTAGCTGGTGGATGTTTTGAAAAAAATGACTCTGGCGTATCACGTTTTGGTGAAATGGTGATTGAAGAGATGAATCGTCTTGGAATGATTGTAGACATAAGTCATGCAGGAAAAAAAACATGTTTAGACGCAATAAATTTTTCAAAAAAACCTGTTGCAATATCTCATGCCAATCCAGCATTTTTTCATAAATCAATTAGAAACATAGATGATGAAGTTTTGAAAACATTATCAAATAAAAATGGATTTATAGGCTTAAGCTTATATCCATATCATTTAAAAAATCATGGTGATTGCAAAATAGAAGAATTTTGTGAAATGATTAAACAGTTAGTAAATATGATAGGAGAAGATAATATTGGTATAGGATCTGATCTATGTGTCAATTGGCCAGATAGTGTAGTAATGTGGATGCGAAATGGAAAATGGACAAAAAAAATTGATTATGGAGAGTCTAAAGATAAAAACGTTCTTTGGCCTAAACCTGTATCTTGGTATTCAAAACCTGAAGATTTATCAATCTTTCTATCAGGAATGATTTCAAATGGTATAAGCGAAAAAATAGCATACAAAATAGCTGGGAAAAACTGGTTAAACTTTATGACCAATCATTTTTAATTTTTTCTTGTTACAAAAGTTGAAGATGCAAGGCTGATCAAAACAATTGCAGTTCCTAATAATTGTATAGAAGTTAATTTTTCATTGAGAATTAAGACTGCTCCAAATATTCCAGTTATTGGTTCTAAATACAAGAACAAAGCAGTATTAGTTTGCCCTATTTTAGGTATTGCTAATAACTGAAGGAAGAGTGCAATGGCATAAGAGCAAGATGGAATTAATAAAATTAAAAATGCATTAAGACTTACATTAGTGTCTATCTTATAGAATAAACTTAATATTATAAAAAAGAAAATTGTATTAAAAAAATTAATAAAAATATTGATTTGTACAGGTGAAATATTTTTTTTCGACATAGTTTGATTGGTAACAATCATTATCGATGCTCCTAATGACGCAATAAAGGCAAAAATTATACCTTGAATTTTTAAATCTTCAGTAGACGGACTTAGTGCTAAAAATAACCCAATAAAAGTAGTGAAGAATAAAAATTTAATAATATTTTTTATTTTTTCTTTTGTTATAAATATAGAAATTGCCAAAACTATAATAGGGTAGGTACAAAATATAATTATTGTTAAGCTTACGTTAATGTAAGTAACAGATGTTAGTAAACCTGTTGTAAGCATTATAGAAGCAATGGTAATTAAAACAAAATAGCCAAAATTTTTTTTATATGTAGATATTAAATTTTGCTGTCTTGGAATAAGTGGTGATACAATTAATAAAGCTACAATATACCGTAAGAAAATTGCAAGACCTACGCCTGCACCAAGATTATAGGCAGTTTTAGTTACTGGGCCAATAATTCCAAAAAATACTCCTGCCGCTAAAGCAAATATTATTCCTAAAATATTCATATTATATTAATTTTTTTTTGACTATTGCTCTTATGACAGGTATTCACTCTACAACAACTAAAAAGTAATCAAATAAATGAATTCAGGAATAGAAAAAACCTTTGTAAAGTTTGAGAAAATTGACAAAAGTTATGATGGCGAAGTTCTCGTAGTTAAAAACTTAAACTTAGATATTGCCAAAGGTGAATTTGTAACAATGCTTGGTCCTTCAGGCTCAGGTAAAACGACAACACTTATGATGCTTGCGGGTTTTGAAACCCCTACAAATGGAGAAATCTATCTTGATGGAATGCCGATTAGCAAGATACCTCCTTATGAAAGAGAGATAGGTATGGTTTTTCAAAATTATGCTCTCTTTCCGCATATGACCGTTCAAGAAAATTTAGCTTTTCCACTTGAAGTTAGAAAAATTTCAAAAGCAGAAACAAAAGAAAAAGTTCAAAAAGCTCTTGATATGGTTGAGCTTGGTGAATTTGGGACACGTTTTCCTGCACAACTATCAGGAGGACAACAACAAAGAGTCGCACTTGCAAGAGCACTAGTATTTGAACCAAGGCTTGTATTAATGGATGAACCTCTTGGTGCTTTAGATAAAAACCTTAGAGAGCAAATGCAATATGAGATTAAACATATCCATGACAGAATAGGTATTACTGTTGTTTATGTAACACATGATCAAAGTGAGGCTTTAACAATGTCAAATAGAATTGCTGTATTCAATGATGGTGTAGTGCAGCAATTATCAACACCAGATATATTATATGAAAAACCTGAAAACTCTTTTGTCGCACAGTTTATTGGTGAGAATAATAGAATGATCGGAACAATAAAAAGTATGGAGAATAATTATTGTTCTGTCGAACTCGAAAATGGCGCTGGTTCTGTAAAGGCTTTAAAAGTTAATGTAGGCAATGTTGGAGAAAAAACTCAACTATCCGTAAGACCAGAAAGGGTATCTTTAGGGTCTGAGGGAAATGGAGAAAATGTTTTCACTGGTAAGGTTGAGGAACTTATTTATTTAGGAGATCATATAAGGGTCAGACTTGATGTTTGTGGTAATAATGAATTTATTGTTAAGGTTCCTAATGAGGGTTCTTTTGATTATAATGAGGGTGACTCTATTAAATTAAATTGGAATCCCAATGATATTCGAGCTTTAGATCTTCCAAATTAGTAAATTTTACCATTTTCTGCGATATTTTTGCCCTTTTTTTTAAGTTTTCTACATGTTAATAGAAGTTTATATATCGACATATAATCTTAAGATTAATTAATTTAAAACAGGAGGAAACGTATGTCAAAATTACTTAAAGTTTTCTTAATAGCATCTTTCGCTGTTGCATCTTTTTCTGCTAAAGCAGTTACAGTTGCATCATGGGGTGGTGCTTATACAGAAAGTCAACAAAAAGCATATGCTGATACTTATACAGATCCTAGCTCAATTCAGTTTGAGAACTATAACGGTGGTCTGGGTGAAGTAAGAGCACAGGTTGAAAGTGGAAGTGTTACTTGGGACGTTGTAGACGCACTACCAGGTGATGCAATCACTGGTTGTGATGAAGGTTTGTTTGAAGACATAACTACTGAGATTGCTGAATTATCAACTCCAGGACCTGACGGTGAGACCATGTTAGAAGATATGGAAAACAATGGTCTTGAATATCACTCTGGTTGGGATTGTTGTGTTCCACAAATTTTCTGGACTTATGTAGTATTCTACGATCCTGATGCTTTCCCTGGTGATAAACCATCTAGCATGGCTGATTTCTTTGACGTGGAAAAATTTCCAGGTAAAAGAGGAATTCACACATGGGCAACAGGTATTGTTGAAAAAGCTATGGTGGCTGATGGTGTAAAACCAAATGCAGTGCCAACAGTTTTAAGAGACCAAACTGGTGCACTTGATAGAGCATTTGCAAAATTAGATACTATTAAAGATCATGTTGTATTTTGGTCTTCAGGAGCTAAACCACTTGAATTAGTTAAGAGTGGAGAAGTTGTAATGTCTATTGCTTATAATGGTCGAGTAGGTGCAGCTAATCTTGCAGAAGGTGAAAATTTTGAATATATTTGGGAAGGTCAAGTTTTAGACCAAGAATATTTATGTTTAGTGGCTGGAGCTCCTAATAGAGATGCGGCTATTGATTTCATGATGCATGCTTCAACTCCTGAAGCACAAGCTGAACAAGCTAAATATATTACTTATGGACCTATGAGAGCGTCTGGTATTCCAATCATCCAAGCGGGTGAGCCTTGGGGACCAGGTGGTGTAGATATTATGCCACATATGCCTAATACGCCTGAACGTTTGAAAGTTTCTATCGTTAGTGATCCACAATGGTGGTCTGATAACGGAGCAGAAATTAATGAGCGTTATTCAGCGTGGATGGGTAACTAAGCTTGATAAACTAACTAAATTAATTTATTTTAAAGGCGAGATTTATCTCGCCTTTTTATTTTGGAGGTTCCTATTTCTACTGCAGAGTTATTGACAACTGACGGCATACCTTTAAAGCAAAGTCTTAAGAAAGCGGAACGCAAAAATAAATTAAGAGCTTTTCTTTTAGTTTTTCCTTTATTGTTATTTATCATCGTCACTTTTGTGATGCCAATTGGTGATATGTTATTAAGAAGTGTTGATGATGCACAAATAAATACAGTATTCCCAAATACATTTGAGGAGTATAAAAAATGGGATAAAGAAAAAGACGAACTTCCTCCAGAAGAAGTTTATAAAGCTTTATTTCTAGAACTAGCATACGGAGATAAGATTCAAGTTGGTAGAGCCTTAACAAGAATGAATTATTCTAAATCTGGATGGAAAAGTTTGATAAAAACAACATCTAGAGCAATAAAAAAAGTTGTAAGAAAAGAAGAATTCCCAGACTCTTATAAAGATTTCTTGATAGAAACTAATGAAAATTGGGCAAATCCAACTTTTTGGTATGCTATGGGTCAAATGGTAAATGCCACAACTCCAATTTATTATTTCAATGCAATTGATATGACATATGATGAAAATCAAAACGTTATTAGGCAAGAAGAAAATAGAAGGGTGTATGTTCAAACTTGGCTCAAAACATTAAAAGTAAGTGTTTATGTAACTTTCTTTTGTCTCGTATTAGGTTTTCCAGTAGCTCATCTTTTAGCTAATCTACCTCTTCGCTATAGTAATCTTTTAATGATTTTCGTGTTACTTCCTTTTTGGACATCATTACTTGTAAGAACGACTGCATGGATTGTAATGCTACAACAACAAGGTGTAATTAATGGAATATTAGTATGGCTTGGTATTCTGAATGATGATGGAAGACTTTCAATGGTATATAACGAAACAGGAACACTTATTGCTATGACCCAAATATTATTACCTTTTATGATACTTCCTTTATATAGCGTGATGAGAGTAATACCAAAAAGTCATATGAGAGCAGCTCAAAACTTAGGCGCTAAACCTGCAACTGCTTTTTGGAAAGTATATCTTCCACAAACTATACCTGGTATGAGTGCCGGAGGATTGTTAGTTTTTGTATTAGCAATTGGATATTTTATAACACCTGAATTAGTAGGTGGAAAAGATGGTAAATTGATAGGTAGTTGGATAGCCTATCATCTTAAAACAACTTTAAATTGGGGTTTATGTGCAGCTCTTGGAGCAATACTCCTTGGAGTAATGCTTGTGTTTTATTGGCTTTACAATAAAATTGTTGGCATAGATAATATTAAACTAGGATAGATATGGCATTACCAAGTTACTCAACACCTGTACAAAGAACTTATTATTACGCATATTTATTTTTTTGCAGTATTGTATTCTTTTTTCTTGTTGCACCTTTATTTGCAATTGTTCCTATTTCATTTAGCGTTTCTCCATTTATGGTGTTTACTGATGGTATGCTTTCATGGCCTCCAGATCCAGACGCATGGTCATTAAGATGGTACCAAAATATGATTGGTAATTGCAGCTCTGAAGTAGTTTCTTCTACAGTACCATGTTCACATAAATGGATGACAGGAACAGTTAATAGTTTCTTCATAGGGTTAACAGCAACTTTTATTGCTACAACTCTAGGTACTATAGCTGCTCTTGGCCTTAGTAGACCACATATGCCATATAAAGGTTTAATAATGGCTATACTTATTTCTCCAATGATAGTTCCTTTAATAATTACTGCTGCGGGCATGTTCTTTTTTTATGCTAGAATAAATCTAGTTTACACATTTACAGGTGTGATCCTGGCTCATGTAGCATTAGCCACTCCTTTTGTAGTAATTACTGTTACTGCGACTTTAGTTGGTTTTGATATGAATATGGTTAAAGCATCACAAAGTTTAGGGGCAAGACCTGTTAGAACCTTTTTCAAAGTAATAATGCCTTTGATTTTACCTGGTATTATATCAGGGGCTCTATTTGCATTCATTACTTCTTTTGATGAAGTTGTAATAGTTATGTTTATGGCAAGCTTAGATCAATTGACAATTCCAAAACAGATGTGGGCGGGAATTCGTCAAGAAATAAGTCCAGTAATTTTATGTATGGCTACTTGCTTAGTAGCACTATCTATTTTTTTATTAACTACAGTCGAATTATTACGAAGACGAGCAGAGCGACTACGCGGTATTAAATCAAGGTAAATTAAAATGACAAAACCGCATATTGCTGTGGTAGGTGCTGGTATAATTGGTATCTGTTCAGCATATTTTTTAAATAAATCTGGTTTTAAAGTAACATTAATTGATAAAAATGAACCAGGTTCTATGACAAGCTATGGTCATGCTTGTACATTTGCTGATTATGCATGTATCCCTGTTAATTCACCAGATTTATTTAGAGAGATTCCATCAATGTTATTAAGAAGTGATGGACCGTTAGCTGTTGATTTTTTATATACTATCAGAAACATAGGTTGGGTTATGAAGTTTTTACAAAATTGTACCACCAAAAATGTTCAATATATATCTAATTCTCTAGGAAATTTACTTAATAATGCGAGCACAAGCTATGATGAAATTTTTTCAGACGTAGATGTTTCTAAATATATTAAAAATGAAGAAGCTTTGTATTTGTTTGAAAATGAAAATGAATTTTTAAAAGCATCAATAACAAATAAAATAAGAAAAAAAAATGGTGTTAAGATAAAACATCTGTCTAAAAATGAGATACTAGAACTTGAACCTAATCTTGCGCCAGTTTTTTTTAATGGTCAACTGTTTGTAGGTTCACGACATACTACAGATCCATTAGCTGTAAGTAAAAAAATTTTTGAGTCATTTATAAATAATGGAGGTATATTTATTAAAGATAATGTTGAAAATATTATTCCTAATGAATCTAAAATCAAAATTACTTACAAAAATGAAAATTTTAGTTTTGATAAAGTTATCATATCTGCTGGTTCATGGTCAAAAAATTTAACAAGAAAATTTGGAGATAATTTTCCACTGGATACTGAAAGAGGCTATCATGTTTTGTTTAATAATCATGAATTAATCAATAGGCCATTAGGATGGTCTCAAAGCGGTTTTTATCTTGTCCAGTTGGCAGAAGGTTTAAGAGCTGCTGGAACTGTAGAAATAGCAGGTTTGTCAAAACCAGAAAATAAAAAAAGAACAAAAATGATAGAAAATCAGGCTAGAAAATTATTACCTCAACTTAATGAAGTTAAAAGTACTTGGTTGGGCTTTAGACCTACTATGCCAGATTCTTTACCAGTCATTGGGCAATCGCAAAAAAATAAAAATATCATTTATGGATTTGGTCATCAACATATTGGTTGGACACTTGGTGCAGTAACTGGAAAAGTTATTAATTCAATATGTAATGACAGAATACCAAATATTAATATTAAACCTTTTAGTCCAAGTCGCTTTAATTAATCTAAGCTTATTCCTACGTTTTTAACTTGTAGATAAGATTTTAATGCATCTACTCCTTTTTCCCTACTGTATCCAGATTGTTTGTAGCCACCAAATGGAGTTGCATGATTGCCTGCGAACCATTTATTAACATAAACTTGGCCTGACTCTAATTTACTTGCAGTCCAAGATGCTTTTTTCAAATCTTTGGTAAATACTCCTGCACCTAATCCAAAATCAGTATCATTAGCAATATGAATTGCTTCATCTTGATCTTCATATTCAAGAACAGATAAAACAGGACCAAATATTTCTTCTCGTGCTACAGACATATTTTGTTTTGCATTATT
>CACFVT010000014.1 GCA_902569865.1 uncultured Alphaproteobacteria bacterium | reverse complement strand
TTGGATTTATAAAATTATATTTAGAAACAATATTCACATAAATAGAATTTTCCAAATTTATCAAAAGATTTATATAATTCCTATTAATATAATCATTATAATTTATATCTATTTGCTTTGGTTGATAAGAATAAAGAATATTTTTTTTAATACTTTCAGAAACATCGTTAAGGTATTTAGCATTATAATACTTATCTTTAGAAAATAAACCTATTTTAAAATTGTATTCATTTCTGGTAAAAGTAACTCTATAAATTTTATCGATAGGATCATTATAAATGTAATCAATATCTACACTATCACCAAAATGGTCAATCGAGATCTCTACAAATGGAAGTGATAATTTTAAAAAATTAAATAATTGTCTATTAATATCATTATTTGATGAATTAAGGCATATATTTTTATCATTTAACAATTTAATCATGGAATCAGTCCTAAGCTCATCAATATTTTTAAAAATAATAGTACCTATATTTTTTGGACTTTCTTTAAAATAATCATTAATTATAAATTCAATTTGATAATCGTTAATAAATTTTAATTTATAAATATTTTTTTTTATAAATATTAAATTAATTACTATAGAAATTATATTCACAATTAAGAAGATAGAAATAAAAAATAAAAAATTTTTATTAATAAACATCATTATGAGTATTCAATTTTTCTGTTAACAAAACATATACAAACCAAAAGAATGGTTGATAAAAAATATCATGAGCTACGCCATAAAAAAGATAAATTAATAAATTACAAATAAGTAAAATATTATTAATTTTTAATATTTTTAAAAAATAATAGTAATAAAATAATATTGCAAAAAAACCATATTGAAATACCAAGTTTAAATAAGTAGAATGTAAATCAATCTCAGATAAGAATCTGAAATTTAAACCATAACCTGCTCCGAAGAAAAGATATTGCCAATAATTAATTAATCTTAAATAGCCTCTACTAGCTAAACTTATATCTTTTTGATAATCATAAAAAAATATTATATTGTTAATTTTATAGAAAAAATTCTTTTCAAAATAAAATATTGTAATAATTAAAGCTAAAGCCGCAGAAAATAAAAAGAAATTATATTTATTTATAACTCTTAAATTCTTCAATTTAAAAATATTTAATATTTTAAAAGTAAATAAAGAAATAATCGAAATAAAAAAAAGTAGAGAAGCAAAAACTGAGCCAGATAAAATTATTAATAAAGAAATAAATAAAATAACTATAGTATAATTTAATAAATTAATATTATTTTTAATATAAAAATAGGTAAACAAAATATTTAAAGATAAAAGAAATACTGAAAATTGACTCTTGTAAAAAAAGAAATTTGTAGGTTTAAAACTATGATTATATTGATTAATAAGTAAAAATAATATTAACTGAATAAATAAACACAATAGAATAAAAAATAACACCATACTATAATTTAAAATTTTGTTTTTAATCAAAAATTTAAAATTAATAAAAGATATTAAAATAAATAAAATTTTTAATGAACCAAACAAAGGTGAAATATTTTCATAATGTATAGACCAGTAACCATTTATTATAAAAGTATACAAAGTAAGAATTAAAAATAATTTTATCAACAAATCGTTAAAGATTAGTTTTTTTAACAACTGATATTCAGTAAAAAGAATATAAATGAATGAAAAAAATAATAAATAATGAAAAAACTGAAGGTTGCTTCCTTTAAAATAATAGAATGGCCATAAAATTATTGTGATACCCAAAACAATGTTCAAAAAGTAGATTTTATTTTCTTTTATCATTCTGAATACTTTTAAATAAATATAAAAAAAATAAGATTACAAATATTTGAATAAAATATATGTTTGGATTTATACTTTGACCTTTTTTTGATATTAATTCAAATGCTAAGGTTTCCTTAGTTATTTTATTTTGATTTAAATATATATTTAAATCACTGATTAAACTATCAAACTTTAAAGTTTTTGAAGCAATAATTTCAAATTTATTTTTATTATGATATTTTGTATGTCTTATATATGAATGATATTTGATTGTATTTTTTAAATTTTTGCTTTCATCAAAAAAGGAAGAAAAAGATTGATCTATATTAATAAATTTATTTTTCTCATAGCTATAATCTTCTATATTTTCTAAATCATTTGGTAAGTTTGCTATTTTTAAAGTTAAAATATTATAAGGAGCAAAAATTAAATTCATTATGGATAATATAAATATTGCTGTAATTGACAAAATAATTTGTTTAATTATCATAATAAAAATTTTTTGATTTATTCAAATAAATAACTAATATTCTTATAACAACATATCGAATAGTCGTCACAGAATTTTCTCCAATTAGAAAAATTTGTCCATTGATAAATAAATACAAAATCATAACCAAATTTTTTTGAAACAAAATAGTCACTATCTGAATCTCCAATACATAATATAGGAGATTTCAATTTTTCTATTTCTAATAAATTTTGGATGATTTCATATTTATTTTTTGGTGAGCCATAAATATTATTTGATGAAAAATAATTATTAAGTTGTTTTTTTTCAAATATGTATCGGGTTTCTTTCTGATCTCCAGCAGTTACAACAAAGCAATTTGATTTTTTTTTTATTAACTTTAGTTTATCTATACCAGGAGTCACATCACAATTAATTAATTTTTTTTTCATTAATTTCGTAAATTCTAAAAGTAAAAAATTAATTTTATTATTATCTTCTAAATTTAAAATATCATTTACTAAGAACTTGAATTTATCATATCGTGATTTTGAAATATTTTTTTCGTTGAATTCTTCAAATTTATCTAATATTTCTTGATTATAAAAATTTTTTACTATTTGTATAAAAGTATCATTTTTGATAAAATTGGAATTTAATATCACTCCATCACAATCAAAAATTATTGTCTTATAAGAACTTATTTTTATACTTCTTTTCACTATTTCGTAATTTGTTTTTATTTTTAATAAATTCTGTTAACTGCATAATCCCATAACCTAATTCTATACTGAGTTTTGGAGTATATTTATATTCTGAGTTTAATAAATAATTATATGGTGTCCTTGTGTAGTGTCCTTCATTTTTATTTTTAACAAATTTAATCTTTTTATTTAAATTTAATATCTCAGATATAATTTTAAGTAAGTCTTTTATTTTAATGTTTTGATTGCCAGTTATTAGAACATTTTTATTTTCATATTCTTTCTTCATAGTCTCCAAGCATGATTTAGCTGCATCTTTAACATGAATAAACTCTCTCATAGATTCTGAATCACCTTCATATGTAATTTGTTTGTCTCTTAAAGCTCTTTCTATAATTCTATATAATCCGTTGGTGATATCTGATTGAGGCCCGTAAAGAGATCCAAAACGTAAAATTGTAAATTTTAATTTATGTTTTTTATAAAATTCTTGGACGTAGCTTTCAGCTGCTATTTTACTAGATTTGTAAAATGAACCTTCATTACTATGAACATATACAGTACTTGCTAGAAAAAATCTTTTTATTTTAAATTTTGAACTATATTTTAGTAACTTTACAGTAGTTAATATATTATCTATAACTGTATTTTCTGGTTGTAGAGATGATAGATTAATATCTGCTAATGCTGCGAAATGAAATACATAGTCAATTTTTCTTTTAAATATTTTTTCTAATAATTTATCATTATTTATATCTTCATTAAAAAAAGTAATTTTTTTCTCAAAAAATATTTTGTTTTTATCAATTACAATAATTTCATTTTTAGTTTTTAAAAGTTCTTTGAGTAAATATTGACCCAAAAACCCAGAACCTCCAGTTATCAAAATACGCATATGATTAATCTAAATTTTTAACATTTTTAATATAAAATCTCAATTTTTCTATATCTAGTTTATTGTCTATATCATGAGCTTCAATTTCATCAATTTTATAAAAAAAAGGTCTTTTCCCTATTCTGCATTTATATTTCTTTAAAGCATCATTTTTTATTCCATATAATCCAGTACTCTCGATAATTATTGGTTTGGCATCCTGACTTCTTGGTAAGATATTTGGTTTATAATTAACAGGCTTATTTGAAAACCATGTCCATGAATATTGCTCATAACAAGTTAAAATAGAGTCATATTTTTTGGTTTTCTTTAATAATTTAATAGTTTCATTAATTGATTTTATTGACAATAATGGTGCGGTAACAAATAATTGAAAAAAGAGGTCAGATTTTATTAACTTTTGATGATATAAAATTAAATCATTTCCATTAGCATTATCTTTTTTTAAATAAGATTTTCTATTAATGAATTTGTAACCCTTTTTTTTGCAATAGCTCTCAATTTCAGAGCTGTCAGAATCAACATATATTTCATCAAAATTACATTTGGTTAATTTATCAAGTAAATAACTATATAAAGGTTTTCTATTAATAAGAATAAAATTTTTAGATCTTATTCTTTTGGACTTTTTTTTAATTGGGATTATGCAAACAGTTTTCATTTTAATTATAATATAAATTATGTATATAAAAATTTGGTAAATTTAAATACAAATATGAAAATAAATCATTTGAAATTAGAAGATCTCAAAATTAATGATTTTAATAAATTAACAAATAAAAAAGATAGGAAAGTTTATGAATTTGACAATATAATTTATAAAATATGGTCAGAAAAATGGGAATTTAGAAATATGTGCGAACTTGGAATTTTAGAAAATATTTACAACTCAAATAATATTCCTAATTTTATCGGATTAATTAGAGATAACAATCAAATAAACAGAGGTTATGCATATAAAAAATTTGAAAACAATCAAATATTTTATAGATACACAAGTAATTTAACAAACCCTATAAATTATTTGCTGTTTAAACTAAATATAAATTTTTTTTTAAAAACAAATAATAAACATTTATTAGCACTGCTTGCAGATCTATTCAAAAGTTTTAAAAACTCAAAGTATTTATTCATCGCTTTAAGCAAAGAGTCAATATGGCATGATAAAACTGGTTATCATTTATTTGATTTAGATAGCATAAGAAGTAAAGACTGGATATTTTGCAAAGATAAAAACGATAGAGAATATAATAGAAAAAAAGAAAATTTAAGATTATTTAATTTTAAATTAAGTGAATTATTAAAAATACATAATCTTAAATTACCATATTTCATTAATGATGAATACGAACTTAATAATTTTTATGATGATTTTAAAACAATAAATAAACTATAAATTGTTTCTATATATAAATATTAACTTTTTAATAATTGTAAATTTACTTAGAAAACTAAAAAATTTTGAGTTAAATGAATGGTTTTTGTGATTATTTATCTTATCAAAAATTATTTTGCTATTATCTTTTTCAAAGATATCTTCTAAATTAAGATTAATATTTTCATAGTATAAATTGTTAGCTGTTGATTTAAAATAATCAATCTTGTTATTATTTAATATTTTTAACTTATTTTTTACAAACAAAGACTCTACAATAAAAAGAGTTTTTCTGTTTGTAAGAACAATTTCATCAGCCAAATTTAATAAATTAATTGTTACATCAAAAAATGGAGAGTCATAAAAAAAACAATTTTTTTTACTTAAAAAACTATTAATGAATTTATTTTTTTTAATTTCATGCTTTTTAGTTTTAGTTCTCAATTTAAATATATATGAATACTTTGGGTCATAAATTTTAGTGACATATTTATTTATCTTATCAAACCAATCTTTATCTTCAATTATTTCAGGAAATAATATAGTTTTATTTTTTTTTCTAAAATTATTTTTCTTTATATTTTTAAATAATAAATCTAAATATGGGTTAGCTACAAAAATTTTATTTTTTTTATGTATATTAGCTATATCTAATTTTGAATTTAAAAACAAAAGATCTACAAAATCAATAATATCATTGTCTTCATTAAAATAAGAAATTGCATACCAATTTTGAAAAGGACTTTTATGAATATTTTTAATAATTATTTTAAAATTTGTTGTTAAAGAAATTATATTGCCTTTAACATTAATAAATAATTTATAAAAATTATTTTTATTATCAAATATAATAAGTTTATTTCTTATGTTATATCCTTTTAAATAATTTTCAATTTTTAGAAGAAATTCAGAAGAAAGGTATAATCTATTTTCTTTTCTTAAATTTTCAATGATGATAATTATATGAATTTTCTTTCCTTCGTTATGATAGTGATGTATTAATGGATAGAGAAAATTAAAATCATTAATAGTATTAATTAAAAAATAAGTTTTCATAATTATAATGAAAAGAGTAACGATCTTATATATTTGGCTAAAATATTCAATAATTTCATTTTTAAATCATATTGAAGATTTACTTATTACAAATATTATAACTAACAAACCCAAAGGTGATCGTAATTTTTTTGATATTGAAAAAAATAATTTAGTTGAAAATAAAGGTCTTAGAGATTTTGAACAATTGGGACTAGATAGTAATTTTTTTATAGAACTAGGGTTCTCCAATCAAATTTCATTCAAAAAAAATGATAATGATATTTCTCATGGTTTAATAATCTATTATAAATTAAAAAATTATATTTTATCTCATAAAGTAGATAATTTTAATATTGTTGATTTAGGTACAGCAAAAGGTTTTTCTTCAATATGTCTTGCAAAAGCAATTGCTGATACAAATTCAAAAGGTAAAGTTATTTCAGTTGATATAATTCCTCATAATAAAAAAATGTATTGGAATAGTCCTAATGATTTTTTGGGCAAATTTTCTAGAAAAGAAACGTTAGACAAACATGCAAAATATTTAAAGTACATTATTTATATTCAAAATGATAGCACTATAGCTTTGAAGACAACATACATGCATAGAATACATTTTTGTTTTATAGATGCAGATCACAATTATAAAAAGATATTATCAGATGTAAAAATAATATCTTCCCTGCAACAGAAAGGGGATATAATGATTTTTGATGATTATGATGATTTCAAAGGAGTAAATAAGGCTATCAAGGACACATTAGAGGTCTATAATTACTCTTTAGATGAAATTTTTAAAAAACCAAACTTTAGAAAAAAAATTGCAGTTTTAATTAAGAATTAATATTATTTATTTTACAAAATTCAGAAAAAGATTTAACTTTATAATCATTTTCTTTTAATAAGTTACTAAAATATTCTTTTGAACCTTCAACAATATCTTTTGTATGTATTGAAATCATATCATAATTTATAACTTTTAACTCTTGTTTATTTGAATTTATATTTTTTTTATCAGTCAATATAATTTTTATTCCTTCTTTAATTAATATTTCTTCAGTATCTTTACACCAAACATTACCAGGTGGAACAAAAGTATCAATTTTTATATTAAAGTATTTTTCTAATAATTTATTGGATTTTATAATATGATCTTCTTTTATACTATATGGAATCCAATTATAAAATTCTCTATGGTACTTTCTATTTGAAGAAAATAATTTTGGTAAATATTTTTTTTTATTAACAACGCAATGTGTTAACCCATGATTTGCAATATGGAATATTTTTTTACGAACGCCATCTTTAATAATTTTACTTTGCTCTGGATATTTCTCAAAAAAAGGAATAAATTTACTATTTTCATCTAAAAAAGTAGCTGTGATTGCTAAAGTTGCTGAGCAATCAAATTTTTGTAGTAAATTAGAAATTTCTAATAATTTTTTAGGGCTAATTTCTGGGAATGGCGCCCATCCCTTCAAAATTTTTGTTCTCTTAATAAATAACCAATTAGCAAAAAATAAAATAGGTATTTTTTTTAGTAAAAATACATTTATTTTTCTGGTCTTTGCATGTTGATTAAATAATCTTGTATTAGAAAAGAAATCATCAATTCTTAATATTTTCATAGCTATTTAAAAAAATTATTCCTTGATAACACATATCATGTTTTGAGTAAAAAACTTTAAAATTATAATTATTTTTTTTTACTAAATATGAAAAAAAATAATCTGTTTGAATATCATCAAAAATAATAATACATTTGTTAGAAAAATTATTTCTTAAAATATTAAAAGTAATAAATTTACCCAAAAAAGATTTATCACTGTCATAATGAAATAAATCTATTATTTTATTACTCTTAGCAAATTCCATAGCATTCTTCATGTCTCCATTAATGCTTAATTTCCAGTTTTTTTTTAATTTTTCGTCCACTAAACATCCTATTGCTGTCTGTGAGTTTTTTATTTTTAGATAAGGCAAATCAGAAGAATACAAAATACCAGTTTTATTTTTTTCAATAGCATTCAAAAATACATTGCTAGAAAAACCATATGATACACCAGTTTCAAATATAATTTTTGGTTGAAAATATCGAGAAAAAAAATAGATCAAAATGCAGTTTGCAGAACCACCTAATTTAAAATTAAAACTATTTATTTTTTTTTTTGACTGTTTAATTAATTTATTATAAATATTTTTTGACTCTGTTAATAAATTTGGATCGAGGTTTGACAAATAATCATCTAAATCTATTTTATTTTTTTTACAAAATTTTAGTGAGTCTCTATTTAATTTTATTGGAAGTTTTTTAAAAATAATGTTGATAATTTTGATGATGAATGAAGAATTCAAAGATATAATTAAATTTATTAATACTTTATAATTCATCTAAACACTTAGATACTAATTGATTGACATCATTATTTGAAATCTCACTCATACTCTTAGTGCATTTTTCACACCATTCAAAATGACCAAAATTTGAACATTCATTTTTATTTTTTATTATTGTATGAAAATCAGGATATCCTGTAATCTCATCATTTATTAATGAACTCCATATTATAATTCCTTTTTTTCTTACAGCAGCAGATAAATGAGTTAGTCCACCATCTGTACCAATAAATAATTTACTATCTTTTATTAGCAAGCCACATTCTCTGAATGATAATAATTTTCTAATTGGGATAACTTGTTTACCACCTATTGGGTTTTTTAAATTTAATTCAACTATATTCAAATCTGGATATTGTTTTTTTATGAAATTTATTAATTTTAACCAATTATTTTCTGGCCACATTCTAATTTTGTTAAAGTAATCTTCTTTTGAGTCTGTGTTTATAACTATATATTTATTTAAATTTAATTTATTTATTTTTGATTTGTATATTTCAATTTCATTTTCATAAAATTTTAACTCTGGTAATTTAAATTTGTAATTTACAGAATAATTATTGCATAAATATTCAGCAAAAGGGTAATTGATACTCCACATCATATTTATTTTGTTATCATTTTTGTAGTAATCAAAAAAATATGAATTTTTATAATAATTAGTATAAACTATATTTTTATTTTTTCTTCTTGCTATTTTAAATATAAATTCTTGATATTGTCTTTTAAAATATTTGTTTTTTATTATTTCAAATATTGAGTCAATAAAATATATTATTTTTGTTTTTCTTTTAAATTCATTTGTTTCATAATATTTATCACTTTTCAAAATTAAACTTTCTCTATATGAAAAATTACGATCATAAATTCTACCAGTTACTATGTCGGAAAATTTTGGTATTTTGTACAAGACTGGTTTTTCTTTAATATGAAAATAGTAATTTTTTGTAAAAATGGTCCACATTAAATCTCCCCCTAAACCCATTTACTTACCTAATTATATAAAAATTCATCTGAGTCAGTTGGAAAAACAAAAAAATTATCTAAATCTAAATTTTTTATATTTTGAATTTTGTTTTTAAAGAAAAAAAAATGATCATTTCTTTTTATAACTTTAAAATTAGATATTTTAAATAAATCCATAATCATTTCGTGAAAATATATATAAAATTCCGAAAATTTATTCTTATGTTTTAAGAAATAAAATAAATATGAAAGGGATAATTCTAAATCTTCTAGATTGCTATAATATTCATTAATAAAAATTTTATTTTTTTTTATTTCGACTAAAAATAAGGATTTAAGTTTGCCATTAACTCTCATTTCTACAAAATTTATACTTTTTTTACTAAAGAATTTCAAATTGTCTATTTTCCATTTATAATAATTTAAATTTTTATCGAAAAATTTATAATCTTTTATTGATCTTATAAAATTTATATGTTCTGAATTAACTTTTACAAAATTTATTTCAATATTATTATCAGTATATTTTGAAAAAGAATTTTTTATATAAATAACTTTACACAAATAATTTTGAACATTATGCCAGTTCTTATTTTTGAGTAATGAGTTTTTAAATTGCTTTCTTGGAGAGGAGTTAAAAACTATATCATAATTATCAAGATATGTTTTTAATAATTGCGCGCCAGCATAATTATATTTAGTTTTATCTATTGAATAAAAATTAATTAGTGATCCTACTTTATAATCTGAATATAGTAAATTTATATTACATAAAATGTAAATTATTTGATTATCATTATAACTTACAAGTATATTACTTTTGTTATTAGAATAATTCTGATTAATTAAGCAATTATAGTAACTTATGTTTGTATTATGGAACTTTTTTTTCCATATTTTTTTTATAAAATCTTCTAGATCAAATAGGTTTATTTTATTCGTTATTTTTATGTCCATAATTTAAGCAGCTGTTTTTTGTCAATTTTCCCAGAGGCAGTATTTGGAATTTTATTTACGAAAATCACTTTGGTAGGTCTGTGTGAACTTTTAATTTGTTTGTTTATTTTGTTTTTTATGGATTTTACGTATGATTTTTCTTTTGAGTCTATGCTTTCGATGAAATAATATACTCTTTCTTTTAAATCTTTTTTTCTCACAACAACATTTGGTTCTTTAATCTTTAATACTTTTTGATATAAAATTTGTAATTGGTTGGTGTTAGTTCTAATTCCGTTAAATTTAAAAATATCATCTTTTCTTCCTATAAGATATATAAACCCTTTTTTATCTTTATAACCGATATCTCCAGTATATACACACTTAGCAAGATGTGAATTTTTTTTTCCAAAAGGATTCTTTTTATAAACTTTTTTTGTTAATTGATAATTATTATAATATCCTTCTGCAATATGACTACCAAAATGAACAATCTCTCCTTTTTCATAGATTTTACATTCTTTATTACTTTTAATAATTTTAATAGTAACATTTTTCATTGGTAAACCAACGCAATTTTTTAATATCATTTTTTCATATTTTAAGGGTAAGTAAGTCGAAAAAAAACACTCTGTAACTCCATAGGCATTAAGTATTTTAGATTTGTGAAAAACTCTCTTTAAATTATAATAACACTTTGATGACATCGAACTTCCCGCAGTCATTATGCACTTTACTGAATTAGATTTGTAATTTTTTAGATTTCCTATTATTTCAAGTTGATTAGGCACTCCTGCTATAAAGGAGATTTTATTTTTATTTATAAAGTTTATAAAATCTACTGGATAAGAATATGAATATAAATAAAATTTGCATTTAAAAAATAAAGCTAATAGTAATTGAGCATAACCATAATCAAAATGAAAAGGTAGCATAGTTAGAATTTTATCTCTACTATTTAATTGCATATAATCACTCATAGAAATTATTGCTTCATACATCATTCTATGAGAGACAGCTATGCCTTTTGGAAAACCTGTTGAGCCAGATGTATAAATAACATGGGCTATATCAGTAAAATTACTTTTATTAGATTTAAATTTTTTTCCAGAATTGATTAATCTCTTAAATAAAATATTATTTTTTTTTAAACTCAAATTTTTAAGTCTCAATATCTCACATTTACTTATATATTTTAATGTATCATCAGCCAAAATAATATCAGGATTAAAATCTTTACATATATGTTCAAAAATTTCTTTATTATAATTATTATCTACTATGGAAAATGTAACATTCGCAAATTGACATGAAAATATTGCCAAAACTTGACTAAGACCTCTGTTAGTAAAGATAAGTGCTTTTGAATTAATATTTAATTTTTTAGATATCTTTACTGCTATTCCTTTAGATAATAGTTCAATATCTTGAAATGTATATTCTATACCATTTTCAACAATAAAGGTTTTATTATTATTTTTATTACTTACAAAAAAATTCTTAATAAACATTTTTAATACATCTGTTAATAAAGCTTTCAATTTTTTCCAAGTCTGAAAAATTAGAAAATTTAATATCGTCCATTTGTATTGTAATTTTAAATGTTTTTTCCAATTCTGAAACAATATCTAAAATTTGCAAAGAATCAAATTCAATTTTTTTGTTACTTATATCAATATTATTATTTAGTAAAATTTTGATAATTTTTTCTCGCACGGTAGATTATAATTATTATAAAGATATATATTTATATATTATATATAATATATAATCAATTAAAATGAAAAAACCAAAAATTGGAATAATTGTAACTTCTACTAATGAAAGAACAGAAAAAGTTTGCATAGAATCTTTTAATGACATAAGCAATAAACATATCCATTTAGTTAAAAATTTTTTTCCCGCTTTAGAAGCTTTTAAAGAGGTTTGTAAAATTGGATTAGATAATAAATATGACTACATATTTAACGTAGATGCTGATGTAATAATATTAGATAATTGGATTGAGATTATAGAAAATGAAATAAATAAAAACAAAGATTTTTTCTTAAGAACATTTACTGTTACAGATAAATATTTTGGCAATATTGATAAGGGGAATAAACTCTATAATTGTAAGTATTTTAATGAACTACTTAAAAAAATACAGACAAACTATAAATTAATTTTAAAAAAACCTAAACCAATGGGATATACAAATAAGTTTATTAATTTCAGCAAGGAACATGTGAGTCTAGAAAAACCAATTGGTTTACATGGATATGAACAATATTATAAGGATATATACTATAGATTTTATCTACTCAAAATTAGGTATAAAAAATTTATGCTTAGTGATATTGATTTAGAATCTATTGAAGATTTTTATGAAAAAATTATCATTAAAACTGCATTAAAAAATTCTAAAAAAGATAAAATTTTAAATTTAGTTAAAAATTTTTTTATTAATAATTATAGCTTTTCAAATGCTGCAAATAAATCTAATTATTTGGGTAAATTTAATATATCTGAAAAAGGACCTTTAAAAAATAATAGGATTAGTATTTTAAAAAAATATGGATTTTAATAAATGCTTAAAATTTCTATAATTTATAAAATAAAAAAAAATATATGGGGAGGTGGAAACTCTTTTTTAAAAAACTTAAAAGATAATTTTATAAAAAAAAAACTATACACTAATGAATTAAGTAATGCTGATATAATTCTATTCAATGGTCATCAAGATTTATTTTGTGTTCTATTTAATAAATTAAGATTTCCTAAAAAAGTTTTTATTCATAGATTCGATGGACCTATGCAGGACGCAAGACTAATAGGGAGTAATTTAGATAAATTTCTATACTACTATAATGAAATAATTGCAGATGGAACTATATTTCAATCAGAATTTAGTCGAAAAAAAAACATTTTTTATGGTTACAAATCTAAAAATTATAATACTGTTATTCATAATTTTGTATCTAGTAAAATTTTTAATACAAAAGACAAAAAAATTAATAATAAAAGAATAAGAATATGTTGCTCATCCTTTTCAACAAATAAAAATAAGGGTTTAGTAGATTTAAAAACTTTAGATAAAAAGATTGATTTTAGCAGAATTGAATTATTTCACATTGGCAAAATTACTTATAGATTAAATAATATAAAGTTAATCCCCCCAAAAGATCATCTTGAATACTCAAATATATTAAAAACATCTCAATACTTTTTAACTTTGAGTCATTTTGAATGCTGTTCAAATTCTGTTTTAGAAGCAATTGGTACTGGCAATAGGATTATTTATAGAGAAAACTCGGGTATAAGTGAAATAGCAGGGACAGATAGTATTGAATTTAAAGATTTAAAAAACTTAATTGGTATTATAAATAATTTAAAAAAAAATAAAGAAAATTATATAAATAAAACTGACACAGAGACACTTAATAAAAAAGGAGTTGAAGATTACATAAATTTTTTTAATAAAATTATTAAAAATAAAAAGAAATTTAATTATTATAAAATAATATTTTTCTTAAAATTAATTTTGCTTTATTATAAATTCAAAATTATAAATTTTATTAAAAAAATTAAATCTTAAGAGTGTTATCCGAAAAGTTTAATAAATTTTCATTATGAGTAATTACAATTTTAGTACAGTTAATTTCACTTATTTTTTTAAATATTTTTAATTCATTTGACTTATCTATAGCATTAGTTGCTTCATCTAGTATTAATATTTTTGGTTTTCGAATTAAAGAACGTAATAAAGCAACTCTTTGTTTTTCTCCACTTGATAAATAATTCCCATTTTCACCTATATTTATATTTAAATTTTGAGTTAATTTATTAGGTATCTGACAAAATTGTGCAAATTCAAAAAATTCTTTATCTGAGATATTAATTTTTTCGTAAAAAAGATTATCTCTGAGAGAACCGTTTATAAACAGACTGGATGAACTTACATAACAAATGTTTTGAGTCCATAATTTATCATCAATTCTTGATATATCTTCTGAACCAATTAAAATTCTACCTTTGCTTGGTGACAGTGTTTTGATAATTAGATCAATAATAGTTGTTTTACCAACCCCAGTTTGTCCAAAAATAAAATTCATTTTCGAAGCTTCAAAGGTATGGTTCAGTTCATAAACTACAAATTCTTCTTTATTTGGATATTTAAAGCTTACATTTTTAAAAATTATTTGGTTATTTAAAGAAAATTCAGTTTTAAGATTTTGATTACTTTTTATTTCTTTCTTTAACTCAAAAAATAGTTTTTCTAAAGATGGTAAAGATGTTTTTAAACCAACAAATATTTTTGATAAATCACTTGAAGATCTTACAAATCTATAAAAGGCATAGATAAATGCAGGCAAAAAGGAATTGTTTTCTTTTAAGATATCAAAATTATTACTAAAAACAAAAATGAACAATAAAAAGAATAGTATCAAGGGCTCGAAAGTTGATGATGGTATTAATTGAAAAAAATTAATTTTTTTTCTCAAATTTGTCATATTCATTATTGCTAAATTATAGCTATTTTTAGCTTCCTCAATAATGTTTAAAAGTTTTACCTCTCTCAAATTTTTAAAAAAATCTAAAGGAATAGAATTCACCTCGGAATACGATTTAACTCTTTTAACACCGAGTGCCTGTGTTATTTGGTATATTTTTTTAAATACAATTGTGTAGATAAATAAAATAAATAAGATTACAAAAATTGATAATTTAAAAGATATAAAAAACATACCTATTAGAGAAACAAAAAGTATAATTATTGAAAAAAATAAATTTAAAATTAATTTATAAGCTCGCATAGACTCTTCTGTTAAAGAGAATAAATTATTTGAATAGAATCCAACTTTATTTCTATCAAAAAACAACAAATTGCTTTTAAGATAATCATTGTATAGTTTGCCCATCCACAAATAACGTAAATCGTTTGCAAAATAATTATTTTTCAAATCAATATAGAATTTTGTAATAGTTTTTAAAATAATTACAGAAAAAAACATATAAACTGTATAATTTCCAAAGTAATTTATAAATTGATTTATTAAAAAATTGTTTTCAGCATGAGGAGAGGAATCAGTTAGGCTGATTATCATTGGTATAATTAAGCCAATACTAAATAATTCTAAAAATCCAGTTAATAAACTTAAGAAAAAAAGAAAGGTATATTTTTTTTTGAAATCAAATAATAAGAAAACTATTTTTTTCAATAAAATTAAATTGTATGTATAAATTTTCATTGATTCAATTATAGTGAATATCTAATATAATTTCATGTTTTTAGCGAGATATAATAAAGATAGATTTAATTACATAGAGAAAAAATTAAAAAATAAAATAAAATATATTAGAATTGGTAATGAAAAATTAAGAAAAACTGCATCCTTTTACTCCAACAAATTCAATTTTTATATTGATACAAGCGATGGGATTAATGAGGATATAGGAACGTATGAATATTGTGGGAGAATTTTAAAAATATTAGATGAAACTAGGGGAAAAAAATTTGTTTATTTCAAATCTGCATATTCAGAAGAATATTCATCAAAAATAAAAGAACTTTGTGAGGAAAACAATGGGATCATTATTCCTTTTTTTAAATGGTCTTTCAATAAAAATTTTTATGAAAAGTTAGCAACAAAAAAAGAAAAATATTTAGAATTAATACAAAATACTGAAAAAAAATATCATTTAGGTTTTTGTGCTAAAAGAATATCAGATAATCATGTACATTTTAATCCAGATCAACACAATAATCTTGTTTCTTGGAAGGATAAAAAATATTTTGGAATAGGAAGTGGAAAAGATAATGGGTTTAAAAAACTACATACTAGGCAAGATTTGTATGACCTACTAAAGCATAGTAAATTTGATTTCTTTCATGCTGATAAATTGAAATATGAAGAATTTATTATAAAATCAATAGAGTGTTTTATCAATATTAACCCGCCAGGTATTGGTGAGTACACATCTAGGATGTTTGATCATTCTTTTCTGGGTCTGCCAGTTATAATGAGAAAGACAAGCTATGACTTTGGTATTAGTTATCAAAAATATTTCCCACAAATTGATTTTAAAAATACAAATTGGGAGTCTAAAGTAGATGATATTTTAAAAAATATTGATGAATGGTCTGAGAGATCTTATTTTTATCATCATAATTATTGGCAACCTAAAGCCATGATTGATTATATGTTAAATTTTCTTGATTAATTTTTTTTTAAGCAATACAAAGCAGTAGTCTATATGTCAAAAAAAAAAATTTTATTTGAAGATAATTTTAATAATCACAAAATAGGTCCACTTGAATTTGACTATTCACCAATAGGAGAATATCATTATTATAAGAATAGGATTAAAAAAAATGGATGGATAGAGCCCTCAAATAGAGGTTGGAGGCTCGGAGGTCATTGGATAGTAATTGAAAACGAAAAAGAGCATTATTTAATGCAGCCAACACACACTCAACATCAATATAAACTGATTAATGGGGATGTTTGCTATGATAATTATGAAATTAGTAGTGAAATTAGACCCCTTAATTTAAAATCAAAAGCAGGTTATATAATATGCTACAAGGATAATTTTAATTTTTATTCAATAATTGTAGATAAACAACATTTGTGTTTACATAAAAATACAAATGATAAAATCAAGTTAATTAAAAAAGTAAAGTTTTTGTACGATTGTGATAATTTTATTAAATTCAATATTAAAGTTCAGAAAAATCTAATCACAATTAAAGTAAATAATAAAGTTAAATTTAAAGATGTCAAAATTGAGAGAACTAATGGAAAATTTGGTTTAATTTCAGAAGCACCCTGCTATTTTAATAATATAAAAGTTTCAACAACTTATAAATATTTTAAGAAGTTTAAAAATATAATTAATAATGAAAAAATTAAAATCAGAAAGAAATGCTCTAAATATCCTCAACCAAATTTAATTAAAAAAATATCTTTAAAAAATTTTGGAGCTGGAAGGCAGATAAGAATTGGCGATCTTACAGGCAATGGAACAAATGATATTTTAATTGCACAAAATTTAAAACTCAACGGAATAGATTTATATTCTAGTATATCATGTTTAACAGCTATAGACGATAATGGAAAAGTATTATGGCAGTTTGGTGAACCTTCAAATAAATTTGAAAACCAAATCACAACGAGTGATTTACCTTTTCAAATATATGATATAGATGGTGACGGTCATAATGAAGTAATTTTAGCAAAAAATTTTTTTATTTATATTTTAGATGGCAGAACTGGAAAGATAAAAAATAAAAAATTAACACCAATTCTTCCAAATAATGCTAGTAAAAACTATACAAAATGGCCTGAAAATGATTATTATCGAATTAATGGTGACTCGATTGTAATTTGTAACTTTTCGGGAAATAAAAGACCATCTGATATACTAATCAAAAATAGATATAATTTTATTTGGGCACTTGATAAAAATTTAAATCAAGTTTGGAGTAAGAAATTAAATACTGGTCATTTTCCTCAACCATTTGACTTTAATAAAGATGGAAAAGATGAATTGATTGCAGGATATTCGATGATTAGTAGTAATGGCAAAACATTATTTGATTTAAAGTTACCAGATCATGTTGATGAAATTGCTATTGGAAAATTTAATCCTTCTAATAAATTATTTCAGATTGCAGTAACAGCTGGAGATGAAGGTCTAGTAATTTTTGACCAAAAAGGAAAGATAATTTCTAAAAACTATGTTGGACATGCACAAAGATTATGCGCAGGTAAATTTAGGAAAGATATATATGGATATCAATTTTATGTTGTGACTTTTTGGAATGGACCAAATATTATTAGTCTTCATGACTCAAAAGGTAAAAAAATATTTTCTAAAGAAAAAATTACAAATGGAAATTTGTTGTGTCCTGTTAATTGGAATAATCAAGATTGTGATCTAGTGCTACTTAATGGTAATGTTAAAGATGGAGGGCTTATAGATGGTTATGGTGACACTGTAGTAAGTTTTCCAGATGATGGGCATCCAGATTTATGCGCATTAGCTTTTGATTTTTACAACTTGGGGCATGATCAAATTATTTTATGGGATCAAAATAGCATCTATATTTATTCACATAAAGAAATAAACATTAAAAAGAAAAATACAAAAAGATATCCAATATATAATTATAGTAATTATAGAGGAGAAATTTCTTTGTAATGAAAGATGAAATAAGTAATGAAATAAATTTTAATTTAATTGGAAAAAATAAAATTTTATTAATTGGAGATACGATAATTGATAAATACATAAGCACTGAATTTTCAAAAAATTCTGAAGAATCTAAATCAAAAGTTGTTAAACTTATTGAAGAGAATTTTTACTTGGGGGGCGCGTCAAATGTAGCTTTAAATTTATATTTAGCGGGAGCAAATTTTAAATTTATTACAATGTTAGGTAATTGTAATTATTCAAATATTGCCCAAAAAAAATTATCAGAATTTTTAGATAAAAGACAAATATTAATATTCAAAAACAAATCTAACCAAACTCTAAAAGAAAGAATTTTATTAAAAAATAATCAGATACTTAGAATAGACAATGATGCACAAAAAATTAATAATTCTAACAATAGTGTTTTAAAAAAAAAAATAGTTAATATTTTACCTCAATATAAATTCCTAATAATTTCAGATTATAATAAGGGATTTTTGAATAAAGATTTAATAAAATTTATAATAAATATTGCCAATAAATATAACATTATTACTTTCGTAGACTCAAAAAAAGAATTTTTATCTCTCAAAGGTGCTCATTATATAAAGCCAAATAAAAAAGAATTAAATGACCAAATGCTAAAATTAAAAATAAAAAGTCAAAAACAATTTATTAATTTTCTAAGTAAAAAAGATATTTTTAAATCAGGTATTTTATTAACTAAAGGCAAAAATGGAATGATTTTATTTCGTAAAAATAAAAGTACAATCTTTGAAAATGGTCACAAAGTAAATATGAAGGATGTTTCTGGCGCAGGAGATGTCTCTATTGCATATTTCTGTTTTTTAAAATCATTAGAATTAAATGATAATTTAGCTTTAAAATATGCGAATATTGCAGCATCTATATCAACAACAAAAATTGGAACATCTAATACATTAATATCAGAATTAATAAATGAAATTAAAGCAAAACAAAAAATCAATATTATACATTTTGATAAAAATAATAGAAAAAAAATATCTTTGATTGTAAATAAATGGAAAAACCTTAAATTAAAAATTGGTTTCACCAATGGATGTTTTGATATTCTTCATCCTGGCCATGTTAAATTCTTAAATAAAGCAAATAAATCATGTGATAAACTTATTATTGGTATAAATAATGACGGGTATCTAAAAAAATATAAGGGTAATACGAGACCTTTTAATAATATAAACCAAAGGCTAAAAATAATAAAAAAATTAAATATTTGTAACTTAATAATAATTTTTGATTCAAAGACACCTAATTCATTAATAAATTTAATACAACCGGAGATTATCTTTAAAGGAAGTCAATATAATCTTAAAAATATTGTTGGTTTAGAATACGCATTAAAGTATAATAAAGTAATTGAAAGACTAAAAATGTACTCTAATTACTCAAGTACACGTATTGAGAAAATTATAACAAAATAATTCATTGAAATTTTTAAAAAATTAAATTTTTTATCTCGTAAATAAAGCCTTTTTTATTTAACAAAGACAAAATTTTTTTCTTTTGAATTTTAAAAATGTTATGCGATGCCAAAACGATGATTGAGTCAAAGTTTTTAAAATTTAACTTTTTGATTAATTTATTTTTAATATTTCTATTTAGAGATTCAGTATCAGCGATTGGATCGTATATATACAATTTGTTAGTTCTTTTTGATAAATAATTTATTATTTCTATAGCTTTAGAATTTCTAACATCTTCACAGTTTTCTTTAAAAGTTAAACCAAGGACTAATATTTTAGAATTCATGAAAGTAATTTTATTTTTAGAAAATTGTTTTTTGATTAAGGATAAATGATATTTAGCCATGTTGTCATTAATTTCTCTGCCTGACAAAATAAATTTTGGATTGTAACCTATTTTTTTAGACTGATATGTTAAATAATATGGATCGACTCCAATACAATGCCCTCCAACTAAACCTGGTTTAAAATCTAGAAAATTCCATTTAGTACTTGCAGCTTTTAAAATTTCATTGGTATCTAATCTCATTTTATCAAAAATTATTTTAAGCTCATTTACAAAAGCTATATTTAAATCTCGTTGTGTATTTTCAATAACTTTTGATGCCTCAGCTATTTTAATTGATGGAGCTTTATAGGTTCCTGCTTTTATTATTGATTTATATAATTTATCTACCAATTTTGCTGCTTTTTTATTAGATCCTGAGGTAACTTTTATTATTTTTTCTAACGTATGTTTTTTATCTCCTGGGTTAATTCTTTCAGGACTGTAACCAACATAAAAATCATTATTTAGTGATAACTTTGATTTTTTTTCAATTAATTTAACACAATAACCTTCTGTTAATCCAGGATAAACTGTTGATTCAAAAATAACTAAATCTTCTTTTTTTAGACTTTTAGCAACTGTAATACATGCATTTTTAAGAAAAGTTAAATCTGGCTTCTTGTTATCATAAATAGGTGTAGGTACAGCTATTATAAATATATTACAATTTGATATATTAAAGGATCGGTTACCAAATATAATATTTTGACGTTTATATTTTATTTTGTATTTATCGACTTTTTTTTTGTTTGAATCTATTCCAGTTACATTAAATTTTTTTGAAAACGCTAATGCAAGAGGCAAGCCAACATATCCAAGACCTATTATAGCTATTTTATTTTTCATTAAATTTCTATTTTTTAAAATACTTTTTATACCATATAATAAAATTATTTATTCCATTTTCTAAGTTAGTTTTGGGTTTATAATTTATTTTATTTTGTAATTTTTTTGTGTCAGCATGAGTTTTAAATATATCTCCCATCTGCATTGGTAAATTGATGATCATTGCTTTTTTACCTAAAATTTTTTCAATATATCTTAAGAAGGTTTTTTTTAAATGATGAGGTTTGCTGCCGCCAATATTAAAGACATCATATGGAATTTTTTCTTTGGAAGGTTTGTTAATTAATCTAATTATTGACTCAACTATATCATCAACATACGTGAAATCTCTATAATGATTACCACTGTTAAATAAATTTATTCTCTTTGCAGAATTAATATTTTTTACAAATTTAAATAATGCCATATCTGGCCTTCCATAAGGGCCATAAACAGTAAAAAATCTTAAACCAGTACACGGTAACTTATAAATATTACTATATGAATATGCCATAACCTCATTAATTTTTTTTGTAGCAGCATAAAAAGATAGAGGTTTATCAGTATTATAATTTTCTTTTAAAGGCCATTTGCTCTGATCTCCATAAACTGAACTTGTGGACGCAAAAATAAGATGTTTTATCTTAAACTTTTTTGAAACTTCTAAAATATTATAGAAGCCAGAAATATTATTTTCAAAATACGTATCAGGATTAGTAATAGAATATCTTACACCAGCCTGCGCAGCAAGATTTATTACATAGTCATATTTATTGTTTAGAAAATTTTGTTTTAGTTTATTTAATTTTGAAATATCAATTTTTTCAAAATAAAAATTTTTATTTTGTTTTAAAATTTTTAATCTATCATTTTTTAGTTTTACATCATAGTAAGTATTAAGATTATCAATTCCAAATACTTTATAATTTTTTTTTGATAAAAGTTTTTGAACTAAATGAAAACCAATAAAACCTGCACAACCAGTTATAAGAATTTTCATTAATTTGTTGGCATAACAAATTCAGGACCGGAATTAATACTATCTGGCCATCTTGAAGTAACAGTTTTAAGTTTTGTATAAAAATTTATACCCTCTACTCCGTGCATAGAATTACTGCCAAACAAAGACTCTTTCCATCCACCAAAACTATGAAAAGCCATAGGAACAGGAATTGGAACATTAACACCAACCATTCCAATTTTACAGTTTGTTGTAAAGTGTCTTGATACTTCTCCATCAGACGTATAAATGCTAGCACCGTTACCGAACTGGTGAGAATTGACTAGATCAATTGCTTCTTCATAATTTGAAACTCTAACAACGCAAAGTACAGGTCCAAAAATCTCTTCTTTATAAATCTTCATATTTTTCTTTACGTTATCGAATAATGTAGGACCAAGGTAATAACCACCTTCATATCCCTGCAGCTTTAAATTACGACCATCTAAAAGCAAAGATGCTCCCTCACTTTCTCCGCTGTTAATATATTCTAAAATTTTTTCTTTATGCTCTTTAGATATAACTGGTCCCATATCTGATTTTTTATCTGTCCAAGGTGCTACTACTAGCTTATCTGCGCTTATTTTGATGTTTTCTACAATTTTATCGGCAATATCACCAACTGCCACAGCAACTGATACTGCCATACATCTTTCCCCAGCAGAACCATAAGCGGCCCCTATTATACCATCAGTAGCTTGCTGTATATTTGCATCAGGCATTACAATTAAGTGATTCTTTGCCCCGCCTAAAGATTGAACTCTCTTGTGATTTTTTGCTGAAGTTTCATATATATATTTAGCCACAGGCGTAGAACCAACAAAGCTGATGGATGAAATATGTTTTGATTCTAATAAAAGATCAACTATTTCTTTATCGCCGTTTAAAACATTAAAAACACCTACTGGTAAGCCAGCTTCAATAAATAACTCTGCTAATTTGATAGAACAAGATGGGTTTTTTTCAGATGGTTTCAAAATAAAAGAATTTCCACAAGCTATTGCAATTGGAAACATCCACATTGGGACCATTGCAGGAAAATTGAATGGTGTTATTCCTGCA
>CACFVT010000013.1 GCA_902569865.1 uncultured Alphaproteobacteria bacterium | reverse complement strand
AACACTAGAGAGTAATAGAAGAGTTTTGTCCGATGTTATGGACGTTTTAAGCAATGAGATGTTTGAGGATCTTGATATTACCAATCAAGAAACAACTGAATTTATTAGCTCAAATCCAAATATAGCTAAAGCTTTACTAACTCTAAATGATACTCATAAATCTTTTAAAGAAGATATGCAGAATAGACTAGAATCAATGGACGTAAATTATAATGTTGAAGAAAGTCCAAGTCGATTACCTGTTGAGATTGTTTCTGATTTTTTGCAAGATAATAAAAACTATTTTCATGAAATTGAACTTGTGTCAGAAATAATTAGAAGAAATGCAGGATTGGAGGATGTCCATAATATTGGCTCAGGACTTAAGTTAACAAACTACTTAAAATCAAAGCATAATGTCAAAGTTGAAATAGTTCCTGCAATTGAAGAGTTAAAATCATTTAGAAAGTTTGAAAGTCAACACAAAAAACTGAATCTATCTGAAATGCTAACTTATACTTCAAGAAATTTTCATTTAGCTTATCAGGTAGCTTCACTTGAATCAGAAGATATTTTAGCTGAAATTATAAATAATAAAAATATTGAATCTGATGAGGTAAAAACTCTGTTAAAAATATCTTTGTTAAACTATTTTGCTTCTGCAATTTTAATGCCCTACGATGATTTTTTAGTTAATGCAAAAAAAAATAAATATGATATTGAAATATTAATGCATCATTATGCATGCAGTTTTGAGCAAGTTACACATCGTTTAACTAACTTACAAAAACCTGGAAATGAAGGTGTTCCTTTTCATTTTTTAAAAACTGACATAGCTGGAAATGTCTCTAAAAGATTTTCATTATCTGGTATTCATATACCAAGACATGGAGGATCGTGCCCTAGATGGAATGTATACATAGCTTTTCTTAACCCTGGTAAAATACATCCTCAAATTTCAAGAATGCCTGATGGTAAGGTTTATTTTTGTATAGCTCGTGCATTTGAAAAAGGAATTGAAAAACATGGTATGCCTAAAAGTTTTGTATCAATAGGGCTAGGTTGTGATATCAAATATGCAAAAGATTTAATTTATTCAGAAGGAATGGACATCAATAATAAAAAATTACAAACACCAATAGGTGTATCTTGTAGAATTTGTCCTCGAATTGAATGTCAACAAAGAGCTTTTCCACCAATAGATAAAGAACTTAAATTAGATATTAATTTTAGAGGGACAAGTCCCTATGTCACACTCTAAATTTTTACAAGCATTTTTCCAATATTTTTACCATTTAATAAATCTACGAAAGCTTTTGGTGCTTTACTTAAACCTTCGTAAATTGTTTCTTTTGAAACAATTTTTTTGTTTTTTAACCATTTAGACATATCATTTTGAAAATTTTCTGAGTCATTTTCGTGATCAAAAATTAAAAATCCCTTAATAGTTAATCTTTTTACAAGTACATGAGCTATGTTTTTTAATCCTTCAGGTGTTTTAGTTGAATTCATTTGTGAAATTCTTCCACAAATTACAATTCTACCATAATTTTTCATTCTAAAAATAGCCGCTTCAAGAAAGTCTCCTCCAACATTATCAAAATATAAATCAAATCCATCTGGCATTATCTCTTTTAATTTTATGACTAAATTATCAGTTTTTTTATAGTTAAACGCATGATCAACATTCAATTCATTTTTTAGCCAATCTACTTTTTTATCTGAGCCTGTACTCGCAACAACTTTGCAACCATGTAATTTTGCTATTTGACAAACTAAAGAACCAACACTTCCTCCCGCTGCAGATACTAAAACGGTTTGATTTTTTTTAAGCTTCCCAATTTTAAACAGCCCAGTATATGCTGTTTGACCAGTCATCCCTAGAGGCCCTAGATATGATTGTAATGTAAAATTATTTGGTTTTATTTTACTTAAGTTGCTATCTATATTAACAAACTTATCTCTCCAACCATTGTTACTTAATACGTAATCACCAACTTCAAAAATATTTGAATTGGTTTTTTTTACGATACCTATTGCAGCTCCTTCCATTGGCTCACCAATAACAAATGGCTCTTTGTAATTTTTCTTCTCTGTCATTCTTGCACGCATGTATGGATCAACAGATAACCATAGATTATCTACTAATACATCATTATTATTTGATAAATCTATTTCTTGCTCTTTGATCACAAAGTCATCTTCACTTGGCAGTCCCATAGGGACATAGTTTTTTAATGCTATGTATTTACTTTTTTGAACCATACTAAACTTTATATTTTTTTAATAATTTTTGTAAATCAATTAAAAAACTATCTCTTAAATTAGTTAGATTTTTAATAGATTTTTTTCTAGATTGAATTTTTGTTCCTTCTATAATTTTTTTCTTTAGGCTATTTGTTAATTTTGGCGCCTTAAGCTTTGTCCATGGTAATTTTAAAGCAGGACCAAATTGCTCTAGCATATGCTTCATGCCCATTTCACCACCTGCTAAATGAAAAGTTAAAAAAGTACCCATTAAAGACCATCTCAGACCAGGTCCGTAAATTATGGCATCATCTAAATCTTTTGTAGATGCAAATCCTTCATTAATTATATGTAGTGACTCCCTCCACATAGATTCTTGTAATCGGTCTGATAAATATCCTGGTAACTCTTTCTTTAAAATAAGAGTTTTCATACCAATTTTGGTATAAAACTTATTCGCTTCTAAAATATTTTTTTTAGCTGTTTTTTTACCTGGTACTATTTCTACTAAAGGTAAAAGATAAACTGGATTAAAAGGATGCGCTATCAATACCCTTTCAGGATGCTGGGCTTTGGATTGTATTCTAGAAGGTAATAGCCCTGATGAACTAGAAGCAATAATTGCGCTTTTTTTAGAATGATGACTTATTTCTTTTATGATTCTTATTTTCAATTTCTCATTTTCAGGAGTATTTTCTTGTATTAAATCTGCATCAGATACAGCTGCTTTTATTGAACTACAAAATTCTAATTGATTATTTATATTAATATTACTTTTATAAAATTTTTTTAATAAAGGCGCTGTCCTTTTAAGCTCATCTAATAAAAATTTCTTTTGTTTTTCACTTGGATCAAAAATTTTAATTTGTTTTTTATTAAATAAAAATCTTATAATCCATCCAGTGCCTATAACTCCAGTTCCAACAACTGCAATTTTATTTATAGAGGATTGCACTTTAAAATTGTTTTTTTAGGTTTAATTTTTTTCTTGCTTGTTCTGGGTTAAGAATTTTTGCACCAAGATCACTTATGATTCTTGCTGCTTTTTCAACTAATTGAGCATTTGATGCAAGCACACCTTTTTCTAAATATAAATTATCTTCTAATCCTACTCTGACATTACCACCTAATATCACAGATTGTGCAACCATAGGCATTTGATGTCTTCCAATGCCAAATCCAGCCCAGTTAGCCTCATCTGGTATCATATCTGCCATGACTTTCATTGAAGCTGTATTTGCAGGCGACCCCCAAGGTATTCCTAAACAAATTTGATATAATGGAGGTGAATCAACTAATCCTTCTTTATAAAGCTGATTAGCAAACCATAAATGACCCATTTCAAAAGCCTCCATTTCTGGTTTTATTCCTAAGTCTTGCATTTTTTTTGCTGCAGCTCTCAATTGAACCGGCGTATGAATAAAAGTCATGTTCGAGTCACCAAAATTTAATGACCCACAGTCTAGTGTGCAAATTTCAGGTAATAATTCTTCAACATGCTCAAGTCTGTCTAAAGCATGTATCATATCTGTGTTTGGACCAACTGGATTGAGTGGATCTTTTCCTTCTCCAACTTCAAAATCACCTCCCATGCCAGTTGTAAAATTAATAATTACATCAGTATCTGAAGATCGAATTCTATCTGCAGCCTCTTTGTAGTATTCTAATTTCCTACTTGGTTTGCCATTATTTTCCCTTACATGAATATGAGCAACTGCAGCTCCTGCCTTAGCAGCTTCAATAGATGCTTCAGCTATTTGTTTAGGAGTTATTGGAAGGTCTGGATGTTTACTTACAGTATCGCCAGATCCAGTTACAGCACAACTAATTACAACTTCATTATTCATTTTTGTTAAAAAATGATGTATCTCAGTTATAGGAAATTAACAAGTGTCTATATATCTAAAAACAGGAAAAGTGCTTCCTGAGTGGACTGACTACAATGGTCATATGAATTTGGCATTTTATATTCATCTTTTTGACTCTTCATGGGAAGTATTATTAGAGAAGTTTAACATTGGAGAAAATTCAGCAAAGAATGAAAAAAGAACTACGTTTGCTGTAGAGTCTCATACTACCTATGATATGGAAGTAAAGGTTGGTGATGAAGTAGATATGAATCTAATATTTTTTGATTTTGATAAGAAAAGATTAGTGTACAAATTAGAAATGATACACAAAAAAGAAAAATATTTAGCATCTACTACTGAGGTTTGCTCCTTATATGTTGATTTAAATTCAAGAAGAGTTACTGAGTTTGAGGATAATAAAAGAGAATTAATTCAATCTTTTGTTGATGAAAATAAAGATAAATTTAATTCAGAAAACCTACATTTAATAAATAAGTTAAAAAAATAAACTAAAGACCTAGATAGACGTGTTTGTGCGGCTCTCTATTAAATATTCTGTGAACCATAGGTATAAATTCTTCTAATTTAATAGTATCATAATTTGGATCAAAAGAGTTTTGATCGTATGTTTCACAAAAATTTATAGTATCTTTATAAAATGGATGACCTATAAATTTCTCCCTTAAATTTCTATCACTTCCATAATGGTGGTTATAATAATATGCTTGAAACAATCCATGTTGTTGAACTATCCAATGAGTTTTTTCTGAAACAAATGGTCTTAAAACTGCAGCAGAAATTTCCGAATGATTTAATGGTGCTATTTCATCACCAATATCATGTAAAAGAGAAGCAACAACCATCTCCTCATCTGCCTTATCTCTAAGGGCTCTTGAAGCAGCTTGTAAGGAATGCTCTAATCTTGAAACTTGGTATCCACCAAGTGATGAGTCAAGATTCTTTAATATTCTAATTACCCGATCTGCCGTTCCTTCAATATATTTATCTTCAAATTTTGCGAGAAGATCATAATCTTCCTTATCACCATTTTTCATCTCAACAAATTTTACTTTTTCCATCTTAAATCTCTAAATAATAATTATAATATTCTGTGTCTCTTTTATAATCAAGTGATACATATAAAGACTGTGCTTTTTTATTATTTATGGCAGTAGATAATTCAACTATTTTTATTCTTTTTTTAACAGCATAATCTTTTGCTTTTAACATAAGCATTCTACCATAACCTAATCTTCTATATTTTTTTTCAACATAAAGGTCATATAAAATTAATTTTTTATTAATATTCAATGAATCAAAGGTTTCGTATAGCTGAACAAATCCAGCTGCTTCTAATGATTTTGAGTAACAAATAAAAATAGTAGATTCTTTATTTAAAATTCTTTGCTTAATATAATTAGTTGATGCTTTTATGTTTGATTTATATTTATAAAATTGTCTATATAAATCAAATAAGTGCCCAACATCTTTAATGTGTTTAGAAGTTGCTTTTATAATTTTAATTCTCATTTTTTAAATAATGATCTTATTATTCCAAACATTATACAAACAATTACAAAACTTGACAAAGTATAAATAAATCCAGGGTTTCCATATATGTTCATATTAAATCCAACTATAATGGGCCCTAAATATTCACCTAATTCATAAATAATTATAAATAGTGATGTAGCAAAAGCAATATCAGTTACATTAATCCTCTCCCCTAAATAAGCGAGTGTTACAGTATAAAGGCTCGTAGATGCAAATCCACTTATCATTAAAGCAAAAATAATTAGATATGGATTTGAATTAGAAAAGTTTAATAACATCAACCAACAAATATGAGAGAATAGTAGTAAAAAAATAATTATTCTTTTGCTAAAATTATCAGATAAAGCTCCTATAAAAGGCTGACAGAGTACGCCAAATATTCCGCCTATAAATATATACAAACCAATTTGTTTATCCGTAAAAAAATCATTAATCATAAAAGCAGGGAACAAAGCTAAAAAAGAAGAGTCTTCTATTCCTGCACAAAATATAGCAAAAAATACAAAAGGTGATATTGCAAGTATTGAAAATTTCATTTTAGAAGATTGTTCTGGAATAATAACTTGGTTAACATATTTTTTAATACTTATTAGGCTTATAATTTTAAATCCTACTAGTATCATGCATACTATTAAAGGTATCCTGCTAGATGTTCCAAGCACTCCAACAATCAATGGACCAAGTGCCAAACCTGTTGTTACAGATGAGTTATAAATACCTATAGATTTACCTCTATTAGAATTATTAGATACAATATTAACCCAAGTGTCCATTGTCATCCATGTTAGACCGCCCATAATACCAAATATAAAAAAACACATTGATAAATTGATTGGATGAAAAAACTCTAGCATTAATATGATACATAAGCCTTGAGTTATAGCTGATATAAAAATTATTTTATAAAAACCAAATTTTTTTAAAAGTTTAGTGACAAAAAATCCTGAGAATATTAGTCCTAATGGACCAAAAGAGGCGATAGAACCAATCAAAAATTCTGAATAACCTGCATATTTCTGAAGTATAACTAATACAGTATAAAAATAACTAATTATTATTCCTGTACAAAAAGCAACTAATGATAAATATTTTATACTTGAGTTTACAATATTGAAGTCTAAATAGTTTTTTAAACTATTTAGAATCATTTAGTTTGAGACCAGAGCCCCTCGTTTTTTAATTGGTCAATAGTGTTTGAAATTGCTTGATATAACTTTTCAGTAAGCTCATTAATTTGTTCTTTATTTATAATCAGAGCAGGTGAGAGTACGCAAATATGATAAAGAGGTCTAATTATAAGACCTAATTTAATGGATTCTTCATCAATTCTAGATCCTATTGCTTTATCTAAAACTAGTGCTTCCTTGCTGTCTTTATTAATAACACATTCAATACCGGCCATTAGACCCTTACCTCGTATATCTCCCACTATTGGTAGTTCATACAATGAGTTAAGTTTTTCAAAAAAATAGGGTTCAATTTCTTTTACATGTTCTAAGATCTTGTCTCTTTTAAGAATTTCTATATTTTTTAGTGCAGCGGCACAACATGCTGGATGTCCAGAGTAGGTATATCCATGAAAAAACAAAGATGAGTCATCTTTTAAATCAGCTATCAACTTATTTGAAAACAACACTGCTCCTAAAGGTAAATAACCTGATGTAATACCTTTTGCACAAGTTATAATATCTGGCACAACACCAAAAATTTCTTCTGAGGAGAAAAAATGACCAAGCCGCCCAAATCCAGTAACTACTTCATCAGCTATAAAAATAATTTGATTTTTTTTACATATATCATAAATTTTTTTAAAATATCCATCAGGAGGCACAATACACCCTCCAGATGCAAGCACAGGTTCAGCGATAAAAGCTGCAACATTTTCAGCGCCAAGTTCTTCAATTTTTTGTTCGAATTCTTTTACTAGTTCATTGCAAAATTCTTCAACAGTTTGATCTTTTTTTCTTCTATAAGGTAAAGGTGAGCTTAAATGATGAATAAAATTTTTTTCAAAATCAAAACTATTTTTTTCTCTGTCTTTACCAGTAATTGATCCAGTTAAATAGGTGCTACCATGGTAAGCTTTATCCCTTGTAATAATATGTTTTTTATTTGGTCTGCCCAATATATTGTTATAAAACATTACAAATCTTAGTGCTGTTTCATTGGCTGTTGATCCGTCAGATGTAAAAAAAACTGTATTTAAATCTCCTGGAGATAGATCTGCTAGTACTGAGGCTAATTCTGCAGAAACTTCATTTGACTCAGAAAAAGGACTACAGTAATCCATTTTTTCAATCTGATTTTTAATTGCTTCCCCAATTTCTTTATTTCCATGACCAATATTATTACACCACATTCCACCTGGGCCATCGATGAATTTATTACCATTTTCATCATACAAATAGATATTATCAGATTTAGTTATTAATTTTCTATTATACGTACCTCTACTATTAAAATCTTCATAAGGATGAAGTACCAGTTTATCTTTTTCATAAATTTCAGAGATATAATCATTTTTCATTATAAAAATACAGTATCATTCGCTGAATAAGCATTCAATGAAAATTGTTATTTTTATTACTTATCTTGCCATTTAGGATCAGTTTTTTTTACAAATGAAGATGCTCCTTCTTTTAAATCCTGACTGCCATAGACTTTTTTAACAGTTTCTAACGATCTTAGAATTTCAAAAGAAGGTATTTCTTTTTCATTTTCTGTTTCACGCAAAACTTCTTTAATTGAAGAGTAAATTAAATTAGGTCCATTTGAAATTTTTTCTGCTATTTCCCAAGCTCTTTTTAATAACTCATCTTTATTAACAATTTCATTAATCAAACCCCAATGCTTAGCTTCTTTTGTATCCATCCATCTTCCAGTCATTAAAAACTCTACTGCTACGTGATAAGGAATTCTTCTTCTTAATTTTATTGTAGCAGCATCTGCAACAACTCCTACATTAATTTCAGGTAATGCAAATGTCGCATGTTCAGAGGCTATTATAATATCTGCTGAAATCATTATTTCAAAACCGCCACCACAAGCAATACCATTTATAGCAGCAATAATAGGTTTGTTCATATTTGGTAATTCTTGCAAACCACCAAATCCTCCTATACCATAATCAGCATCCGCTGCTTCTCCTTCATTAACAGCCTTAAGATCCCATCCTGCTGAAAAAAATTTTTCTCCATTACCAGTAATAATAGCTACTTTAAGATTAGGATTATCTCTAAAATCAGAGAATATATTGCCTAAAATTATGCTTGTCTTAGCATCAATCGCATTAGCTTTTGGTCTATCAATTGTAACTTCAAGAATTGACTCTATAATTTTAGTTTTGATTGGTTCGCTCATAATTCTTCAAAATAATGTATTAGTGCATCTACTGCAAACACACCTTTATTTTTTTTACAAACTATTAGTGGATTAATTTCTATTCCGTGTAGTTTATTGATATTTTTTTCAGCAAATTTAGATAATGAAAGTATTGTTTTAATTAAACTATCGATATCTGCTCTATCTTGATTTCTGTAACCAAATAATATCTTACCTATTTTCATATTTTTTAATTCATTTTGAATATCTTTTTTTGTTAATGGTAATAATAAAGTTTTAGTCTCTCTAATTAGTTCTGTATAAATTCCTCCTGCGCCAATTACTATTACAGGACCAAATTCATCATCAATTTTAATTCCTATTAAAATTTCTATTAGTGAATCTTTTACCATTTGCTCTAATAAAATTTGATTTTTAAATTTTTTTGTTTTGTGCACTAATTCATTAATATTTTTAATATTAGTTATGACACCATTATGTTCAGATTTGTGAAAAATTTGGTTTGAGTGAATTTTAGCAACTAACGGAAAGCCAATTTTAGCACTATCTTTTTTTAATTTAATTTTATTTGAAATTATTCCTTTAGGGGTTTTAATGCCAATTTTTTTTAGAAATTTTTTTGACTCAAATTCAGAGTAAGTTTTAATATTTTTATTCTTCTTCTTCTTTATTTTATAGTTTTTTACAGCAGATTCATTCTTCCAAATACTTCCAATTTCTATTGCTTTTTTAATTGTGAATAAAGCCTCCTTCATTCCTTGAAGAGGTGAAATTCCATTATTAATACATTTATCTCTAATATGTTTTGGCATTGTGTCTGATAATGAAGAGATGAGGCTTCCATTTTTATATTTTTTTGCAACTTTTATAAATTTATCAACTATTGCATCCCACTCATCAGTATCGCATTTTTCCATATTTGGAAAATCAAGCATTAGGCTTATTGAACTAAAATTATTTTTAAAAAAAATATTGAATGTTTTTTCAATATTATCAGGATCATTCCAGTTATATGTTTGCATATCGAAAGGATTAGAAACTATTACACCTGGATGATTTACTTTTTTTAGATCAGTTTTAATTTGTGGTTTAATTTTTCCAAATTTTAAATTTAAAGTTTCTGCCGCATCTCCTAGCATTGCCATATCTCCACCTGAGGGACCCATAATTGAAATTTGATCATTGGATATGACCCCATGAGTATGAAAATATTTAAGTAATTCTGTAAGTTCTGATAAAGTTTCACATCTAGCAACTCCCATTCTTTTAAATAATGCATCATAAATGTTTTCTTTGCCACTTAATGAACCTGTGTGAGTTAAAATTGTCTCAGATGCAACTTTAGATCTGCCAACTTTTACTATTGCAATTGGGATTTTTTTTTCTTTAGAAATTTTTAAAACTCTAATTAGTTTATTGATACTAGTAAAACCCTCAGCATATATTCCTATTGCAGTAACTCTTTTATCTTTAAGAGCATATTCAATTGTATCTTCAATGCCTATTTTAGCCTGATTGCCCAATGATATGATGTATCCTATTGGAAGAGATCTGTGATTAAAACTAATTGTATTTCCAATGGTGCCACTTTGACAAATAATAGCTACACCTTTGTTTGTTTGATTACCTGCAACTTGATCCGACCATACTGAAACTCTATCAAAGTAATTAATAAATCCATAACAATTAGGACCTAAAAAAGGTGTTTTACCAGAATTAGCTAATAATTTTTTTGTTTTTTCTTTGCCTTCTAAAGTATTTAATTCTGAAAATCTTGAAGCTAAGCATACTGCTCCTCCAGCTCCCATATCAGAAATATCTTTCATTAATTTAATTGTTAAATTATTTGAAACTGCAATATAAACACAATCAGGGATTGATGGTAAGTCAGTTAAACTTTTATAATATTTCTTTTTTTTTGAACTGCTTCTTTTAGGATTAATGTGCCAAATTTTTCCTTTAAAGCCGATCTTTATATTTTCATCAAAAACAAAATCAGCCCAGTAACCACCAATTATTGCAAGTTTTTTTGGTCTAAATAATTTATTTAAGTCCACAAAATTAAGCCCCAAGAGGTCTTAATAAAGATCTTGAGATGATATGCCTTTGGATTTCACTTGTTCCCTCCCAAATTCTCTCTATTCGAGCATCACGCCAGATTCTTTCTAACGGTATATCAGACATCAAACCCATTCCTCCACATATTTGGATTGCTTCATCTGATACTTTACCAAGCATTTCTGTGCAGAATAATTTTGTCATTGCCGCATCTTGAGAGGAAAGAGTTTTTTGATCAATCTTCCATGCAGACTCAAGTAACATAAGATTTGCAGCTTTAATATTTGTAGCCATATCTGCTAATTTAAAAGAAACACCTTGAAACTTTCCTATTACTTTTCCAAATTGTTTTCTATTAGCGGACCAGTCAAGCGCAATATCAAATGCTCTTTCAGCTCTCGAAACAGAAGTTGCTGCAACAGTTAATCTAGTTGCCTCTAACCAAACATTCATTAATTCAAAACCTTTATCCTTTTCACCTAAAATGTTTTTTCCAGGTATTCTACAGTCATTAAAATTGATAACATTATTTACATATCCTCTATGAGAAACACAGTCATAGCCTTTAGCTACTTCAACACCTTTTTGATGAAGGTCCACCAAGAAACATGATAATAAATTTCTTCCTTGTTCATCTGTTCCAGTTGATGCAAATAAAACGACAAAATCTGAAATATGAGCATTTGATATAAAATGTTTAGTTCCATTGATTATCCAATCATCACCATCTTTTTTTGCATTTGTTTTCATTCCTCTAAGATCAGAACCAGCTTCAGGCTCAGTCATCGCAATACAATCTTTTCTTTCACCAGTAATGGCAGGTTTTAAGTATTGATCAATTAATTCACCTTTGCAAGCCATTAAGATATTTTGTGGACGCCATGCAATTTCAGCTAAGGCAAGAGATGCAAAACCTAAATGTTTTTCAACTAAAGTTAAATCAAAAGCATTTAAGCCACCTCCACCATGTTCGACTGGCATATTGCAAGCATACAAACCAGCTTCAATACTTTTTTGCTTAATTTCATCATATAATTCTTTTGGTAGATTATTTGTTTTTTCTAAAAGTTCTTCATGTTGAAGTAATTCTGTTTTAACAAAAGCATTAGTTGTATTTATTAAAAGATTTTGCTCTTCTGTAAGATTAAACTCCATTTTATATATCAGCTGGTACTTTATGCCGTCTTTGCGGATTAAAAAACTGTTTTTTTACAACTAAACACTCAGCCCATATTTTTTTATACTCTAATTCTTCAGGATGATATATTTCAGCGAAAACTTTTGAGCCAATTTTCAAATGGTCATTATCAACATAACCAAAAGCTATATTTGATTTTAAGCTTGGTGACCACATACCAGCTGTAACAATTCCAATTTCTTTTCTGTTTTTATCGTATAATACCGAGCCAATAGCAGGTTTATCACCTTGAATATCTAATCCAATTAATTTTTTAGTTAAAGGTTTTTTCTTCAGATCATTTAGAATTCTTTTTCCAGTAAAGTAGTTTTTATTTAAATCTACTAACCAGCCCATACCTAGTTCAAATGGAGTCCTCATTCTATTTGGTCTCAATGCTTGTTCTGCAGACATAAAGTCTGCATTTGGTTGAATAAAACCTGCTTCAATTCTAACCATTTCTAGAGCATTCATACCTGCAGGTAATATTTTATAGTCTCTATTAAATTTAAATAATGAGTCCCACACATTAATTGCTTCTTCAGGATTGCACCATATTTCATAACCTAAATCTCCAGAAAATCCTGTTCTTGATATAGTAACTTTTGAGCCATTAAGGTCAAAATTATCAAAGAAAAATGGCTTTAGATTTTCTATATTCTTAACATTTAATAAATGTAAAATTTTGCAAGAAAGGGGTCCTTGAAATGCTAAAGCAGCAATAGAGTCACTAACATCTTTAACTGCAACTTCAAAACCAATAGCTGTATCTGAAAACCAATTCAGGTTTCTCTCTGCGCAAAAGATTCGTAAATGATTTTTGTCAAAACAAAAGACAGTACCATCATCGATAACATTTCCGTCTTCATTACACCAAATAATATACATTACTTGATTAGGTTTAATTTGCGTTACATCTCTTGTGACTAATTTATCTACAAACTTGATAGCATCTTTTCCTTTGATGTCATATTTGTGCATTGGCGTTATATCTAAAACTCCTGCTGTATTTCGCATAGAAGTGTATTCTAGTTCTGTATTAGAATATTCTCTTGCAATTTTATATCCAGCCCAACGATACCAATCATTATTATAACAAGCTTCAAAAGTTCTTTTATGAAAAGGCGTTTCTAAAAGGGGTTTAGTAAATGAAAGTGTATTATCCATTGCCTTGGACCTTCAGTAATTGTTTTGCAGCATTAATGCCATTAATGCCTGTGATACCTCCTCCTGGATGTGTACCCGCACTACAAAGATATAAGCCATTAATAGGAGTGGAATATTGGGAGGACCCATAAAATGGACGCATCATTAATAGCTGATCTATTTCCATATCTCCATGACTCCAGTGACCACCGCATATATTATATTTATTTTCAATATCATTAGGTGTTTCAATTATCGAAGAAATAATTTGATTTTCCTCAATAAATTTTTCCAAAATCAATTTAACATTTGATAATATTTTTTCTTTATCATGCGAAGAGTTGATTAGATAAGGTATAAAGTAGACATTAGCAGATAATTGATTTTTATTAATGTAAAATTCTAAACAAGGATTTAATGATAAATTATTATACTTATTGTCATTAAAAGCGTGTTCAATATATTTTATATCTGGAGCATAAACAAATTTACCGGATGAATAACTTGAGTCTAAATTTTTAATTTTTATCTCACTTTCAAATTCAATATTAACTTTTGCCACTGTACCTTTGGTACGATAATTTTTAGCTCTTCTAATGAAGTCTGTATCAAGATTAGGGGCTCCAACTAATTCTAAATATGTAGTTTTGGGGTCTGTATTTGAGATTATTGCAGATGTTTCAATTACTTCTCCTGTATTTAGTAAAACTGAATTAACATTTTGATTTAAAATATTAATTTTTTCTACCGTCTTATTAGTTTGAATTTCTACATTATTTTTTTTACAAATGTTCTCAATAATATTTAAGAAAGAGTTTGTATTGAATTTATTAATTCTAAATAATGAATTATTTGTAGCTTGGTTATACAATAAGTTTAGTATAGAGCCAGGAGATCTTGCACCAAGATTTGTTCCAATAACAGCCTCATTAGACATTAATCCCTTCAAAGTATTGCTTTCTATATTATCCTCTAAATCATCTGCAATATTTAAGCCTATTACACGTAATAATTCCCGCATGTTTTTTTTACCAAGACGTCTAACCTTAAAACCCATAGAAAATAATTGCCAAATATCAGATCTTGAACCTGATTTAACTCTTGGGGGTCTTTTAAACATGAATGACCTCAAGGTTCTGGCAAATAAATTATATTTATTAATTAAGTTGATAAAATTTTTTTGATCAGAATTACTTGCACTAGTTTGTAAAAATTCAATATTTTTACTATCATTTATCTTAAGTACAGTATGATTTAAATCTTCAGATAAAGCAGAAACAAAATTTTCACTTACATTTTTTTCAATTTTAATATTTAGTTCATCTATTACTTCTTTAGAAATAAAACTTAACGATTCAGCATAGTTAGCAAGACCACCTAATTTTTCATTCTTTTCTATTACTAGAACTTTTTTTCCTTTTTTTGATAAAACACATGCTGCGACTAAACCATTATGCCCGCCACCTATAATTATAACATCAAATTTTTTCATATATAATGTGTGTTAATCTGTTTTTTTAAATCTATTAAAATTTCTCTCGCTGCATTCGCGCCAGGAGCACCCATTACTCCTCCACCTGGATGAGTGCTAGACCCACACATGTATAGATTTTTAATTGGGGTTTTATACTGAGCATAGCCTGGGATTGGTCTATTAAACATTAATTGATCCATAGTAAGTTCCCCTTGGAAGATATTACCTTCAGTTAAACCTACTTCTTGCTCTAATTCTTTTGGTGTTCTTATTTCTGCATGATTAATTATATCGTTAAAATTTGTTGAATAGTTTCCTATCCTACTCATAACATGTTTACCAAATTCTAATCTTTTTTCTTCTGTCCATCCTCCATCAGCTAAGTTGTAAGGCACATATTGTACAAATACAGACATATAATGTTTTCCTTGAGGAGCCATAGTAGGGTCATTAATACTTGGAATACACATGTCTACATAAGGCAAGGATGACCACCTACCATCTTTCCAATCATCATAAGCGCCCTCCATCTCTTCTATACTTTGTGTAATATGAAGATCTCCTGTTCCTGCTGGATCTCCTTCAGGAATACTTTTCCAAATTGGTAGATCATCTAATGCTATATTTAACTTTCCTGATGAACCTCTAATTTTAAATTTCTTTACTGCATTATAAAAATCTTCTGGTAATTCTTTTTTCTCAACCACTTTAAGAAAAGTTCTTTTTACATCAAGATTGGAAACAATTTTATTTGCATAAATTTCATCTCCATTTTCTAGAACCATCCCATAAGTTTTATTATTTTTAATTAAAATTTCATTAACTGGCGAACCTGCTTTTATCTCACCACCACTGGCCTCTAAAGAAGCTGCCATTGCTTTTGTGATAGATCCCATTCCTCCTCTTGAGTATCCCCAAGCACCAACTGTACCATCAACCTCACCCATATAATGATGTAATAGGACATAAGCAGATCCAGGAGAGTAGGGGCCTAATGCAGTACCTATAATTGCAGAACCAGCAAGATGTGCTTTTACAATATCAGATTCAAAATACTCCTCTAAATAATCTCGTACACTCATTGTCCAAAAACGAATGGTATCGTAAATCTCTTTTTCTCCTAAACCACCTAGCTCATCTTTTGCTGCAAAAAATTTTGCAAAATCAAATAATCCCATTATATCTTTGGGTGCAAATGACGTAGGATCTGGAGGTGTCATTTTTAAAAGAGGTTTTATTATTTTACATTGTCTCATAACATCTTTACCAAACCTATCGTAAGCCTCTGCATCTTTTTTGGAAAATTGAGCTATTGAACGATAAGTTAAGTCATGATCATTATAGTGGGCGTAGTATCTTCCATCATCAAGCATTGATGCGCTTCCTTCGTAAGGAATAATTTGAAGGCCATATTTTGATAATTCAAGATCTCTAAAAATCTCGGGACGTAATAAACTGCATACATAGGAGCAATTCGAATATGTCCATCCTGGATGTATTTCACGACTGACAGCTGCTCCACCAACATAGCTTTGCTTTTCTATCACTACTACTTTTAGGCCAGCTTTTGCCAAATAACATGCTGTGGTAAGCCCATTATGACCCCCACCAATGATAGCTACATCATAAATTGATTTTGACATTTTATTTTCTTATATTTCTTTGAATGAGCATTCAACCAAATTTCTTGTAAAATCAATAATTTTATGAAAAAATATTCTTTTTTTGAATATAAAATGAATAATAGAAATCAAAGACTAGCAAATAAGAAAAGTAGTAATTTAAAACTTATTTCTTCAACAATTAAAAATTTATCAAAAAAGGGTATTAATGAGTTAACAATGCATGATGTTTCAAGTGGAGCAGGATTATCTCAAGGTATTGTTAATTTTCATTTTAAAAGTAAAGAAATCTTATTAATTGAAACATTAAAATTTATATCAAATGAATATTTAAAATCATTTGATAAATACATTAAAAAATCAGGAAATGATCCAATCATGAAATTAGTAAATATGATAAATAATGATTTTAGCCCAAAGATTTGTTCACCTGAAAAAATATCTGTTTGGTTTACTTTTTTAAGTGAAACAAAATTTAAACCTGCCTATCGTCAAATATGTAGAGAAAGAGATTTGTATTATCAAAATGTTACAGAGGATATATTTGAAGAATTAATTAAAAACGAAAAAAATAACTTATCTAAAAAAAACTTAGCTATTGCTTTTCATGCTTTAATTATGGGACTATGGTTGAATCAATTAGATGAACCAATGAAAAATAATAGAAAAGATTCCAAAAGAATTTGTCTAGATTATTTAAAATCACATTTCCCAAAACAATTTAAAGGAATAAAAAATGTATAGTGGGATGACACCTAAGGCCCTAGAGTGGCAAAAAAAAATAAGAAAATTTGTAAATGATGAACTTATTCCTTGGGAAGTTCATGCTGAAAAAAATGAAGGAGAATTACCAAAAGATATAGAAAAAAAACATCGAGATATTGCGATTTCTTTAGGACTTCCTGGTATGGGAATATCAAAAGAAAATGGAGGTCTAGGATTAAATACATTTGAACAAATGATTATTTGGGAACAGTTGGGTCGTGTTACTAATGCTTTATGTTGGTGTTTTTCAGAAGCACAAGATTGGATGGAATTAAATTTTAATGATTTTCAAAAAGAAAATTATTTAAAACCACTTTTAAATGGAACAAAAAAAGAATGTTATGCAATTACTGAAAAAGGTGCAGGTTCTGATGTAGATGGTTCTATAGAAACTACTGCTGAAAAAAAAGGTGATCAATACATAATAAATGGTGAAAAATGGTATGTGACTAGTGCAAATCTTGCTAATTTTTTCTTTTTACAAGCTAAAATTAAATCTGGTCAAAATAAAGATAAGCACTCACTTTTTATAATTGATAAAGACATAAAAGGTATTGAGTTAATAGATACTCCTAAATTTAGCCATACTTATTCTCACCATCATAGTATTTATCGTTTTAATAATGTCTCTATATCCTCTAAAAATATAATAGGTAATGAAGGTATAGGAATGGATTATACACATTCTTGGTTTAGACATGAAAGATTGGGAATAGCAGCTAGATGCTGTGGTGCAGCTGAAAGATTAATTGATGAAGCAACAATTTTTGCAAAAGAAAGAGAGTCTTTTGGAGATAAAATATCCAATTATCAGGCAATACAATTTATGCTTGCAGATTGTGTAAATGAATTAGCTTCAACCAGATTAATGCTTTATGAAATTTGCAAAGCACATGATGCAAAACAAGATGTTAAAATTTTGCATGGAAAATGTTCTATGATTAAGTTAATGGCATCAGAAATGGCAAATAGAATAGCTGATAGGGCAGTTCAAATTTTTGGAGGTAGAGGCTATATGAGGGAAAATGTTGCTGAAAGATATTATAGAGAACTCAGAGTAGATCGTATTTGGGAAGGGACTAGTGAAATTCATAGAATAATAATTGCAAATTCTCTTTATAAGAGAGGTTTGAAATCTTTAATTGAATAAATAGGTAAAATAGATAGCTAAAAAATTATGATAGGTTTCTGGAAAAAAATTTACGCAAAACATGATAGTGTTAAAGCCTATAGTTTATTATCACCAGCTTTAATTTTAATTATTCTAGCCATGGTTGTGCCAATGGCATTAATGTTGAGCTTTAGTATGTTTACTCAAGTTAACATGATGGAGATTGATTATACTTTTACATTTCAAAGATATATTGATTTCTTTCAAAAAAATTTGCTGGTTACACTTTTAATAAAGTCAATTAAAATATCATTTCTTGTAACTCTAATTACACTTATTACTGCATATCCAGTTTGTTATTACATCGCATTTTATGTCAAAAAAAACAAAATGCTGTGGCTTGTTTTGCTCACTTTACCTTTTTGGACATCTTATTTATTAAGAGTATTCTCTTGGAAGATTATTCTTGGAACAAAAGGAGTAATAAACTCTTCATTGATCAACGCTGGAATTCTTAACGAACCTCTTACATTTCTGATGTATTCAGAAACTGCAGTAGTTATTACCCTTACTCATGCATGGGCAGCATTTGCATTACTACCTTTATATGTTTCGTTAGAAAAAATTGACTTTTCTTTTATTGAAGCTGGAAGAGATCTTGGGCTATCTAGATTTGAAGTGTTTTGGAAAATTACATTTCCGTTATCGTTACCTGGTGTAATAGGTGCAATATTAATCATATTCATCCCAACAGTAGGTGATTATGTAACTCCAGCCTTACTTGGAGGAACTGATGGTCGTATGCTTTCGAATATGATCCAAGCTTACTTTGGAAAAATAAACAATATTCCTCTCGGTGCAGCTTCTGCTACAATTATGTTAACAACTGTTGTATTCATAACAATCATTGTGTCGAATGTAACAAAAAAACTTACACAAAGGTTAACTTAAAATGAACGAAAAAAATAATACATTATTAATTTATACCCTTCTTTATTTTGGTTTTCTCTATGTGCCAGTTTTATTCCTACCTATATTTAGTTTTAACGATGCAAATTATATGTCATTCCCTCTTGCTGGTTTTACAACCGAACACTATGAGGAAATGTGGTCAAAAAGAAATTTACATAAGGCTCTATGGGCGAGTATAAAAGTAGGAGTTGTTGCAAGTGTAATTAGTACAACAATTGCACTTTTTGCAGCAAAGGCATTTGCTCGATATAAATTTAGAGGACAAAAAATTTCTTATGGAGGTATAATGATGCCATTTTTGATACCAGAAATTATTTTAGCTGTAGCTATACTTATAATCTGGATCAATCTCGGATTTAAATTGGGGCTCGTTCCAGTCACAATTGGTCACACTTTATTTTGTACACCTTTTGCAATGTTAATACTTATAGCCCGTATTGAGGGTTTTGATTTTTCACTTGAAGAAGCCTCTAGAGATTTAGGAGAGAATGCATGGGGAACATTTTTTAGAGTGTCATTTCCATTATATTTGCCTGGAATAGTCGCAGCTCTTCTTCTCAGTTTCATAATTTCTTTTGATGAATTTATTCTTGCATTTTTTTTAACTGGAAGTGACGCAACATTACCTATGTATATGTGGGGCCAAATGAGATTTGTTCAGAAGTTACCACATGTATTGGCATTAGGAGCAGTAATTATTGTTTTTACTACTTTTATTGTTTTGCTAGCATTCTGGTTAAGAAATGTTGGACAAGGTAAAGTAAAGAAAGATATAGCTGTTAAATTATAAAAAATTATGAATAATTCATTTATACAGATCAATAATATTTCAAAATACTTTAAAGAAGTAAAAGCAGTTGATGATGTTTCATTTGAGATTAAAGAAGGTGAATTTTTTTCACTTTTAGGACCCTCTGGGTGTGGCAAGACAACATTGTTGAGATTATTGGCAGGATTTGAATACCCTACTAATGGGAATCTATTAATTGATGGTACAGATATTACTGCTTTACCTCCAGACAAAAGACCTACAAATATGGTTTTTCAAAACTATGCGATTTTTCCTCATCTTAATGTGGAAAAAAATATTCAATTTGGACTAAGAAAACTTGGCTTGAGTAATGATGAGATAGTTAATCGAGTTAAAGATGTTCTTTCATTAGTAAAGCTTGAAGGCTATGAAGAAAGATTTAGCAATCAACTATCTGGGGGTCAAAGGCAACGTGTCGCTCTTGCTAGAGCTTTAGTAAGGCAACCAAAAGTTCTATTATTAGATGAACCTCTTGGTGCTTTAGATAAAAAATTAAGAGATGAAATGCAATTAGAACTAAGAACTCTTCAAAAAAATATTGGAATTACTTTTGTATTTGTCACGCACGATCAACAAGAAGCTATAAGCATGTCAGACAGAGTAGCTGTTATGAACGATGGAAAAATTCAACAACTATCAGCACCCAATGAACTTTATAAGAATCCAAAAAATATATTTGTAAGTGATTTTATTGGTGAAACGAATTTTCTTAAAGCTGAGACAAAATCAAGTGATGGAGAATATATCAATATTTCAATTGAAGGATTGGGAGAATTTAAAATTAAAAATAATTTAAATATAGCTGCAAATTCTTCTGATGTTGTATGTAGTATTCGTCCTGAATCAATGATGATTTCCAAAGTAAAATCTGACTGGGATATTTGTCTTGATGCTAAGATTACTCAGACTTCATATTTAGGAGAGATGACTAGATTTTACGTTCAAGCTAAGGGAATAAACAAGACAATCACTGTTTCTTCTCAACATTTTGACAATAAGTCTTTTGAAAATAACGAATGCTTTATAAGTATAAGTTTAGAAGATATTTCTTTATTGAATAAAAAATAGCCTGTCCTTTAAAAAGAACAGGCTATTTTGAGATAAATTAATTTCTGATCAACCGCCAGCAACCATTTCAGCCCATTGAGCTTCCATATAGTCAGTTACCTCATCTGAAGGCATCACAGAGAACATTCCATTTGAAAGGTGTTCTGCAGGATTAGATGCTACTCCACGTTCAGCTAATTCATCAGCAGTAATTGTGCTAAAGCCTTTTTTGTTTGAATGACCATAACCCCACTCACTTAGTAAGTAAGCTGAAGTTTCAGCACTAGTAGCTCCATTAATCATTGCATATGCTTTATCAAGGTCTGCACCTTTAACAATGGCAAGCCCACAAGCCCACGTCATTGTTCCATTAGCAGGTTGCATCATTTTTGCTCCGGCATTCCATGCAATTTCGTTCCATCCAAGAGCGACGTCTATTTCTTCGTTACCTAGCGCCTCTACCATTGAGGAAGTGTCTCCGAAGAACGCACGTATTTGACCATTATCTCTCATTTCACGAAATTTATTGATACCTTTATCAATAGCAGCTTTAGTTAATTGATCCTTTTCTCTGATATCAATTCCAAGATGATGCATCATTAAAAATAATGAGTCAGCAGCTGAGTCTAATATACCAACTTTACCTTTTACTCTTGGATCTTCCATTAGATCAAAACTTTCGTTATCAGCGTTCATCCATGGAACTCGATCAGCCATGTAAAATAAAGTTGTATCGCCCCAATCGATAGGTGCAAAATAGTTCTTACCATCCACAATACCGCTTGGTAGGTCTCTTACTTCAGGGAACATATCATCCCAGTGATCTATACGAGAAGTGTCCAATGGTTCAAGTACTCCAGCTCTAACCCAACGAGCTATTTCACCTTGGCATGGCCAAGCTAAATCGACTTCAAAACCAGCTTTTAATTTTTGTAACCCTTCTTCAGCATCACCGAATGTTGCATATTCAGGTGATCCATGTTCTTCTACATATGTTCCAAATAGTCCATCATCATCATATCCGCCCCATAGAAAAACACTTCCAGGTTCATCAGCAAAAACCTTTGATGTAGTAAATAATCCGGTTATAAAAACCATCAATATTGCCACCCCTAAAGTTTTTACTAAAAAATTTTTAGTTTCATAGTATTTAGGCATTCTTACCCCCAATAAATTTTAATTAATTGCTACATGAACAATAATTTGAGAAAATTTCAATAAAAAATAACAATTTTTATAAATTAGGTTTTAATTTATTATTTTGAAACCATGGCTCTATTTGCTCTAATTGATATCCTGCTTGGAAAACGTGTATATCATCATAGGATTTTCTAACTATTTGCTGTCCTTTAGGCACACCATTGTTAGCTATGCTTGAAGAGATTAATAATACTGGTAATCGATAGGGCATATTAAAAGGGTAAAAGAAAGTTTATTTATCTTTAAATTTCAACGGCTGATATATAATGTAAAACCATAGATATTGCCCTAATTTAATTAAATAGACATTCAATTTTTTTTTACATATAAATTTTTATGACTTTTAAAAATAGCAAAGTTTTAATTGCTACAGCTGATGAATTTAATTCTTTTCAAGAAAAAAATCCTGAAATAAAATACATAGATGCTATTTTAAGTGATTTATCAGGAATTATTAGAGGCAAAAGATTACCTATTAATGATGCTAAAAAACTATTTAAGTCAGGAATTCAATTTTGTTATTCAACTTTTTTATTAGATGTTACGGGTTATTGTCCTGATGCAGCAGGAAGAGGGTTTACTGATGGAGATCCAGATGCAACTTATTTTCCTGTTGCTGGAACTTTAAAAAAAATGCCATGGCATAAAGATTCTTTAGGACAAGTGTTAATCACAATTCAAGATGACTCACGATATAGCTCCATAATAGATCCAAGAAATGTATTAGCTAGAGTTTTAGATAGAACTGAAGATTTAAATTTACAATTTAAAGTTGCTTTTGAATTAGAATTTTATCTTTTTAAAAAAAGAAAAAATATTTCTGAAAAGCCAGAACCAGCAATATCAAACGAAACTAACAAACAAAGTGAAGGAACTCAAGTTTATGGAATGAGAGAATTAGATGAATTCTATGATTTTTTAGAAGATGTTAATGAATTTTGTAAAATACAAAATATTCCTGCATCAACTGCTTCATCTGAATTTGCCCCAGGACAATTTGAAATAAATTTAAATCATACCGATGATATTCTGAAAGCAGCAGATGACTCAGCATTATTAAGAAGAGTAATAAAAGAAACTGCTATTAAGCATGGCTATGAAGCAAGCTTTATTTCTAAACCATTTATTGACCAAACTGGAAGTGGTATGCATGTTCATATAAGTTTGTTTGATGAAAAAAATCAAAATATTTTTTCTGGACCTAAAGAAGAGGGAAGTGAACAATTACATTATGCAATTGGTGGTTTACAAAAAACATTATATGATAATTTTTTAATTTTTGCTTCTAATGTAAATTCTTATAGGCGTTTTGAGCCTGATCAATTTGTTCCTGTAAACAATTCGTGGGGTCCTAATAATAGATCTGTAGCTTTTAGAATACCAAGAAGTGATGAAAAATCTAAGAGGATTGAACATAGAGTAGCAGGAGCTGAAGCTAATTCTTATTTAGTTCTTTCTGCTATTTTATCAGGAATTCATTACGGTCTTATTAATAAAATATCTCCTACAAAATTTAGAATTGATAATGCTTGCACTGACCCTGATCCTGAAATGCCCAAATCTATCGACAAGGCTATTCAATTATTTGAAAACTCAAAATTTTGTATTGATTATTATTCAAAAGAATATGTGACAATGTTTTCTGATTTAAAAAGAAAAGAAATCGAATCTTTTCGTACTGAAATTTCCGATATTGAATATAAGTGGTATCTTAATCTTTAGTTTCACCGTTAAGACTAAGTATTTCTTTATAAAGCTCAGGTCTTCTATCTCTAAAAAGTCCCCAATTTCTTCTGAATAAATGATTTTCTTCAGTATCTATTTCGGCTATTATAACTTCCTCTTTGTCTTTTGAAGCTTCAGTAATTATTTTACCAGATCTATTACAAATAAACGACCTTCCATAGAACCCATTAACTTGACCTTTTACTGACTCTGAGCCAATTCTATTTGATGCAACAACAGGCATGATATTTGCTGCTGCGTGACCCTGCATTACAGTCTGCCATGCATCAGAGCTATCATAAGTGCTCATGATTTCATCTCCAATAGCTGTAGGATAAAATAAAATCTCCGCTCCTTTTAAAGCCATTATTCTCGCAGCTTCAGGAAACCATTGATCCCAACAAATCCCGATACCAATTTTACCATAAGTTGTGTTCCAAATTTTAAAACCAGTATCACCTGGATTAAAATAGTACTTTTCAAGATATCCAGCGCCATCAGGTATGTGTGACTTTCTATATTTACCTAGTATTTTACCATCAGCATCAATAACTGCTATAGAATTAAAATATGCATTATTATCTTTTTCAAAAAAACTAAT
>CACFVT010000012.1 GCA_902569865.1 uncultured Alphaproteobacteria bacterium | reverse complement strand
TAGACCTTGAAAAACATAATATTCCCGAAATTTTAATCAAGTCTGCAATTGAAAGTATTCCAGAAGACCCTTTTACATATGAGACTTGGGATATTTGGACAAAATCAATAAATGAAAAAACAGGCTTAAAAGGGAGAAATCTATTTATGCCTTTGCGACTTATTTTAACTGGAAGGGATAAGGGCCCAGAACTTAAGAATTTCCTACCTTTGCTAGACAAGCCAACATTACTTAGAAAATTTGGAAAAACCTAGAAAAATATATTTTATTGTCTAAGAGCTAATTTTAAATATGGATGAAGATAATAAAATTTATTTGTTCGACACTACTTTGAGAGATGGTCAGCAAACAACAGGGGTTAATTTTTCTGTAAGTGATAAGATGACTATAGCAAAGAGTCTTGATGAACTGGGTATTGATTATATTGAGGGAGGTTGGCCTGGAGCTAACCCTACCGATAATGATTTTTTCTCACGTGATTTAAATTTTACTAAATCAAAATTTACTGCTTTTGGTATGACAAGAAGGCCTGGGAGAAGTGCTGATAATGACCCAGGATTAAATTCTCTGATAAATAGTAATGCACATACTATTTGTCTTGTAGGTAAATCATCATCATTTCAAGTTAAGAATGCATTAGGAATTACAGAAGATGAAAATATCTCAATGTTAAGTGATAGTTTTAATTATTTAAATAATAAAAATAGGGAAGCCATTTATGACGCTGAACATTTTTTGATGGCTTTAAGAACAATAAAGAGTATGCAATAAAATGCTTAAGCACTGCGTTAGAATCGAATGTAAGATGGATTGTATTATGTGATACTAATGGTGGGACTCTTCCAAATGAAATAACAAATATAATTCAAGAAGTTAAGAAAACTATTCCAGCAAATAAATTAGGAATTCATGCACATAATGACACTGAAAATGGAGTAGCAAATGCTCTAGCAGCAATCAATGTTGGTGTTAGGCACGTTCAGGGAACAATTAATGGACTTGGTGAAAGATGTGGAAATACTAATCTTGTCTCTTTAATACCCTCATTGATTTTAAAAACAAATTTTCATACTAATATTAATAAGCAAAATTTGAAATTACTTACTAAAATTTCTAATACTTTAAGTAATATTTTAAATGAACCAAAGTCAAAAAATGCCCCTTATGTAGGAGAGAATGCTTTTTCGCATAAAGGTGGACTGCATGCTTCAGCAGTAGCTAAAAATCCTTCAACTTATGAGCATATTGATCCTGAACTGGTTGGAAATTCTCGAAATGTTATTATTTCTGACCAAGCTGGCAAAGCAAACTTATTAAGTCAGATTAAAAAACTCTCTATTGAAATAGATAATGAGCAAATCAATCAAATACTAGAATTGATAAAACAAAAAGAAGCTGAAGGTTTTTCATATGATATTGCTTTAGCTAGTTTTGAATTATTAGTAAGAAAACATATTGGTCAAATAAAAGAATATTTTAAACTTAATAAATTTAGAGTTACTGACGAAAGAAGATGGAATGCAAAAGGAAAGCTTGTAACTGATTCCGAAGCAACAGTTCATCTTGAAGTAAAAAATGAAGATAAAATGACAGTAGGTATTGGTAACGGTCCAGTAAATGCTATTGATAGCGCATTGAGACAGGCTTTAATAGATTTTTACCCAACTCTTAATGACTTAAAGCTTACTGATTATAAAGTTATGATTTTATCTTCAGATAAAGGTACTGGCGCTATAACAAGAGTTCATATTGAATCTACAGATAGTAATAAACAGCACTGGACTACTGTGGGTGTATCATCAAATATTATAGATGCATCTTACAACGCAATATATGACAGTATTAGCTACAAGCTATTTAAAGATTTAAATAATTAAATTGAAAAATATCAATCCTACTATTATTCTAGTCAGACCTCAGCTTCCAGAAAATATAGGGATGACTGCCAGAGTAATGGATAATTTTGGTTTATCAAAATTATATATTGTTAATCCAAGAGATGGATGGCCAAGTAAAATAGCAGAAAACTCTGCTAAGCATGGTAAGGATATTATAAAAAAAGCAAAAAATTTTAATAGTTTGAATGAAGCAGTATCAAAATTTAATCTTGTTATAGCAACAACAAATAGAAAACGATTTTTAACAAAAAAAACCTATAATAATTTCTCAGATTTAAAGAAAAAAAATTATTAATTTTAAAAATACAGCTATTTTATTTGGCCCTGAAAACTCTGGATTATCTAATAAAGATTTAAGATTAACAAATTATATTTTTACTATTAACACTGTCAGTCGTAACAAATCACTTAATTTATCCCATGCTGTTTCAGTGATATCTTATGAATTATTTAATTTAATAAAAGCTAATAGTAATACCACAGAAAATTATGAAATTGCGAATAAGTTTGAACTTTCAAATTTTATGAATGTTTTAATTAAAGATCTTGATTCTAAGAGTTTTTTTAAACCTAAAGAAAAAAAAGAAAGCATGATCGATAATATTTATTCAATTTACAACAAAATGCATTTAACCAAAAAAGAGCTTAGGATGTTATGGGGAATGCATAAAAAGCTTAAAAATCTGCCAAAATTATAAAATAATGAATTTGACATCAATCAATTAATCACTATATACGCCATTAATTAATGACAAAAAAGAATATCTGCAAAATATAAAATTGATAGAAGACTGGGCTGTAACCTATGGGGCAGACCTAAAAGTCCATTTAATAAAAGAAATACGAAACCAGGCCAACATGGAGCTATGGCATTACGAAAAAAAACAATCAGATTTTGGCAACCAGCTTTTTGCTAAACAAAAACTTAAATTTTATTATGGTGATTTAACTGAAAAACAATTTAGAAGCATTTATACTAAAGCATCAAATATAAAAGGTGATACAAGTCAAATTTTAATTGAACTGCTTGAAAGAAGATTAGATGCTATTGTTTATAGAATGAAATTTGTACCTACTATTTTTGCTGCAAGGCAACTAGTTAATCATGGCCATGTTAAAGTTAATGGTAAAAGAGTTAATATCCCTTCATATTCAGTGAAAGATGGTGACGAAATATCTCTTAAGGATGGTAGTAAAGAAATTAATATAGTACAAGAATCAATTGTTTCTCAAGAAAGAGAAATTCCTGAGTATATAGAGGTAGATATAAAAGAATTTAAAGGTAAGTTTTTAAGAGCTCCTTTAATTCATGATGTTCCATACCCTGTTACAATGGAGCCTAATCTTGTTATTGAGTTCTATTCTAGGTAAATTTTTTTTTAATTACATCATAAATAAAAATTGCAACACCTATCCATATTAAAATAAAAGCAATAATTTTTTCAAATTCAATATATTCATTAAGCACAAATAAAGAAGTAATAAAATGAAAGCTTGGAGCAATATAAAATAGAACACCCGCTAAACCTAAGGGAATATATTTAAGGCCTAAATTAAAAAAAAATAAAGGAAAAATTGTAACTGCACCCGTTAGAATTAACATTATGGTAGTGAAATTAAATGTAATACTTATGTAACCAATGTCAAGAAAACTTAAGTAGATTAAGTATGGTAGTGCAAATATTGTAATTAATCCTGATTCATATAATAAGCCAGTTGCTGGTGAAACCTTAATTTGTTTTCTTAGCAACCCATATACAGCCCAAGTAGTTCCAATTAAAATTGAAATAAAAGGAAAATTACCCTGACTTAAGACAATTATTAAGCTAGCTATAAACATTAACATAACTGAAATAGCTTTGTTGGTATTTAGTTTTTCATTTAAAAAAAAGAAACCAAAGATTACACTTATCATAGGTGTTAAAAAATAACCTAATGAAGCATCTTGAACCTGCTTGATGCTTACAGAATATATAAAACCGGTCCAATTAATAGCTATTAAAATTCCAGTTATTGATAAAATAATTATTTTTCTTGATGAATTAAAAAGACTAATAAAATCTTTAATTTCATTTAAGAAAAAAAGTAAAATGAATAATAATACAAAAGACCAGAGCCCTCTATGCATTGCCACTTCAATTGATGGTACATATTTTATTTGATCAAAAAAGAGAGGTTGAGGCATTCCCCAAAAAAGGGAAGCTAAACAAGTATAAAATATACCTTTAAAAAATAAGCTATTTTTCAAATTATGATGGTTTTACTTCAATTCCTCTACTACTAAATAGTTCTAAAAGCTCACCAGTTTCATACATTTCTTTTACAATATCACATCCTCCAATAAATTCTTCTTTTACATAAAGTTGAGGAATAGTTGGCCAATTAGAGAATTTTTTTATACCTTCTCTCATCTCATTGCTATCTAAGACATTTATACTGCTGAATTTTACTCCAATATCAGATAAAACTTGAACAGTAGCTGCAGAAAAACCACACATAGGAAAAACTGGAGTTCCTTTCATAAACAAAACTACATCATTAGATTTAATTTCATTTTTAATACTTTCTGAGACATCTATCATACTATTATCTTCCATTTTTAATCCGTTTTTGTTTTTAACATCAATGCGTGTAATTCGTTACCCATTTTTCCTTCTAATGAGTTGTATACCATTTTATGCTGTTCTATTTTAGTTTTTCCCTTAAATGATTTTGATATAACTGTGGCACTATAATGATCTCCATCACCTCTTAAATCTTCAATTATAATAGTTGAGTCTGGAATACTATTTTTTATATATTTTTCCAAGTCTTCTTTAGATAAAGGCATATGATATAAATAGCTGATATTATTAAAAAATAAAGACTATTTAAGCTTATTTTTAAATATCCAATCTATTTTACTATTGCTATTGGTTTCTAAAAGTTCACTTAACTCCTTAATAGATATATACTTAAGTAATTTTTTATCTTTTTTTAATATATCAATAAAACTTTTTTTGTTACTCCACGCATTCATTGCATTTTTTTGGACTATTGAGTAAGCCAATTGTCTTGAAAGGCCCTTTTGTGTTAATTTTAAAAGTAATTTTTGACTATTATGAAGTCCATCAAGCAAATTAATATTTTTTTTCATGTTTTGAGGATAGACTTTCATAGTTTTAACAACTTCGTTGAGTCTGTTAAGTGAAAAATCTAAAGCAATAGTAATATCTGGAGCAAAAATTCTCTCTACACTTGAGTGACTTATGTCTCTTTCATGCCATAAAACAATATTTTCCATTGATGGAATAACTGCACTCCTTATATATCTTGCTAGCCCAGTTAAATTTTCACTTAAAATGGGGTTTCTTTTATGGGGCATAGCAGATGATCCTTTTTGTTTTGGATCAAATCTTTCTTCAACTTCTAATAATTCAGTCCTTTGTAGGTGTCTTATTTCAACTGCAAAACGTTCAATTGAACTACCAATAATTCCAAGTATTGAAAAAAAGAAAGCATGTCTATCTCTAGGAATGATTTGAGTGGAAACATCTTCACATTTCAGTTTAAGTTTTTTTGCAACATATTTTTCCACTCTTGGATCTATGCTCCCGTATGTTCCAACTGGTCCTGAGATAGAACATATATTTATTTCATCAATTGCTAATTCTAGCCTTTTTAAATTCCTTTTAAACTCGTTATAAAAAGATCCTAACTTTAAGCCAAAAGTAATTGGTTCAGCATGAATTCCATGACTTCTACCAATCATTAATGTGTTCTTATATTTCATAGACTTTGATTTTAAATTTTTTAATAAAATACTTAGTTCTTTATGAATTATTTCTCCTGTTTGCTTTAATTGAATTGAGAAACCAGTATCAATAATATCGCTTGAAGTTACGCCATGATGAAAGTATTTTGAATGCTTGCCAATATATTTGCATACATTATCTATATAAGCATTAACATCATGCTTTGTTTGTTTTTCTAATTTAAGTATTTCACTGACGTTAAATTTAGCTTTTTTTCTAATCTCCTTAGATGCAATTTTTGGTATTACACCAATATCGCTCAATTTTTCAGCAATTAATATTTCTATATCTGTCCAAATTTTAAATTTATTCTCTAATGCCCAAATTTTTTCTATTTTAGGTCTATTATATCTTGATATCATATATTATTTATAAATCATTTATTGGAAAATCTGTATTGTTTTCTGATAATGTAAAAATTTCATTTCCATCTTCAGTTATACCAATAGTGTGCTCAAACTGAGCTGATAAAGATTTATCTTTAGTTACAGCTGTCCAACCATCATTAAGTATTTTTATTTGCCAGTCACCTAAATTTATCATCGGCTCTATTGTAAAAAACATTCCTGGCTTTAGTTCATGTCCCTCACCTAAATTACCATAATGTAATACACTAGGAGGAGTATGAAATTGTTTTCCAATACCATGACCACAGAAATCTCTTACAACTGAATAATTTTTAGACTCAGCGTATTCTTGTATTTTAAAACCAATATCACCAAAAGTTTTTCCAGGTTGAGCTTCTTTTATGCCAATTTGAAGACACTCATAGGTAGTTTTAAGTAAATCTAAATTTTTTTTATTAGTTTTACCAGCAACATACATTCTTGAACTATCACCATACCAGTCATCTAAAATAACAGTTACATCAACATTTATTATATCACCAATATTTAATATTTTTTTATCATTGGGTATGCCGTGACAGACAACATGATTTACAGATGTGCAAACTGATTTTGGAAATCCTTTATAATTTAATGGTGCAGGTATTGCATTATTTTTAATTATAAGATCATGACAAAAATCATTAATTTCTAAAGTAGAAATTCCTGGCTGTATTAATTCATATAGTTGATCTAAGATATAGGCAGCTAATCTTCCAGCTTTTTGCATTTTTTGAAAGTCATTTTTGTTATAAATAGGGATATTATTAGACTGCATTTAATATTCTATTTACTGTTTTTATTTGCTAAATAACAGAATAATTATAAAAAAATTATACTTAATGACTCTTTTGACAGCTGGAATTTTAATAATTGGAGATGAAATATTATCAGGAAGAACTCAAGATACTAATGCGAATTTTATTGCTAAAAATTTAACATCTTCTGGAATTAAACTTGAAGAAATAAAGGTAATTCAAGATAAAAAAAATATCATAATAGACTCAGTAAAACTATTTAGTAAAAAATATACTTATGTTTTTACTACAGGAGGTATTGGCCCAACACATGATGATATTACATCAGAAAGCATAGCAGAAGCCTTTAATAAAAAATATGGAATTAATAAAGAAGCTTTCAATATTTTAGAGAAGTATTATCCAGAAGGTGAATTTAATAAAAGCAGACAAAGAATGACTAAGATGCCTACAGATGCTCAATTGATTTATAATCCTATGACTGCAGCTCCTGGATTTATTTTAAAAAATGTACATGTTTTACCTGGAGTGCCAAAAATAATGGAAGTAATGTTTATTGATGTTTTAAAAAACTTAAAAAAAGGTAAGCCTAAAAAAATAACAACAATAAATACTACTTTATATGAAAGTAAAATTGCACCCTATCTAAAAGAGATACAGAGTAAATACGAAGAATGTTCTATTGGGAGTTATCCATATTTTAATTTTCTATCGAATACAGGTGGTGTCAATATAGTGATCTCATCATGGACTATGAGTTCACTTGATGATGTCAAAAAAGAAATAATAGAGATGATAAAATTAAATAGTGGAAATTACTCTATTGTCTGATAATACTTTTTTTATAAATTGGCCTCGTGGTGGAATGGTAGACACAAAGGACTTAAAATCCTTGCCCTTTTGGGAGTGCCGGTTCAAGTCCGGCCGAGGCTACCACTTAAAATAATAAATTATGTTTAGTTTTGTAACTTTAGGCACTAATGATCTTAAAAAAAGTAAAATTTTTTATGATGAATTACTTAAATCCATTAATATTATTAATGTTGAAGAGTCAGATAGATATATCGGTTATTCAAAAAAAGAAAATTTAGAAAAAATTGAATTCTATCTTATGATCCCTCATAATAAACAAAAGGCAACTATTGGGAATGGATCTATGATTACTTTTAATATTAATACAAAAAAAGAAGTTGAAAGTTTTTACAATTTAGCTTTGAAATTAGGAGCAACTGATGAAGGTTTGCCAGGACCTAGACATGAACAGGATTATTATGCATATTTTAGAGACTTAGATGGAAATAAAATATGCGCTTTTAGTTCTGATTAATTTTAATATTCAAACTGTTCATTTAAAATTTTATCTTCAATTGAGTGTTTATTATCAAATAAAATTTTACAACTTTTGTCTGCAGATGATTCTATCGTTACTTCCTTGATATTTCTAAATTCTATATTATCAGCAGTGACACTTACTTGCCTATCTTTGAAATTTAGTACATTAATTTTTATTATGTTTTTTTCCGAAAGTAATGCACCTCTCCATCTTCTAGGTCTAAAAGCACTTATAGGTGTTAATGCTAATAGTTTTGAATCTAAAGGTAGTATACTTCCATGTGCTGACAAATTATAGGCTGTACTTCCTGCCGAAGTAGATACAAGTACTCCATCACAAATTAATTCTTTCATTCTCGTAGTATCGTTAATTTTAATTTGAAATTTAGAAGCTTGATGACTTTGTCTCATTAAGGACACTTCGTTATAAGCAATTGATTCATAAGTTTTATTGCTGTCATCTTTTGCAGTCATTTTTAGCGGCCTTAATTCTGTTAATTTAGAATTATTTATTAGATTTTCTAAATTACTATCGCTAGTTGAATTCATTAAAAAACCAACTGAGCCATAATTAATACCAAAAAATGGTTTATTAAGTAGATTAAAGTCATGAAGAGATTTTAATAGAATTCCATCACCTCCAATTGGAATAATTACATCAGCTAATTCAGGTTCATTTTGAGAATACAAACTTACATATTCTTCTTTAGCTTTTATAGCTTCTTTTGAGTTAGAAGATCTAAAATGAAATTTCATTATCCTCCTGTTTCATTCATGTGCCTATTAATATAGGGCTTTACTTCTGAGTTAATAACAAAATCATGACGTTTAGGTTTGACGCTTAATGCAAATCTTATTTTATCTTTGATATACTCATCACCTCTATCTGTTCTTAATATTTCTCTAAAATCAATAAAATCATTTTGACCAAGACACATATACATTTTTCCAGTACTTGATATTCTCACTCTATTACATGTTGCGCAAAAATTATTTGATAAAGGCGTAATAAAACCAACTTTTATATCTAATTTTTCGCTCACATAATAATTTGATGGCCCACCAGTTTTATAATCTGATTGATTAAAGTTATAGGTATTATTTAATTCCTTAAAAATTTTATCTAAACTAACAAATTGCATATGTCTAGGTAAGTCAGTATCACTCATTGGCATAACCTCAATAAAAGTTAGATCTAATAACTTACTATTTGCCCAATTAATAAGATTCCTTGTTTGATCCTCATTAAAATTTTTAAAAACAACAGTATTTATTTTTACTTTGATACCATTTCTTATAGCTTCTTCAATTCCATCTAAAGTATTTTGTAAATTTCCAAAACGAGTAATTTCTCTAAATTTTTTTTCTATGATTGTATCTAATGATACATTAATTCTGTTGATTCCATTTTTTTTTAAATCTTTGGCATATCTTTTTAATAAGCTTCCATTAGTAGTTAGGGTTATTTCTTTTAAATTAGTATAGGATTTTTTCTTATTAAGATTTTGTATAAGATGAATAATATTTTTTCTTACAAGAGGTTCTCCACCAGTTAATCTTATTTTTTCAACTCCTAAATCAATAAAATTATCACAAAGTCTTTCAATTTCTTCAAGACTCAAAACTTCATTTTTTGGCAAAAAATTCATTTTTTCTTTCATGCAATACACACATCTTAAATCACATCTGTCAGTAACAGATACTCTCAAATAATTTATTTTTCTAAGAAATTGATCAACTAGCTGCATTAATATTAATTATTTCAAGATTGATTTCAGATAAATTAATTGTTTTTTTTCCAACATTTTCAAAATTTACAGTTATAAAGTTATTTATTGAAGATTGTATTTGACCAATACCCCATTCATCTTTTTTTTCAGGATTAATAACATATATTCCAGGCGTAAAAATGCTAGAGTAATTTTCCATTACAAATACTTTTATATATTTTTTAGATTAATTTAATCTTTTTTCAGCTTTTTCATGCATCTCTTGTGCTTCCAAGCTTAAAGTTGCTACAGGACGTGCTTCAAGTCTCTTTAAGCCTATAGGTTCACCAGTTTCTTCACAATATCCGTAACTTCCATCACCTATCCTTCTTAATGCTGCATCAATTTTATTTATTAATTTTCTTTCCCTGTCTCTTGTTCTTAATTCAAATGTTCTATCAATTTCTTCAGAAGCCCTATCCGTCATATCAGGTTTTGCTTCATTTTCAGTCTGAAGATTATTAAGTGTTTGCGAGGACTCTTTTAAAAGTTCACTTTTCCAATTTTCCAGTTTTTGCCTAAAATATTCTTTCATTTTAGCATTCATGAATTTTTCTTTTTGAGTAGGTCTGTATGTTTTTGATATTTTTGCCATAAATTAAAACTCGAACGGATTTACCAAAAGAATTTTATAATTCAAGATTAATATTATTAAAAAAAAATTCATATATATCAATATATTATATTATTTTAACAAAAAGAACAAAAATAGAACTTTTAATATAAGAACAAAACGTGTACAAAAAAACATGATTTGCAAGAATCAAAATAAAAAACTACCAAATGATGGAGAAAACAATGTCTCAAGCTAAATTAAAAGTAATAGAGAATAATACAATGAATGAAGAAAATAGAACCAAATCATTAGAAGCTGCAGTCAGCTTAATTGAAAAAAACTATGGAAAAGGCTCAATTATGAAGCTGGGATCTAAAACTAATGTAGACATAGAATCAATACCAACTGGCTCTCTTGGCCTAGATATAGCATTAGGTATTGGTGGGGTTCCAAAAGGTAGAATTGTTGAAATATATGGACCAGAGAGTTCAGGAAAAACAACCTTAGCAACACATATTGTTGCTGAATCTCAGAAAAAAGGTGGCAACTGTGCATTTATTGATGCTGAACATGCTCTTGACCCAGCATATGCAAAAAAATTGGGAGTCAATCTTGAAGAACTTTTAATTTCTCAACCAGACACAGGTGAGCAAGGTTTAGAAATTGCTGACTCATTGATCAAATCTGGAGGCATTGATGTTCTTGTTATTGATTCTGTAGCAGCATTAGTTCCAAGAGCTGAGTTAGAAGGTGATATGGGAGATTCTTTACCAGGATTACAAGCTAGATTAATGAGTCAGGCGTTAAGAAAATTAACTAGCTCAATAGCTCAATCAAACACACTAGTTGTTTTTATAAATCAACTTAGAATGAAAATTGGAGTAATGTTTGGTAGTCCAGAAACAACAACAGGTGGAAACGCATTAAAATTTTATTCATCTGTTAGAATGGATATAAGAAGAATTGGGGCAATAAAAGATAAAGATGAAATTATTGGAAATCAAACAAGGGTAAAAATTGTTAAAAATAAAGTTGCCCCTCCTTTTAAAGTTGTAGAGTTTGATATTATGTATGGCGAAGGTATTTCAAAACTTGGAGAGCTTGTTGATCTTGGAGTTAAGGCTGAAATTATAGATAAATCAGGTTCTTGGTTTGCATATAAAGACGAAAAAATTGGCCAGGGAAGAGAAAATGTTAAAAATTTTCTTAAAGATAACCCTCCTATAGCTCAAGAGATTGAGAATAGGATTCTTCAAAATGCTGGAGTAGTAGAAAAAGCTATGATGGAAGGTGAAGTTGATCCTAAAGCTAAAGAAGAAAAAACAGAATAGTATTAAATTTTTTTTATATTATAAAATAAATTAAAAAAAGGGGCATTCCCCCTTTTTTTTGTATTAGACATACTAAAAATCAAGTTATAATACTCCTTCATGAATTCTAGCGAAATAAGATCTACATTTTTGAATTATTTTAAAAAAAATAGACATGAAATAGTACATTCAAGTTCACTTATACCACACAATGATCCAACTCTTATGTTTGCAAATTCTGGAATGGTTCAGTTCAAAAACATTTTTACTGGTAAAGAAAATAGAAATTATAATAGGGCTGTTACATCACAAAAATGTGTAAGAGCAGGGGGCAAGCATAATGATTTAGAAAATGTAGGATATACAGCAAGACACCATACATTTTTTGAAATGTTAGGAAATTTTTCTTTTGGAGATTATTTTAAAGAAGATGCAATAAAATTTTCATGGGAATTAATTACAAAGGAGCTTGGTATAGATAAAACAAAATTACTAGTTACAGTTTTTAATGAAGATGAAGATGCTTACAATCTATGGAAAAAAATAGCAGGTTTGAGTGATGATAAAGTTATAAAAATAAGTACATCAGATAATTTTTGGTCAATGGGTGATACAGGACCTTGTGGACCTTGTTCTGAAATATTTTATGATCACGGAGATAAATATCCTGGAGGCCCCCCAGGTAGTCCTGATGAGGATGGAGATAGATTTATAGAAATTTGGAATTTAGTTTTTATGCAATTTGAACAAATTAGTTCTTCCGAAAGAATTAATCTTCCTAAACCTTCAATTGATACAGGTATGGGTTTAGAGAGAATAACCGCCTTACTAAGTGGTACAAATGATAATTATAACACTGATCTTTTTAATCCTCTTATAAATAAATCAATTCAGTTACTTAATAATGAAAGTTTAAACTCAAGTCCAAGTCATAGAGTAATAGCTGATCATTTGAGATCTTCATCATTCTTAATTGCAGATGGGGTTACCCCCTCCAATGAAGGTAGAGGCTATGTATTAAGAAGAATTATGAGAAGAGGAATGAGACATGCCCACACTCTTGGCAATAAAGAACCAGTTTTTGATAAAATGCTCCCTAAATTAATTGAAACATTTCAAAATGCTTATCCTGAATTGGAAAGAGCAAAGGATTTAATTTTAAATACATTTTTAAATGAAGAAACAAAATTCAAAGAAACTGTTGAAAAAGGTCTAAAAATTTTAGAGGATGAAATTTCTACTTCTTCAAAAAAATTAGATGGTGAAATTGCTTTTAAATTATATGATACATATGGCTTCCCATTAGATTTAACTCAAGATTACCTTAGAGAAAAAAAAATTGAGGTAGATATTGAATCATTTAATAAAAAAATGAAAGAACAGAAAGATAGAGCGCGTAAAAGTTGGAAAGGCACTGGCGATCAAGAAGATAAAATAAAATGGTTTCAACTTACAGAAAATTTAAGCCCTACTGAATTTTTGGGATATGAACAGACAGAAACAGAAAGTGAAATTATTTCTATTATTAAAAAAGATACTGAAACAGATATCTTATCAGAAAGTGATGAAGGTATTATTATACTGAATCAAACACCATTTTATGGAGAAAGTGGTGGTCAAATTGGAGATAGTGGAAAAATTATTTATGAAAATAATATTTTTAAAGTTTATGATACTACTAAATTATTTGGATCATTTTTTTTACATCATGGCAAAGTTATTAGTGGTCAATTTACTAAAAAAGAAAGTGTAATTGCAAAAATTGATAAAAATAAGCGTCAATTAATTAAATGTAATCATTCATCTACACATTTGTTACATTCATCACTTAGAGCAATACTTGGTAATCATATTTCTCAAAAAGGATCTTTGGTTAATAATGAAAAACTTAGATTTGATTTTAGCCATAGTGAGCCCATAAGTTCTGACAATATTTTGAAAATTGAAAAATATGTAAATAATCAAATTATTAATAATTCTCCAGTCAATACAAAAATTATAGATCATCAGAAAGCAATACAAGAGGGTGCCATGGCTTTATTTGGAGAAAAATATGGTGATGAAGTTCGTGTTGTTTCCATGGGTACTATAGACAATGAAAAAATATTTTCAAAAGAGCTTTGTGGAGGAACCCATGTTAAAAAAACAGGTGAAATAATTGATTTTAAAATTATTAATCAATCAAGTGTTGCTTCTGGTATCAGAAGAATAGAAGCCTTAACTAATATTTCAGTTAAAGAATATCAGAATGAACAAATTCAATTAAAAAAACAAAAAGATGATGATGATCAAATAAAGATCGGTCAACTTATAAATGAAATAAAAAAAATTGATAGCAACTTTGAATATTCTAATAAAAATGATGAAAGTTTAATTAATCAAATTAAAGAATTAAGAAAAAATTTAGATAATAAGAAACAAAATTTAAATAAAGAAAATACATCTCAAAATATTATTATTGAAGAAATCAATAACATAATGTTTGTTTATCTAGTAACTGAAGATTATCCTCCTAAGTTGTTAAAGCAATTTGTAGATGATCAAAAAAATAAATTTAAAAAAAAATGTGTTTCTTTAATAATATCTAAAAATAATAATAAATTATCAATTGTTCTTGGTGCTACAGATGATCTAATTAAGAGCTTTGATTCTTCAAAGATTATTCAGGAAATCTCTTTAATGCTAGGTGGAAAAGGTGGCGGTGGTCGAAAGGATTTAGCTCAAGCTGGAGGCACTGATCTCAGTAATTTAGATCAGGCTATTAACAAAGTAAGAGAAAATTTAAATTTGTAGTTTTTCTTCTAAATTTAATTTTAATGTTTCAAGAAAGTCCTGAGTATTTAGCCAATTTTGATCTGAACTAATTAAAATTGCTAAATCCTTTGTCATTTTTCCTGATTGAACTGTGTTTATGCATGTATCTTCAAGATTATTAGCAAATTTAATCAAATCTTCATTTTCATCAAATTTACCTCTAAATTGCAGCCCTCTAGTCCATGCAAATATTGATGCTATAGGATTAGTTGATGTCTCTAATCCATTCTGGTGATTTCTAAAATGTCTTGTTACTGTTCCATGAGCTGCTTCGGCTTCTACGGTTTTACCATCAGGTGTCATCAATACGCTTGTCATTAATCCTAGTGAGCCATATCCTTGTGCAACTGTGTCAGATTGAACATCCCCATCATAATTTTTACAAGCCCAAACAAAATTACCTTCCCATTTGAGAGCTGTTGCAACCATATCATCTATTAACCTATGTTCATAAACTATATTTTTTTCTTTAAATTTTTCTGCAAACTCAGTTTTAAAAATATTTTCAAATAAATCTTTAAATCTTCCATCATAAACTTTTAAAATTGTATTCTTTGTTGATAAGTAAACTGGCCAGCCAAGATCTAGTCCATAATTAAAACAAGCTCTAGCAAAATCAATTATTGATTGATCAAGATTATACATCGATAGAGCTATCCCTTTTTTATTAAAATTATATACATCTTTTGTAAAACCTGAACTTCCATCAGATGGCTCAAATACCATTTTTAGTTTACCAGGCTTTGATATTATGGTGTCTGTTGCTCTGTATTGATCTCCAAAAGCATGTCTAGCAACTACTATAGGTTTATTCCAGTTAGTAACTATTCTTGGGACATTTTTGCAGATTATAGGTTGTCTAAAAATTGTTCCACCTAATATATTTCTAATTGTACCATTAGGTGATCGCCACATTTTTTTTAAATTAAATTCTTTGACCCTCTCTTCATCAGGAGTTATTGTTGCACACTTAATTCCAACTCCATATTTTTTTATAGCTTCAGCTGCATCTATAGTTATTTGATCATCAGTTTCATCACGGTTAATTACATGTAAATCATAATACTTAATGTCAAGATCTATATATGGGAGTATTAATTTATCTTTTATGAATTCCCATATAACTCTAGTCATCTCGTCACCATCAATTTCAACAATGGGATTTTTTACTTTTATTTTGTCCATGATTGTAAAATCTTATTAAAATCTTTGGTGCTTCTTATTACTTGAAATTTGTTTTGTAAATTTTTATTTCCAAATTTATTTTTAGTAATTTTATCAAATTGCTTAATTAAAGGTGACCAATAGTTATCAAAGTTAAAAAAAATTATAGGTTTGTTATGTAATTTAAGGTTTTTCCAAGACAGTACTTCTATTACTTCCTCTAAGGTTCCAGTACCGCCAGGTAAAATTAAAAAGGCATCGCCCAGCTTAAATAAATTCTCTTTTCTTTTGGTCATATTCGGTACAATTTTTATATGAGTAATTTTAATATTTGCTTCTTCATTTTTAATTAAAAATTTGGGAATAATTCCAATAACTTCAGTTTTTAATCTAATCAAATTTCTAGATATTTCTCCCATCAATCCAAGATTCCCACCGCCATAAATTACTTTAATTTTATATTTTGATATGATTTCTGCTATTTCTTTTGCCATTTTATAGAATTTTTTATCTATTTTTTGTGATGAAGAACAGTAGATTGTTAGAGATTTTATTTTCATAATTCTGTATTAGCTCGTTCTTATATGCAATTAAAAATACATAATGAAGGTTGGGTTTATTTTGTCATAAGTTGTTTAATTACTATAATTATTATACCTTTCTATACAATTTTAGGGATATTTTTATGTATTTTATCGATCTATATATTTTACTTTTTTAGAGACCCAATTAGATCTATACCTAATGATGATGTAGTAGTCTCACCTGCTGATGGCCAAGTAACCTATATAGGAGAATCAAATAGTCCGTTAGAAAATAACTTAGATAAAAAAAATTATACAAAAATAAGTATATTTCTTAGTATATTTGATGTTCATGTAAATAGGATGCCTATAGATGCTTCAATTTTATCAATTAATTACATTCCTGGAAAATTTTTAAATGCTACATTAGATAAATCTAGTAAGGAAAATGAAAGAAATATTATTTATGCAAAAACAAATGAAGATTATTTTTACATTGTTCAGATAGCAGGTTTAATTGCTAGACGCATTGTTTGTAATTTAAAAAATAATCAAACAGTAATAAAAGGAGAAAGAATTGGAATTATTAAATTCGGAAGTAGGGTAGATTTATATCTTCCTAAGAATTATAATATTTTAATATCAAAAGGGCAAAGAGTTATAGGTGGAGAAACAATTATTTCTAATCCTAATAATATAAAAAATATTAAAAGTGCTGTTTTAAAATGAATGAACAAAATATAATAAGTAAATATGTGCCAAATTTTATTACACTTCTTTCACTAAGTTGTGGATTTACTTCTATTAGGTTTTCATTAAATGGTGAAATAGTAATAGCAATATACTTAATATTATTAGCAACAATATTTGATTTTTTTGATGGATGGTTTGCTAGAAAACTTAAAAGTAAATCAAATTTTGGTGCAGAATTAGACTCATTAAGCGATTTTGTTTCATTTGGAGTAGCTCCAAGCTTCTTAATTTATTTATGGTCTACTAATACTCTCGGATCTCTCGGATGGGGAGCAACTTTATTTTTTGTTATTTGTAGTGCACTTAGATTAGCAAGGTTTACTGCTGATATTTATATTACTAATAAGCCAATTGATGATAATGAATATTTTGTTGGTCTGCCATCCCCTGCAGCAGCTGGACTGATATTATTGCCCTTATTTATTTTTTTTGAATTTGATTTTGATTTTCTTAAGAATGAATATTTGAACTTAGTAATTACGGTTATTATTGGAATAATGATGATAAGCAAGATTCCTACTATTTCTCTCAAGACAATACAAATAAACCAAAGATACAAAACTTGGATTTTCTTAATATTTGTTATTGTATGTGTGGCTTTAATATCTAAGATTTGGCTGACTTTAGTTTTAGCACTAAGTTTGTATTTATTATCAATTATTTATACAGTTTTTAAGACTAGGTAAATTAAGAATTTATTTTTTTTCTATACCAATTAACTACATTTTCTTTCAACATTAATGCTGATGGAGTTACAACTAAAGTTAGTATAGTTGCAAAAATTAGACCAAAAACAATTGCTGTAGATAATTGTACCCACCATTGCGTATCTGGTGAACCTCTAGTTACTTCTCTTGTTACAAAATCAATATTAGTCATAGTTACCATCGGTAGCAAACCAAGCACAGTTGTTGTTGTTGTAAGTAAAACCGGTCTTAATCTTTGTGCTCCAGTTTTAATTATGGCTTCTCTAATATTTGATGTTTTTGTTTTTAAAAAATTAAATGTATCAATAAGTATGATATTATTATTTACAACTATTCCAGCAAGAGCAATTACGCCTACTCCAGACATTACTATTCCAAAAGGCTGAGCGGTAACCATTAAACCAATAAAGACACCAGCTGTAGACATAACTACTGCAAATAGTATTAAAAATGCACTATAGAAGCTGTTAAATTGCAAAAGTAAAATCATTAACATTAAAAAAAGAGCAACTCCAAATGCTTTGGTTAAAAATTCTTGAGCTTGTTTTTGATCTTCATTTTCACCAATTAGTTCTACACTAATTTTACTATCTAATGCATAACGAGGTAAATCTAATGTTCTACCTCTCCATGATGGAGCATTATCACTTATTCCTAATACATACTCAAGTTCTTTAACTTTACCATCTGGATAAACTCCAGGTTCAACATCAGCTTGAATGTTGATTGCATTTTTAGAATCTATTCTGATTATATTGCCTGTCCTGTTATTAGGAACAATATCTACAAAATTTGATATTGGAACTAATCCATTTGAAGTAGATACTCTTAAATTATCAATTCTATCAAGAGTTCTTCCTTCATTAGGATATCGTAAATATAATGGAATACTTTCATTACTATCGTCTGGTCTATATTCACCTAGTTTAAGACCATTTGTTGCAAGTTTGATTACATTACCTATTGAGGTAATATTTGCACCAAACTTTGATGCTTGTTTTCTATCAACATTTATTTCCCATTCAATACCTGGAGCAGGGAGGTTATCTTCGACATTCATCAATTTAGGATAATTATCCATAAATTTTTTAAGTTTAATTCCTTCATCAACTAAAAGTTTTTTATTATCACTTGTTAATTTAATATTTATTGGCTTACCATCCCCAGGACCCCCTTGTTGCTCTCTAGATTCAACTTTTATGCCATTGATACTTTTTGTTGTATTTAAAATTTCTGCAAGTATTACTTTTGATTTTCTTCTTTTATCCCAATCTGTATATTCTAGACTGATCGAACCTATAAAATCCTCAGATGCTTCTGACTGCTCACTTACATTTCCACTTAATGAATAAATATTTTTAAATTCTTGTCTTTCTGACTGAATTTTCAAGATAATATTTTCAACTCTTGCTACATAATCTTTTTTTTCTTCAACAGAAAGATTTCCTCTTGCAAATACAACAATCTTAGCAAGATCTGGTTCAACATCAGGGAAAAATTCAACACCTTCTCCAACTTTTGTATAAGTAAAGTTAACAGCAACCAAAATTAATATTGCACTAATAATTACTTTTAGGGGGTGATATAATAAAAAATTTAATATTTTAGCATAAATACCAACAAAGCCAGTTACATTTAAAACAGGTTCGTTTGATTCTGAAGATAATATTTTTGCATTACCTGAAACTAATTTATCTGTTGAATTTACATTTTCAGAAATTTTATAAACTCTTGGAATAATTTTAATAAAAACAAAAATAAATAAGGCAAAGCTAAATAAATATTTTCCAATTGTTAAAAACAAACCGAAACTTTGTAAGTTTAATTTTCCAATTCCAAACGTTAAAATATTAAAAAAAATTAATAGCGCTAATAGAGGAATAATAAATTGAAGTACAATTCTTGATACAGTGTTTAGAATTGATCCTAAAACAGGAACAAATAATAAAGCCATAAATAAAGAAGAAATTAGAACACAGATTAGAGTAATTGGAAGATATTTCATAAATTCGCCTGCTAAACCTGGCCAAAATATAAGTGGAAGAAAGGCTGCTAAAGTTGTTGCAGTTGATGAAATAATTGGTAAAGACATTTTTTTTGAAGCATCTGCAAAAGCATCTTTGACACTTAATCCCTCTTTCATTTTCCTATCAGCATATTCAACAACTACTATGGCTCCATCAACCAATAGACCAACAGATAGTATCAGTGCAAAAAGTACAACGATGTTAATAGTAAAACCCATAATGGAAAGAGCCAATAAACCTGATAAAAAGGAGCCAGGTATAGATATTCCGACTAGTAAACCTGATCTCACGCCAAGAGCACCCAGTATAATAATTAAAACAAGTATGATCGCTGCTATAACATTGTTTTGGAGACTATTTAACATGGTTTTAATTCCCTTTGATTGATCACTTCCAAAAGAAATTTCAACATTGTCTGGAAAACTTTTTGAGGTAATTGCAGTTACTCTTTTTACTTCATCAATAGTGTTAATAATATTTTCACCAATTCTTTTTGATACATCAATAGTTATTGATTTAGAGCCATTTACATTCGCATAAGATTGCCTGTCTTCAAATGTTCTTTTGACTTCAGCTATATCTCTAAATGTAATAACTGAGTCTCCATTAGTTTTTACAGGAGTATTTAAAATATCTTCGATTGTTTCATAAAGTCCTGGTACTTTAATGTCAAAACTACCATCACCTGTATCTTGACCTCCAGCAGAAACCATCTTATTGTTTTCTCTTACTATATTAATTAAACTTTCAAGATTGATCCCGTAGCTCTCTACAGCTGTAGGATTAATTAATATATCAACTTGTTCATTTCTTTTTCCTCCAATTTTAGCTTCTAATACACTGGGAATTGTTTCTATATCATTTTGTAATATATCAGCTAAATCCTGAAGTGTTCTGTTTGGAACATCACCACTTAAGGAGATTTGAATTATAGGAAATGTACTAATATTAACTTCATTTACTGTTGGTTCATCTGCTTCACTTGGAAGATCTCCTTTAGCTCTATCTACTTTATCTCTGATATCTATCATTGCTTGATCTGAATCAAATCCAGCATCAAATTCTAATAGAACATTTCCACCACCTGAGTATGCAGTAGATCTGACTTCCTTAACACCTTCGACTGTTTTTACTTCATCTTCTATTGGTTTAACTAAGAGTCTTTCTGAGTCTTGCGCAGATATACCATTCTGATGAAGTGAAATATAAACAATAGGAATACTTACATCGGGAGTCGACTCTTTAGGTATTGATATGTATGTGGATACACCTGAAAATATTATAAACAATAATATTCCCATAAACACTCGGGAATGACTTATTGCATAATCTATTATGTTAATTTTCATTAAAATTAATTTACTGTGTCACCGATACTTATATATTCTTGACCGCTCACAATTAAGTTTACTTTTTCAGGCAGTCCAGATACCCACATTCCATCAATAGTATCTTTTATTGTCTTAGTTGGATAAAAAGTAACCTTATCTTCATTATCAATTGCTTTAACACCTACTGTACCATCATCTAATAATGTTAAAATAGAAGGCGGTATTTTATGTGCTTTTAATTCCGATCCCTTAATAATGATTTTCGTAGTTATTCCACTTTTGTATAAAAGATCCTTATTATTTGCCTCAATAGTAATTTCAAATGTTCTAGTACTTGTTTCAGCAGAGGGAGATATGAAAGAAATAATGCCATTTTTCTTAATACCATTACTATCTTCAATTATTGCCTTTGTGCCAACACTAACTTTGTTTACATCGAACTCAGATAAATAACCCTCGATCTTAATTGGATCTAAATCAATTATAGTAAATAAAGGAGTTCCAACAGAAATAAATTCAGTTTCCTCAACCATTTTTTCAGAAATAATTCCATCAAAAGGAGCGTTGATACTTGTTTTATCTATATCTAGTTTAATATTTTTTAAAACTGATTTTACATTTGAAATTTGAGCTTCAAGATTTGCCAATGTTGATTCAAATTTTATTTTAATATCTTCTTTGTCAGCTTTAGCATTAGCAAGATTAAAAGATGCCAAGCTTAATTTAGATTTGGAACTTAAACCTTTATCAATTAGTTGTTTTGCTGATGCGTATTCTATTTCATATAATTCTATTCTTTCTACATTTTGTCTGAGCAAATTGTCTCTATTTTTTTCGTTTAAGATAAGTTCTTTAGAAAGTCTTTCTAAGTCTTTTTCTGCACTTAATAGCTTTTCATTTCTATCTTCTAATGATATTGTTATCATTTGTGAATTTTGAGATACCTTATCACCTCGTGAAAATTCTATACTATCAATATTCCCAGATGTTTCAGACTTAACATCAATTTTTTTATTGTGAATTGTTTGACCTTGTAATTCTATAGATTGATCAATTAACTTTTAATTAAAGATTTTTGTTTCAACTGAAAATGTAAATTCTTCACTTTTATTATTTCCAGTATCATTAGTATATGAAGTTTCTGTATCTGAGACTGCTTCTGTATTGTCATCTTTTGCAATAACGTTATTTGAGAATTGACCAGATCCAATCCAACCAACAACTAATAAAAGAATAAAAGAAGCTATAAAAATCGATTTTTTCATATTAATATTTCAATGGATTATATAAGAGTTTACCTACAAAAAACAATAGTCTTTAATTGGAACAAATAAATGAAATCAAAAGATTGGTTAAATCGTCAAAAAAGAGACTTTTATGTAAAAAAAGCTAAGAAACAAGGTTATTTAAGTAGAGCTGCTTATAAACTTATAGAAATAAATAATAAATTTAAAATTATAGAACATTCAAATAAATTATTAGAATTTGGTGCTGCTCCTGGTGGTTGGAGTCAGGTAGCTTTAGATATAAATCCCAAAATAAATATAACTGCCATAGATCTTTTAGATTTAAAAATCAACCACCCTAATATTAAATTCTTTAAAGAGGATTATTTAAAATTTGATTATAGTGAAAAAGAAAATTATTATGATTTAATTTTATCAGATATAGCTCCAAATACTACTGGTCACCAATCAACAGATCATTTAAGGATAACAAATATGCTATTTGATATAATTGAGCTTCTTGATAAAGTTTTAATTAATGAAGGAGCTTTTGCAGCAAAAATTTGGAAGGGTAGTGAAGAAAAAGATTTAGTTAATAAAATTAAAAAAAAGTTTGAACTTGTTTCATATTTTAAGCCAGAGTCATCTAGAAAAGACTCTGCTGAAATCTTTATAGTTGCAAGAAATTTTATTAAATAAATGAAAATAATAAATGAAACAATTTTAATTATTGATTATGGATCACAATACACGCAATTAATTGCTAGAAAAATAAGAGAGCAAAATGTTTATTGTGTAGTTTATCCTTATAATAAAATTAGTTCATCAATTTTAAATACCAAAGATTTATCAGGTATAATATTATCAGGTGGTCCTAATTCTGTAAAAGATAAACAATCACCTAAATTAAACAAAAAAATATTAGAATTAAAAATACCAATACTAGGTATTTGCTATGGTCTTCAATTATTATGCAAAGAGTTTGGTGGAAATATTGGTCAATCAAGTTCAAGAGAGTATGGTCATTCATTAATTACTCTAAAAAATAAATCTAAACTATTGGATGGTGTAAAAAATAAGAGTCAAGTTTGGATGTCTCATGGTGATCATATTCAAAAAGCACCGAAAGATTTCACCATAACTTCATTATCAAATAATAGAATAATTTCTTCTATTGAAGATAAAAAAAGTAAAATTTATGGTTTGCAATTTCATCCAGAGGTTTATCATTCTTTGGAAGGTGTAAAAATTTTATCAAATTTTTTACTTAAGATTTGTAAAATTACAAATAAATTCAAACTTGATGATTTTCTTAATAATAAAATTAATGAGCTTAAAAATAATTTAAAAAATAAAAAAGTAATTTGCGGACTGTCAGGTGGCGTAGACTCAACTGTCACTTCATTTTTGCTTCATAAAGCTATAAAAAATAACTTATACTGTATTTTTGTTGATCATGGATTGTTAAGATTTAATGAGTCCAATGAAGTAGTATCTATTTTCAAAAAAAAATTTGGAAAAAATTTTATAAGAATTGATGCATCTAATATTTTTATATCAAATTTAAAAAATATAAAAGATCCAGAAAAGAAAAGAAAAATTATAGGAAAGACATTTATTAAAGTATTTGAAAAAGAGGCAAAAAAAATTAAAAAAGTTGAATATCTTGCACAAGGAACATTATATCCTGACATTATAGAAAGCATTCCTTTCTTTGGTGGCCCAACAGCAAAAATTAAAAGTCATCATAATGTAGGAGGTCTACCTAAAAAAATGAATTTAAAAATTGTAGAACCTCTAAAAGAATTATTTAAAGATGAAGTTAGGTTCTTGGGAAAAAAACTAAATATTACTCCAGATTTATTAAGTAGACATCCGTTTCCTGGTCCTGGACTTTCTATTCGCATACCAGGTGAAATCGATAGAAAAAAAATAAATATTCTGCAAAGAGTTGATAGTCTTTTAATAACATATTTGAAAGAGAACAATATTTATAAAAAAATATGGCAAGCATTTGCAATTTTATTGCCTATCAAATCAGTAGGTGTCATGGGTGATGAGAGAACTTATAATTACTGTGTTGTTATAAGAGCAGTAACTTCAGTTGATGGTATGACAGCTGATTTTTATATGTTTAGCAAAAAAAATTTAAATGAAATTTCTAAAAAAATAATAAGTAATGTTAAGGAAGTAAATAGAGTTTTATACGATTTTACATCAAAGCCACCAGGCACTATTGAATGGGAATAAATTTAAATTTAAGCTATTGATAATTGTGATCTTTTAATTGATACAATTATTTGATCAATGTCTTCATATTTGCTGTTCTTTTTATTATTAATACTCAATTGATAAAAAGTTCTTTTTTTCTTTTTCTCTTTAAATTTTTTTAAAATACACTCTGGAGAAGCTAATGTATGCTTGTAGAAAGAAAAAATTGCTTCATTTTTATCAAAATTTAGCGCATAATCTTTCCACTTACCATTAGATACTCCAATAGAGTAACAAGTTAGTATTTTAGTTAATTCAATTTTTGAAAAATACAATTTATGATTGTTTGAAATGGAAGTAGATGCTACTGAAGGCATAATTTATAATATAGCAAAAAATATATGCCTGTAAATGCTTCAAATGATAATTTAGGATGGTTAGCTCCTACTTTTAAGCTCAAGGATGTTAGTAATGACATTATGACTTTAGATCAGCTAAAAGGTAATAATGGCACAGTTATAGCATTTATATGCAATCATTGTCCTTACGTAATTTCAATTGCAGAAAGATTGAGTTTTGAAGCAATAGAGTTAAAAAAGTTTTCAATTAATACTATTGCAATTATGTCAAATGATGTCACTCAATATCCTCAAGATTCATTCGAAAACATGAAAATTTTTTCAAAAAAATATAATTTTAATTTTTCCTATCTTTATGACGAAACTCAAAAAGTAGCCAAAAGCTACGGAGCAGTTTGTACTCCAGATATATTTGGCTTTGATGGCTCATTAAAATTAATGTATCGTGGTAGAATTGATTCAGGTGTCATGAATTCAAATAATTCCCAAATCGAAAGAGAATTATATAAGGCAATGTTGAAAATTAAAAATGATGGAATAGGTCCAACAGAACAAATGAACAGTTTTGGTTGCTCAATTAAATGGAAAAAAAATGAATAATAAAAATCAAGTTAAGAATACTTTTTTCCAGTCAGCGTCTGAATTGATTAAAAAAAATATAAAAAATTTAGTTATAATATTTGTAATAATATTTTTATTATTTTTAACTTTTCAAGGTTATTCATTTTATAAAATTAACAAAATTAACAACTTAAGTGTTACATATTTTACAAATAAATACTTAGATGATTCAATAACTAAATATTCTGAAATGCAAATAATAAGTAATGAAATTGGGTTCTACTCAATTTTATCTAAGTTAGAATTAATAAAAAGCAATATTGATAATGAAGAATTTGATCTATCCTTAAAATTATATAATGAGATTTTAGATTCTAATGACTTAGACAATAACTACGTTTCATTGGTAGCTATAAATGGTGCCTATAATTTTATTGATATAGTTATTAAAAGTAAAAATGATAAATATATTAATAATATAAATAAATTTATTTCATTAATAGATGATAATTTAGATAATTATATTGGAAGTAAAAATGAATTGCTATATTTAGTCTCAATTTTATCTCTTAAAGATGATACCAATTATAAGAATAATTCAGAACTATTGCTTTTATATGATAATTTGATCAGTAATGAAAAAATTTCATTAGAGATTAAAGAAAGAGTAAAAAAAATTCATGAATTTTATATTTTTATATAAATTTTTTATTTCATTTTCAATTATATTTATTGTTTCGTGTAATTCTGTTGAAAGAATTGTTGATTTAAATTTTAAAAAAAATATTAATATTCCAGAAACAAGCAATCAAGAAAACGTTGAAAATATTTTACTCACTAATTTAAATTTTAAATCTAATTTTACTAAAAAATTTTATTTAGAAAAAATTCAAAAATCCAAAAACATAAACTCTAAATTAAAAACTATTATTATAGATGACAAATTTTATACATTTAACTCTAAATCTGAGGTCTTTATAAATAATTCTGATGATGGAAAGTTGATAACAAAATATCAAATTATAGAAAATGAAAATAGTGATAATTTGTCATCAATGTACTTTAAAAATAATTATTTCATTTTAGGTTTTAGATCTGGTAAAATTATAAAGACTGATTTGGATGGTAATATAATTTGGGAATTCACAAATAGAAAAATATTTAACTCACTAATTTATGAATTCAATAATGTTGTTTTAGTTTTATATGGAGATGAACTAGTTGCATTAAATTTTAATGATGGAGTTAAATTATGGTCTGAATCTTATATAGATCAACCAATTATTCAATCTACAGGAGGTCAGATATATAATTTCTTTAATGATATTTACTTTAAACTTCCAAATGGAAGAATAGGTTCAATTGATTTATTTTTAGGATCTAAAAAAAATAATAAATTTGTAAATTTAGAAGTTCAAAATTCAATAAATAACACAAACGATAAAATATATTTGTTTAAAAACTTTGTAATTTATTTAGATGACGCTCAGTTTCTCTATACTTATAACTTATTAACTGAAGAATTTTTATTATATAATTTTAAAATAAATACATCAACTTC
>CACFVT010000011.1 GCA_902569865.1 uncultured Alphaproteobacteria bacterium | reverse complement strand
ATTATTTTAGTATTTATTGGAGCAATCAATTGGGATTTAAAAGAAAAAATTTCAAAAAAAATGGTTTTATATGGTTTTTTGCCAAGCTTTTTTTCAGTTTTTATTATTATAATTTATTTGTATAATTTTAATGTTTTTATTTTATTAATTTCTTATTTATTGATACAGGTATTTTTAGATTATTTTATAATTTATAAAAAAAGTAATCACAAAAATGCCTATTACTTTTTAAGATTACCTTTAACAATCTTAATAGTATTAAGTTTAATTATTATTCAATAATTGTTTTTATGTCCCCTATTTTAGTATTAGCATGATTATATAATGTTAAATTATTCCACAATTTAAATTGATTAATTTCTTTGTTATTTAGCAATTTGAATTTTTTACAAAAATTGTAAATAACTGACGGTAGCGCTCTTTCATTGCCATCTGATACTTTAAGAATTCCAAAAACTCCTTTTTTTAAATGCAAAAATAAAAAAACACCTTCTGCACCACCTTTACAAAATATACTGCCATTGGAAATTTTTATTAAATTACTGTCAAGGTTTTTACTTCCACCAATAAACAAAGGGTTCTTTAATATAGAATCAATCATAGTTTTTGTACTAAAAGAATATTCAAATTTAGAGTGATAACTTTTATAAAGATTTGATAAAGCTCTACCAATCTTTTTAATTTTGAAAGAATATTGAGGTGCGCTGCAACCATCTATACCATAATTTTTTATTAATATTTTCGCTTCAGTAAATTTTGAAAAAATATTCCTTATGTTAATTTGGTGCGGGTGATCAAAATCTAAGTAATTATTTATAGAAAATTTATTAAGTTTGCATGTTGTTAACATAGCTAAGTGTTTTCCAGCACAGTTGTTATAAAGTTGGTAAGGCCTATTACCTGAAAGAAAAAGCTTTTCTGCAGATTTGCTATCTAATGGATTGTGAACTCCACATTTTAGATTAGATAATTTTAAATTAGTTTTATTTATCCATTTTTTTAGTTCTCTAATATGAAAATATTCTCCACAATGTGACGAGCAAGAAAGTGCAATTTGTTTTTGATTTAAATTAAATACTTTAAAGGCATTTGAAGATGCAAAAGGAATTGCCTGAAAAATTTTTACAGAAGATCTCGGATAAATAAAATCATCATCATTGTTAGTTGTAAATATTTTTTTACCATCAACAGAGCCAATGTAACATTTTATATTATGAATACTTTCAACTAATTTTCCACGGTAAAATAGAGTTGTAACTTTGCTCATAACTTATTATAGAGCAAAATTTAAAATTTACTTAAAAAATGATTTTATAAATGTAAATAAATTTAATGCCGAACCAAGCTTACCGAAGAAAACTATATCTCTCTCAGTTATTGTCAGACAAATACAACCATTCTTATCACAAGCTGTTGGGTGGTGTTTTATTTTTTGATCATTTATTTGCATATCACCTTTTTTATATTCGCCATATTCATCACAAAAACTTCCATCAATTACAAGAATATATTCTTTTCCATTATGTGAGTGTAGAGGGACAGAAGTTCCCGGATCCATTTTAATTAGTTTAATAGAGTCACTACCTTTTAAGGGAATATTAAATTCTCTAAAACCTTTATAGATTAATTTCCAATTGAGATTGTCAATGCTTCCTATAAGGTTTGTAAGGGGGTTATAATTTTTGCTTATTTTAAATTCTAAATTTTGATTAGAGCTTGCATTTATGCAATCTTTATAATTTATTTTTTTGGGAGCAACTTCATCTAAATTAGAAAGATTATCTGCTAAAATATTATCAAATATTGAAGCTTTTTTTGCCGCAACACTATTTAGAAACAGATACATTGAAACAAATAAAGATTTAGCTTCACTCAGGTTGCCACTTGAATAACCAAATATAAGTTCGTTTTTTTGAGCCGCTGTATTCATGATAAGTATTTTTGCATTTTGTTTAGTGTAGATCTTATCCTAGATTTAACTGTGCCTAGAGGGATTTCAAGTTCTTCAGCTATTTTTTTGTGACTTTTTTGCTCAAAAAAGCTCATTTTTAGCAATTTTTGTTGATTTTCATCTAATTCTTTCTTTATTTTATTTATTGATAATTCTATCTCATAATCATTAATTTTATTATTTTGATATAAAAAGTGTCTAATATCCTCATCTTCTGCCGTTTTGTTTTTTGTTTTTCTATAGAGATCAATTTTTTTATTTCTAGCAATAGTATAAGCCCAAGTTATAAATTTAGATCTTTCAGGGTCAAATAAATTTGTCTTTGTCCAAATTGTACTAAGGACTTCCTGGGTTAATTCTTCAGATTGTTCAAAACTTAAGTTATTTTTTAGATAGTAAGCATTGATCTTAGGGGCTAAAAAATCGAATAATTCAGAGAATGCTCTCTCATCTCTATTTTTAGAAATCTTTGTTACAAGATCAATTAGCCTTTCATTTTCCATAATAATTTTATTAATCTTAAACTTTAATACTACTATATAATGGTATAATAACAAAATCATACATTAATAAATGAAAAAAATAGCACATACATTTTTGGTAGTTTTTATAATTTGTATTACCAAGCAATCTCTTTCAATAGAAAAGGGCAAATGGTCTTTTGTTCAAGATGAAGACTGGTGTTATATAGGTTCATCACCTATTAAATCTGACTTGCCAGAAACAAAAAAAAGGGGTGACAATTATATTCTGGTTTACAAAATTATTGGAAGTGAAGAAAATATTATTCAGATCGAAGCTGGTTATAAGTATGATCTTGAAAAAACAATTAATGTAAAAATTGATAATACTAATTTTGATTTTTATTCAACTGAGGATTCATCAGAGACAGCGTGGACTAACGATGATAATAAAGTTGTCTACGCAATGAAAAAAGGCCTTGAATTAACTCTTACGGGCGAGTCAACAAGAGGAACAATAACAAATGATATTTACACTCTAAAAGGATTTACTAATGCAATAAATCAATTAAATGAAAATTGTTAAGATGCCAAAGAAAATTGTTTTAGCTTATTCAGGAGGTCTAGATACAAGTGTTATCCTTAAATGGCTTCAAGTTAAATACAAATGTCCTGTAGTTACATTTACTGCTGACTTAGGACAGGGTGAGGAACTTGAGCCAGTTAAATGTAAAGCACAAACATTAGGGGTGGAAGAAATTTTCATAGAAGATTTAAGAGAAGAGTTTGTAAAAGATTATGTTTTTCCTATGTTTCGTGCAAATGCCCTTTATGAAGGAATGTATTTTTTAGGGACTGCAATAGCAAGGCCATTAATAGCTAAAAAACAAATTGAAATTGCAAAAGAGGTTGGGGCAGATACAGTGGCACATGGCGCTACTGGCAAGGGTAATGATCAAGTTCGATTTGAATTGGGGTATTATGCAAACAATTCAAAAATTAAGGTAATTTCTCCTTGGAGAGAATGGGAACTTAGTTCAAGGAATGATTTAATCAATTTTGCAGAAAAATATCAAATAAATATACCTAAAGACAAGCTTGGAGAAGCTCCGTTCAGCACTGATGCGAATTTACTTCATACTTCGTCAGAAGGTAAAATCCTTGAAGATCCATGGATAGATGCCCCAGATTTTGTATATACACGAACTAAATCTATTAAGGACGCAAACTCAACACCAGATGAAATAATAATATCATTTGAGCAGGGTGACCCAGTTTCAATAAATCAAAAAAAATTAAAAGCTCATGAATTATTATCAAACCTAAATGAATATGGATTTAATCATGGAATAGGCAGAGAAGATATTGTTGAAAATCGTTTTGTTGGCATGAAATCTAGGGGTGTTTATGAAACACCTGGTGGAACAATTTTATCCAAAGCACATAGAGCTATCGAAAGTATTACATTAGATAGAGGTGAAGCGCATTTAAAGGATGAAATTATGCCAAAATATGCTGAGACTATTTATAACGGACTGTGGTTTTCTTCTGAAAGACTAAGTATGCAAAGCTTGATAGACGTTACTCAGCAGAAAGTAACTGGAGATGTCAGATTACAACTTTTTAAAGGCAATGTAATTGTAAAGGGCAGAAGATCTCCTTTTAGTAAATATAATTTATCCCTTGTATCATTTGATGAAGTAGGCGATTATAATCAGAGAGATGCGGAAGGATTTATTAAAATAAATTCATTAAGATTAAAGCAATGAGGTAATAAATGGGCCTTGGGGATGAACTAATGATAACAAGTTTTGTTGAACAAGAAAAAAAGAAGCATCCAAACAAACAAATTGTAATTGGCGACTTAAAAAAAAAAATAATTTATGATTCTCCAATTTATAAAAATAATCCAAATATCACTCCTATAAATAAAGTTGATAGAAATAAACCTATTCATTTTATCAATTATTACAACGAAGCTCGTCCTTACATAGATTATGAAAGGAGTAGTGATAAAAACTGGAAATGGAACATGAGTTTTAGTCCGACTCCAGGAAAGTTATATTTTACAGATAGTGAGAAAAATAAGGCTATATCAATCTTAAGTGCTGCAAAAGATTATTGGAAAAAAAATAATAAAGCAAAGTCTAAAGGAATAATTTTTTTTGAGTCAACATCAACCAAAATTGATGATAGTTTTTTTTATTATAAAATGAAAAATAAAGACTGGGGAGAGTCAAATTGGAAAGAATTAATTTTAAAATTAAAGGATAAATATTTAATAATTCAATCAAAGCATGAAAAAAGCAAAAAATATGAAGGAGTCTATTACTCATCAGTTGATTTTGATTTTAGAACCGCTTGTGCGATTATGAATTATTGTGACCTTTTCTTAGGTCCAGAGGGTGGATTTAGTCATGCAGCTGCAGCAATTAGAAAAAAAGCAATTGTGTATTTTGGCGGCTGGATACACCCTAAAGTTACTGGCTATGATTCTCATGAAAACATATATTTTGATCATTCTATGTCTCCCTGTGGTACTGTAGGATATATTTGTTCCCATTGTGACGAAGCAAGAAAAACTATAACTGTAGACAATATCCTGAATAAAGTGATTTCAATATTAAATAATTAGCTTTTTTGTTTATTTTTAAATGCTACCGTTGTATTTCTTAATAAGCATGCAATTGTCATTGGACCTACACCGCCAGGAACTGGGGTTATTGCAGAAGCATTTTTTTCTGCTTCTTTAAAATCTACATCTCCAACTAATTTATTTTTATTCTCTCCTTTTATATTAGCTTCAATTCTATTTATTCCAACATCTATAACAACTGCACCTTTTTTTATCCAACTTCCTTTTACCATTTCAGGTCTTCCAACTGCTGCAACAACAATATCTGCATTTTGGCATACTTCTTCCAAATTTTGGGTTTTAGAGTGTGCGATAGTAACAGTGCAAGACTCTTTTAATAAAAGCTGAGCCATTGGTTTACCAACAATATTTGATCTTCCTATGACTACAGCATTCTTTCCAGACAGATTTATTTCAAGACTTTTTAACATTATAATGCATCCATAAGGAGTGCATGGAATTAGTAAGTTTTGATCATTGTGACTCGCAATTGATAATTTACCAACATTTAAGGGATGAAAACCATCTGCATCTTTATCGGGATGAATTGAATCTAAGATTACTTGCTCATTAATATGATCAGGAAGAGGAAGTTGAACTAATATACCATTTACATTTTCTTGTTTGTTAAGATTCATAACTAATTGAAGCAATTCTTCCTCTGAGGTTTGTTCAATAAGATGATGATCAATTACTTCAAAACCAACCTCTTTTGCACTTTTAGTTTTTGCTTTGACGTAAACGTTACTTGCAGCAACTTCACCAACTTGAACAACAGCTAATCCAGGAACTTTTCCTGTTTTAGATTTTAAATTATCAATTTCTTTTTTAAGTGTGTTTCTAAGATTCTTGGCAATTTCTTTGCCATTAATTAATTTTGTCATATTACCTAGGCCAATATTCAATTAGTAAACTTTTTATAAACCATAATCCTAAATATACAATTATGGGTGATATATCTATAGTTCCAAAGTTTGGTATGTATTTTCTAACTAAGTTCAAACTTGGTTCACACAGACGATACATAGCTTCCATAACACTATAAACAAAACGATTAGATGAATTAATTATATTAAAATTAAGCAACCAAGTTGCAATAATATAAATTAACAAAATAAACTGATAAAGATTTATTATTTGAATTATTAACCCTAAAAGTGAAGTCATTATTTTTCGTAATTAGTTATTTTATCATCATATTGCAAAGGAAAATATTTATTAATTCCATTTTCTTTTAGAGTACACACACAAATAATCTTAGTATTTAAATATTTTTTTTTTAAAAACGAAAATTTTTCATGCCACCAATTTGGATTATTTACATTTATATGAGCATTTTCACCATTGGGTAAAAGTGCTACAGCTGAATAACAGGCAACATTTAGAAAAACAAATTTTTTAGCTTTACTTATAATTTTTTCCAAAACCCAGTCTATATCTTGAGACGGTATGTGTTCCAAAACATCTATTGAGACAACTAAATCATATAATTTATTTTCATCAATTAATGAATTTTTTTTATAACAAGGATCAAATAAGTCAATTTCTATACCCCAATAATCTTTTAAGGAATTAATTTTTAAACCTTTTATATTAAATGGGTTTTCATAATAAAAACCTTTTCCACTTCCATAATCAAGCATCGATTTTATTTGATTCTTATTTATTATATCTCTAATTAATTTTGCAAAAGCCAGTGTGCTATGACCATCGTACGCTTCATTTGCGCTTCTTCTTTTACCACTAATAAGATTAAATCCTTCATTATGCATTTTTTTATAATATTCTAAGTTTTGTAAATATTCTTTTGAGGGTATATTTTTAGACATAAAAAAAGCGGTCTTTAAAGTTGACCGCTTTTATATAATTTTTGTTTGATTAATTACATAGAAATATCTCTACCAAACCATTTCTTTGTGATTTCAGCAGTTGTTCCATCAGCAGACATCTCAGCAATAGCTGCATTCCACATTTCTACAATATCAGTATCTTCTTTTCTAACAGCTCCACCTACACCGTCTCCAAAAACACCGCCTGAGAATGTTGGACCAGTAAACGCTACATCAACACCTCCATCAGACTCCATAAAATCAATTATAGATCCAACATCAGCAAGAATAGCATCACATCTACCAGCAGCTAAGTCTAAATTATGATCATCGACAGCTTGATACAATTTAACTTTAACAGCTCCAGACATATGTTTTTCTAGAAAGTTTTGATGAATAGTAGAAGATTGAACACAAACTGTAGAGCCATTCATTGCTGCAATAAGCTGACCAATAGCTGCTTGTTCTTTACCACCAGCATTATTTAAGTTAACTTTTGCCATACCAGCAATATTGAGATCAGCTAGTCCACTATCTTTTAATACAGCAAATCTAGCACCATCAGTCATATAGCCATTTGTGAAGTTTACTTTTTCTTTTCTCTCTTCAGTAATTGACATACCGGCAATGATGATGTCATATTTTCCTTGAAGTAGAGCTGGAATAATTCCATCCCAGTCTTGAGTTACCCACTCACAGTCAACACCCATTCTTGCACATGCTTCATTACCAAAGTCAATTTCTGCACCTTCAAGTTCTCCTGCTGAATTTAGATTGTTCCAAGGAGGGTAAGCCCCCTCGGTACCAATTCTAATAGATTTTGCATTACTAATAGTAGTTAAACTAAGTAAGCTTAATGAAAATAAGATTAATAAAATTTTTTTCACTCTTCCTCCTTGTGTATTACTTTAGGCAAGTAATTTTAAATATATTTATAAAGAATCCTTATATCCTAAATAAAAAAATACAATTTAAATACTCCTCTACTCTACTTTTTTTTTAAATTTCTTATGAAAACTAACATTGAAGCAATAATTAAAATAAATGGAAAAAGCCATAAAAGTACATTTTTTGAACTAAAATAAGGCTTGAATAAAATATACTCGCCATATCGTTCAGTTAAAAATTCTTTAATTTCTCTTTCGTCCAGTCCTTCTTTAAATTTTTCTTTTACTATTATCATTACATCTTTCGCGTAATCAGAGTCAGATTCATAAACACTTTGATTTTGACATGTCATGCACCTTAACTCTAGTGTTAATTTTTTTACTTTTTCATCAATGTTTTCATTTGCAAAAGCATTGAAAGAAAAAAATAAAAAAAATAAAAATTTAAAAGAGCTTTGAAATTTCATTATCTATAATTTCTTTGGTTAATATTCCTGTATGTTTAAAAATTATTTTACCTTTATTATTAATCAAAAATGTTTCAGGTAATCCAAAAACACCAAATTCAAAAGCTATTTTTCCATCTTGGTCAAGGCCAACAAAAGAATAAGGATTACCTTCTTCTTCAAGATATTTTTTTGAGTTATTGGGATCATCTTTATGTGAAAATCCTATAATATACAACTCTGGTTTTTGTTTTTTTATTTCAAAAAAAAGATGATGCTCAACCCTACATGGCGCACACCATGAAGCAAAAAAGTTAATAAGTATATATTGCCCTTTTAGATTGTTTGATTCTAAAAATTCACTATCATTATAGAGATTGGTTGAAGAAAAAATTGGTATACTCTTATTTAGTAGTGCGCTTGGGGGATCATTAGGGTCTTTTTTAAGTAAAATAAATAAAAGAAAGAATAAGCAAATTGTTGTTAGTAAAAATAAAGGTAAAATTAAAAGAATTTTTTTCATTTTTTTATAACTGCTATAATACTTGAAAATATCATTACAAAAACCCCAATCCAAATAAAGCTTACTAATGGATTTAAGTATACTCTAATAGACCAAATATCGTTATTTTCGCTACCAAGAATTATATAAACATCTTTAAACCAGTCATGATATATTCCAACCTCTGAAGTTATTGTTTTTGATACAGGATAATAATTTTTACCTGTTTCAATATAACTAACTATTCTGTCTTTTTTTTCTAAAGAAAAGATAGCTATTAAAGATTGGTAATTTTTTTCTTCAATTATTTTTGTATCTTGAAATTTTAAAAAATCATTATCTAAAATTACCTCTTCACCAACTGCAATATTAAAATTAAACTCTTTTTGATAAATACTTGAAAAAGTAATTCCTATTATCATTATACCAACACCAATATGGGCTATAAAACTATTTATCGTTTTGACATAGTGTATTGTAATAGAAAATTTGTACCTCAAAACAATAGACAATATTGAGGCAAATATTATCCATACTCCGAGTATCAAACCGATAAATCCCCAAGGATTAAAATTTGTAAAATAGGATTGCAATAAAACAATAGCACTTAATATAAAAAAACATATTACATAAATTTTAAATTTTTTGATTTTGTTTGTTTGCCAAGATAGTACAGGAGCAACACTCATTAATAAAAAACCTGGAAGTAGAATTGGCAAAACAGTTGAGTTAAAATAAGGACCACCAACAGAAATTCTTGTATTAGTTAAGACTTCTATTATTATTGGATAAATAGTTCCAAGTAATATAGTTAACACAGCTATCATCATCAGAATATTATTGATTATTAGAGCTGATGTTTTGTTGATCAAAAGTAAATGTAAATCATTTTTTTTTGATGGTGATTTAATTAAAAAAACAAGCAACCCAAAGCCTGTAGTTACAAAAAAAATTAAAAGAATAAAGAGACCTCTTGAAGCATCTGCAGCAAAAGAATGAACGCTTGTTAAAATCCCAGATCTGACTAGAAATGTTCCAAGTATGCTTAGAGAAAAACATAGTATTGATAGAAAAATAATCCATTTCTCAATTGCCTGTTCTCCTCTAATCATTATTACTGAGTGAACCAATGCTAATCCAGCTATCCAGGGCATTAAGGAAATATTTTCGACTGGATCCCAAAACCACCATCCTCCCCAACCAAGTTCATAATATGCCCAATATGAACCTAGGGCTATTCCAGCTGTTAAGAAACCCCAACTAATCATTGACCATTTTCTTATTTCCATTATCCAAATTTGATCTGGATTTGTTTTTAACAAACTTGCTATTGCTAAGCTAAACACTAAAGAAAAACCAACATAGCCTAAGTACAACATGGGGGGATGAATTGCTAATGCAGGATCTTGTAAAATTGGATTTAAACCCAACCCCTCTTCAACTAATACAGGGTTTAGAAGGAATGGGTTGGAAGTAAAAATAATAAAAAGAGCAAAAATTATAAATAAAGCACTTTGAATTTTAAGAACTGTTATTTTAAAATCATTAAACGATTTACCAAATATAGAATAAAAAAAACCATATATTGAAATCATACAAACCCAAAGAAGAATAGATCCTTCATGATTTCCCCAAGCTCCTGTAATTTTATAAATTAGAGGTTTGTTTGAATGAGAATTTTGAAACACATTAAAGTTAGAAAAATCTGAATTAATATATGCAAAAATAAGTGACACAAACGAGACACATACTAAAAATGTTGAAGATCTAAAGATAAAGAATAAGTATTTTACTTTAATCTGTAAAATAGAATATGGAATTAAAACTACAAAAGAAAAAATAGTAGACAGACATAGTGAGCAAAAACCTATTAATGAAATCATTTGTAATTTTTTTTCCACTGATTGTTTTTTTCTAATTCTTTTTTTATTGATGCAGGCATGTAGTTTTCATCATGTTTTGCGTAAACTTTAGAAGCTACAATATTGTTATTATTATTTAAAAACCCCTCAATTACTGTTCCCTGTCCTTCTCTAAATAAATCTGGTAAAATACCATTGTAAAAAACTAACAGCTCATTCACATTATCAGTTATTTTGAATTCATAAGTATTTAATGACTTTTTAATAAATGAAGATTTTTTTACATAACCGCCAATTCTAACTTTTTTGTTTAAGATAAAATCATTTTCTATTAATTCAGTAGGTGTGTAAAAAAAAACTATATTTTGTTTAGTGTTAAAAAGTATTAATACTACTGCCGCACTCAAAAAAACTAATGTTATCAATATTAATATCAGTCTTTGAAACCTAAGGCTCATAGCTATTTTTCAAGCTTTTTAAGCTTTAAATAAGATAAAAGTAGCAACCCAAAAATTAATAAAAAGGCAACAAAATAAGTAATAAATACAAACCAAAAATACATAATTTATAATTCCTTATATAAAACTTAATTTAAATTAAAGCGATGACTAAAGGTCACAAAGAGCTACAGAAATTTCTTTCTTAATAGAATTTCAGCCTTTATTCTCAATATTGCAATAATTACGCCTATCATGCTAAAACCTATGGTCATAATTAGAAGAGGTTGAAGCATAGACATATCTATAGAGGGGGCAGACAATTTACTTATACTAGCTGTTTGATGCAAAGTATTCCACCAATCTACAGAAAATTTAATAATAGGAAGATTAATTGAACCTATTAGAATAAATATTGCTATAGTTTTTTCTCTTACCTCTCTATTTTCAAAAGTTTGGTTTAAAAAAATTATCAATAAGTATACAATAAATAAAATAGCAACAGATGTTAATCTTGCATCCCATACCCACCAAGTTCCCCACATTGGTTTTCCCCACATTGAGCCAGATATTAAACATAATATAGTAAATACAGCGCCAATAGGAGCTATGGCCTTATTAATTATGAAACTGAATGGTATTTTGAAAGCTAGTCCTATAATGCTGTAAATAGTCATGATAGCATAGGTGAGCAGAGCTAACCAAGCTGATGGAACGTGTATATACATAATTTTTACTGTTAAACCTTGTTGATAATCTAAGGGTGAGAAATAAACTAAAAATAATCCTGCTGTAAGAACCAGCAATGTAAGAATTACAAGTGGTTTAAATATAATGTCTACAAACTTATTAAATTTGTAAGGATTTATTAAAAAATTAAACATCACTTATTCCTTAAAGCTAATTTGATAAAGGCAGCGCTAGACCATGGGGAAATACCTAAAAATATCAAAGCTATACCCAAAAGCAAACTTATGAGAGAGTTGAAATCACTTTCAGAATTATTTGTACCAATTGAGAAAATAATGACTGGTATAAAAAATAAAAGAACAATTAAACTTCCAATTGAAAAGTTAGTTTTGTTTAATAAATTCATTGATGCTGAAATAGACCCTAAACAGGATAAAATAAATGAACCAATAATAAATGTTAAGATTAAATTATAGACCTCATTAATTGGAAGATTAAAAAAAACACAAGCTATTGGAATAGAAGCTAAGAAAGGTATTTGAACAAAGAAAAAATGTGACAGTATTTTAAGAAAAACAATCAATTCATAGCTCATGCCACCCATATGGATGATTTTAATAACACTATTATTGAAATCATCTTCATAGAACTTTCTTAAACTAAGAGTAGAACTTAAAAGCAATAAGCTCCAAATTATTCCCATACCAACATTTCTTAGCAGCTGTTCATCTGCGCCTAAAGCAAACACAAAAATAAAAATAGATAAGAAAAAAAATAAAATATTTGAAAAAAGATCTCCAATATTGCTATAAAATAGCTTTGCTTCCCTATTAAAAAAAAAGAATATTTTCTGTATAAGTTTCATATTATAAGTCTACAACCTCTAAATTATTGATACTTGGCTTTAAATGCGATGTAAATAAAATAACCCCATCTTTGTTTATATGATCAATAAAAGTTTGATTCAGTATTTCTATAGATAAATCGTCTAGGTGATTATATGGTTCATCTAGAATCCATAATTTTTTCTGCTCTAGAATCAGTCTAAGTAATTCTAGTTTTCTTATTTCCCCAGAAGATAAATACATTGTTTTAGTATTTTGATATTTTTGTATATTAAAAGTCTCCAATAATAATACAATTTCATCTTTAGTTAATTTTGAAGAAGATAATCTACTCCAAAAATTTATATTATCCAGGACAGTCATCTTTCTTGTACAAGTATTATGATCCATTATAAATGTTGTTTTATTGTAAAAATTGAAAATATTTTTTTTTATATTTTTACCTTCCCAAAATATTTCTCCTGTTTTGGATTCTAAAAAATTTAAAATTACGTTAAGGAAAGTTGTTTTACCTGAACCATTTTTACCTCTAATTTGTGCTATGCTTCGATTACTTAATGATAAATTTAAATTCTGGAATATTATGTTATCATTTCTTGAAAAAGACAAATTGTTAATGAGAAGCATATCGACTGATTAAAAGTATTTTATTCATTACACAATAAAAAACGGGGTTACCCCCGTTTTTTGTAATTTTTAGAAAAATTAAGAAAAAGAAAAAAAATATATTTTTTTTTCTAACTCTAGAAAATAGCCTATCTTCTTCTTCTCTTTGCAGCCTTTTTCTTTTTCTTAGGAGCAGCTCTTTTCTTCTTCTTAGCTGCCTTCTTTTTCTTCTTAGGTGCTGCTTTTTTTCTCTTAGGAGCAGCTCTTTTCTTCTTCTTAGGTGCCGCTCTCTTCTTCTTCTTAGGAGCAGCTTTCTTTCTCTTAGGTGCTGCTTTCTTTCTCTTAGGTGCTGCTTTTCTTCTCTTAGCTGCAGCTTTCTTTTTCTTCTTTGCCATTTAATGCTCCTTGTATTGGGTTAAAGTGGAGGAACCCCCCTCCATCATCACTTAAAATAAGTGACAAACATAAAAGGCTTTCTTTTTTTCCCAAAACTTACGCACAAAGTCAACAATATAAGAAAATCTATTAAAGATGAAAAATTTTTAGTATTTTTTTATAAATTTTTTTTATTTATATTCGTTTTTTTCGCAGAATTCTAATTAAAAATTTACAAAACAGGTATACAATTTTTTTTTTAGTATTATTAGGTAAAAACTTATTACAGAGCTAAATAATTTTTTATTTTTTAAATATTGTCAATTATGTGTAAGTATTTTTTTAAAAAACTATATATTTAATATGGAATCTCTCAATTCATTCGATGCATTTAAAGATATAACTATTGATAATAAAAATTATAAGTATTTTGACTTAAATACCATCGCTACTTTGTATAATTTTGATTTATCTAAAATTCCTAATTCAATAAAAGTTATTTTGGAAAACTTAATTAGAAATGAAGATGGTGTGTCAGTCACTAAAGAGATGATCTCTAATTTATGCATAAAAATAAATAGTGTTAAGGATAATTTCGAAATTTCATTTTCACCAACACGAGTTCTTATGCAGGATTTTACAGGTGTTCCAGTAGTAGCTGATTTAGCTGCAATGAGGGATGCATTAAAGCAGAAGGGAATCGATCCTAATAAAATTAATCCATTATCAAGAGTAGATCTTATAATAGATCACTCTGTAATGGTTGATCATTTTGGAAATGATAAAGCCTATGAAGAAAATGTAAAAAAAGAATTTGAAAGAAATAAAGAAAGGTACGAATTTTTAAAATGGGGCCAATACGCTTTTGATAATTTTTATGTAGCACCACCAGGTGGAGGAATATGTCATCAAGTAAACCTTGAGAATATTGCAACTACTATTTGGTCAAGTAATATTGGTGAACATAATTATCTCTATCCAGACTCAGTTGTTGGAACTGACAGTCATACAACAATGGTTAACGCACTTTCAGTTTTAGGTTGGGGTGTTGGCGGGATAGAGGCAGAAGCTGCAATGTTAGGTCAACCGATATCTATGAATATTCCAAAAGTTTTAGGTTGCAAGTTAAATGGCAAACTTCAAGAAGGGATTACTGCTACAGATTTAGTTTTAACTATAACTGAAATACTAAGGAAGCATGGGGTGGTTGGAAAATTTGTAGAGTTTTATGGTGAGGGATTAAAGAATTTATCTCTTTCAGACAGGTCAACAATTTCAAATATGGCACCTGAGTACGGTGCGACATGTGGTTTTTTTTCTACAGATAAAGAAACAATAAAGTATTTGAAGTTATCTGGTAAAAATGAGCATCAAATTAATATTGTAAAAAAATATACATCAATGCAAAAGATGTGGACTAACGATACTTACAATCCTAATTTTGATGAAAAAATTAGTTTAGATTTAAATAAAATAGAGCCATCAGTTTCTGGTCCAAAAAGACCACAAGATAAGATACTTGTTAGAGATGTTCCTGAAGTATTTAAAACAATTGATAATACTCCTTATGACAAATCAATTACTAATAATAAACTTCAATCTGGTGATGTTGTGATTGCAGCCATAACAAGCTGTACAAACACTTCAAACCCTAATGTTATGATTGCTGCGGGCTTAGTTGCAAAAAAAGCTGTAGAATTAGGTTTGTCTGCAAAGTCGTGGGTTAAAACAAGCTTAGCGCCTGGAAGTAAAGTAGTTAGTGATTATTTAGATAAAGCAAATTTGTCTAAATATCTTAACCAAATTGGTTTTAATTTGGTTGGTTATGGCTGCACTACCTGCATAGGTAATTCAGGACCACTGGAGGAGTGGATTTCTAATGAAATAAAAAATAACAATTTAACAGTATGTTCAGTTTTATCAGGCAATAGAAACTTTGAAGGCAGAGTTCATCAAGAAGTAAAAGCAAATTTTTTAGCCTCACCTCCTTTGGTTGTAGCTTTTGCTATTGCAGGTAATATGAATATTGATATTTTTAATGAAGTTATTGGAATAAGTAAGTTAGGAAAAGATGTCTTTCTTAGGGACTTATGGCCATCTGCATCTGAAATAAATGAAATAGTAGATAATTCAATATCTACTGAAATGTTTAAAAAAAGATATAAGGAGATTTATAATGGTGATCAAAATTGGCAATCAATAGAAAGCATTCCGGACAAGACTTATGCTTGGAGTGCATCAAGCACTTATATAAAACACCCACCCTTTTTTAATGATGAAAAAAATCAGATTGAAGATATAATTAATGCAAGAATTCTTGCTATTCTTGGCGACAGTGTTACCACTGATCACATCTCCCCAGCGGGTGCAATAAAATTGGATAGTCCTGCAGGTAAATATTTAAATGAGAGACAAATAAGCAGAAAAGACTTCAATTCTTATGGCTCTAGAAGAGGAAATCATGAAATAATGATGAGAGGCACTTTTGCTAACATTCGCATTAAAAATGAAATTGTTCCTGGAATAGAAGGAGGGGTTACTAAGTTTTTTGATCAAGATGAAAAAATGTCAATTTATGATGCTGCAATTAAATATGAAGAGAACAATGTACCTCTTGTTGTTTTTGCAGGCAAAGAATATGGAACTGGTTCTTCCAGAGACTGGGCTGCTAAAGGGACTAAATTATTAGGTGTAAAGGCTGTAATTGCCGAAAGTTTTGAGAGAATACATCGGTCAAACTTAATTGGTATGGGTGTTTTGCCTTTAGAGTTTACAGCAAAGCAAAACAAAAAATCACTAAAACTTAATGGAAGTGAGATAATTTCGATTAAAGGCTTAGCTAACATCAGCGTAAACTCAGAACTTGATTGTGAGATTCAATCAGATCAAAAAAGAATTATAAAACTCCTTTGCAGAATAGATACAATTAAAGAACTGGATTATTACAGACATGGTGGTATTCTTCAATACGTGTTAAATTCAATTATTAAAAAAGCATCTTAAAATTAGTGAGTGACGTTGGTGGTAATTTAATAGCCATTTTAGGTCCTACTAATACTGGGAAAACTCATCTAGCCTTTGATAGATTGATGTCCTATCAATCTGGAATATTTGGCTTCCCATTACGTTTATTAGCAAGAGAAAACTACGACAAAGCAGTTAAAAGAGTTGGAATAAATAATGTTGCATTAATAACCGGTGAAGAAAAATTTATACCAAAAGAGGCAAAATATTTTTTCTGCACCGTGGAGTCTATTCCTAAAAATTTAAATGTAGAGTGTGTAGCTATCGATGAAGTACAATTAGCATCAGATTATGAGAGAGGTCACATATTTACTGAACACATATTAAATACAAGAGGGGATTTTGAAACAATATTATTAGGCTCACTAACAATAAAGTCCTTATTGTTAAAAATTTTTTCTAATATAAAAATTGAAAGCAGAGAAAGATTTTCAAAACTAAGTTTTACATCTAATAAAAATTTTTCAAAACTTAAACCTAGGACAGCCGTAATCGCATTTAATATAAACAGCGTTTATGCACTTGCTGAAAGTCTTAGATCTCATAGAGGTGGGGCAGCAGTTGTTCTGGGATCATTAAGTCCAAGAACCAGAAACTCTCAAGTAGAAATGTATGAAGAAAAAAAAGTAGATTACCTAGTTGCTACTGATGCTATTGGCATGGGTTTGAATTTAAATATTGATCATGTAGCCTTCTCTTCTATTGAAAAATTTGATGGGAAATTCAAAAGAAATTTAAGACCAATTGAAATAGGTCAAATAGCAGGAAGGGCAGGAAGATATGAAAATAATGGAACTTTTTCGTTATTAAAAAATGCTGGGCAAATAGACATAAAAACTATTCAAAATATTGAAGAAAGCAACTTTGATTCAATTACTAGAATTTATTGGAGAAATACCCTGTATGATTTTTCAAGTGTTGAAAATTTTCTTGCAAGTTTAAAGCAGTTTCCTGTTCATAATTATTTTATTCATAAAAAAAATGCAGTAGATGAATTAAATTTTAGATTTTTAATAGATGATAAAGATATCAGGAAATTACTAACAAGCAAAGATAGAATCAAAGTATTATGGGATGTATGTAGAATTCCAGATTTTCAGAAATTATTTAATGATACTTATCTTCAGTTTCTCAAGACAATTTTTTTACTTTTAATAAAAAATGAAAAAATACCAAAATTATGGCTCGAAAAAAATATTTTAGGGCTTCAAAATTTTAATGGAGGAATAGAAGAACTTTCATTAAAAATTTCTCAAGTCAGAACATGGACATACATATCAAATCATCAAAATTGGATTGATAATGAAAAATATTGGCAGGAAATTACTAAAAAAATTGAAAATGATTTATCCGATAATCTCCATCAGGGATTAACTAATAGATTTGTTGACTTAACTTCAAAATATTTCATTAATTCTAATAATGATGATTTAAATCACGATATAACTGTAAATAATGACAAAACTATCACTATTAATAATATAGAATACGGTACACTTTATGGTTTTAATTTAAAATTAAATAAAGATGCAATTTCTCATTCTCTTTTCTCTCTAACTCATGTAAAAAAATTAGTTAGAATAATGATTGAAGAAAAAATTAATAATTTTTTAAATGCCCCTAATGAGTCAATAAGCTTTGGCAAAATTAACGAAATTAATTTTAGTAAAGGCATAAATATTTTTTGGGGAGAAGAAATTATAGGATATCTAACAAAAGGATCCAATATATCTACTCCTATTGCAGAGGCTTTAAATACTGAATATATCAGTAGCGAAAACAGGTTACTTATTTCAGCAAAACTGCAAAAGTGGATAGATGAATTAATCAAAGTATTATTATGGCCGCTTAATGCAGACGATAGTAAAAATATATCTGCTAATCTAAGGGCTATAAAATTTAATATTTTTGAAAACCTAGGCACACTTCCAATAGAGCAATTTAGTGACTATTTAAAAAATATATCAGAGGAAGATAAAAACATAATATCTAAATCAGGTATTCGAATAGGAGCAAAGTATTTTTTTGTTCCTAATTTTTTAAAGAAAGCACCAATGGAGCTTTCTGCTCTTTTGTGGTGCTTGTTTAATGATTACAAATTTGAGGGTCCAGCACCATTGCCAAAAGATGGCAGGGTATCTTTTGATATTCAGAATGAAATGAAAAAAGAATATTGGTCCTCTATTGGATACATAAAAGTTAATAATTTTGCGTTAAGGGTAGACGTTTTTGAAAGAATATTTTTCTTAGCTAGGCAGAAAATTAAAAATGGTCCTTTTTTAGATTCTTCAGATTTAATGAATCCAGTTGGTTGTGATAGAAATCAATTAAAAGATATACTGATATTTTGTGGTTTTAGCGCCTTAAAATTGAATAATGATAGAGATTTATATTATAATGAGCTAAAAAAACATCCCAAAAAAATCATAAAAAATAAAACAAAAAAAATACAAATTAAAAAAAATACTAAAATTGCCAAACTTTCAAATAAAAATAAAAAACAAGCAGATCCAAATTCTCCTTTTGCAGTTTTGGAAAAACTACTTTAAATAAATTAAAAATAGAAATTTATAAGGTGTTCAATTGTTACAATCTCTAAGAAATATATTTTCTAATAATATTAATCAAAATAAAGAAGATTATAATAAAGATATTGATATTCTTGCAGGGTTGATGATAGAGGCAGCCAATACTGATGGCAATATATCACATGATGAGGTAAATAAAATTTCTTTAAGTCTTATAAATATTTTTAAAGAAGATCCAAAAGAAGTTGAGATGGTCCTTTCTAAAGCACTTGATGATAAAGATAATTCCCGCTCACTACATTATTATACTTCAAAATTAAATAAATCTTTTTCTCATGAAAAAAAATTATTATTAATTGAAGTATTGTGGGAAGTTATCCTTGCGGACAATGAAATTCATGATTTTGAATCTAATCTTTTAAGAAGACTTGCCGGATTATTATATATATCAGATATTGAATGTGGAAATGCAAAAAAAAGAGCTAATAATAAAGTAAATAAATTATGACATATGTAGTTGATGAAAATTGTATAAAATGTAAACATATGGATTGTGTTGAAGTTTGTCCTGTAGATTGTTTTTATGAAGGTGAAAATATGTTAGTTATACATCCAGATGAATGTATTGATTGTGGAGTCTGTGAACCAGAGTGCCCTATTGATGCAATTCATTCTGACACAGAAGATGGAATGGAAAAATGGGCAGAAATTAATCGTAAGTATTCGGAGATATGGCCTGTAATTATTGAAAAAAAAGAACCACCTATTGATGCTAAGAAATGGCAAGGTATTCAAAATAAATTTCAAGACTATTTTAGTGAAAAATCAGGTAAATAAATATGGTAAAAAAAACCACACAATTTAAAGAAGGTGAAACTGTCGTATACCCAAAGCATGGTGTAGGTGAAATTACAAAAATCGAAACAATGGAAATAGAAAGCATTAAAACAAATTTTTATGTTGTTAAAATGGAACAATCAAAATTAACCATTAGAGTTCCAACAGATAAGCTTGAAGAGGTGGGTTTAAGAAAAATTTCTTCAAAAAAAATTATTGAAGAAGTATTGAATATTTTAAAATTAAAACCAAAAATAAGACGGATTATGTGGAGTAGAAGAGCTCAAGAATATGATGCAAAAATTTTTTCTGGTGATCCAATTAAAATAGCAGAAGTAGTTAGGGATTTATTTAGAAAAACCAGTCAAGCTGAACAATCTTACAGTGAAAGACAAATGTTTCAGATTGCAATTGAAAGATTGGCTAGAGAAGTAGCTGCTGTTGAAAAAACAGATTACTTTCAATCTACCGAAAAAATTGAATCAATATTAAGAAATAAGTAGTTGGACAACACTAGTAAGTTTTTAGAATTACAAAAAACAAACAAAGTTTGGGCAATTGGTTCTTTGCATTCAAGTTTAGAATCATTTTATTCAATTAAAAAATATATTTTATCGAACTTTGAAATAGGTGATAAATTAATTTTTTTAGGCAATGTAATAGGGTTTGAAAATAAATCTAAAGAAATTATTACTGAAGTTTTAAAATTAAGATTTAAACTTATGGCAAAATATAAATTAAAAAATAAAGACATAGTTTTTCTTAGAGGGGCACAAGAAGAAATGCTTAGTAAGCTTCTTCAATTACATATTGCTCCTAATCCAACAGAAATTTTAAATTGGGTTTTTAGCCATGGTGTAGATCAAACAATAATTTCATATGGATTTAATCCTGATGAATTTAGAAAAATTGCACTACAAGGAACCATTAAAATAAATAAACTAACTACTAAGTTGAATTATGAGATAGCATCAAATCCTGGACATAAGGAATTTTTTTCAAATTTAAAGCATGCTGCATATACAGAAACAAAAGATGTATTATTTGTAAACAGGGGCGTGGATCTCTCAAGACCATTATCTGCACAAAATGATTGCTTTTGGTGGGGTTATCAAAATTTTTCTCAGATTAACAAGCCTTATTTATCATTTAAAAGAATAGTAAGGGGTTATCAGTCAAATCATCATAATGACATTGAGAATTCTAAAACTAGTGTTTTATGTACACTTTTTAAACAACCACTTAATAATAAAAAGATTTTAGCAGGTATTTTTAGTAAAAATGGAGACATTATAGAATTATTTGAATCAAAATGATCTAAATTAAAATTTTTGCGTATAACTAAGTATATGACAATTAAAACATTAGTCTCAAATAATTTGGTTGAGTTTTCTAAGAAATCTAAAATACTTGATAAAAAAGAAGAATATTATCATATAGAAAACTGGAGAAATAAAAGAAATTCAGAATCCTTAAAAGTTATATTAAATTCATATTTGAGATTAGCTGTTTCTTTCGCAAAAAAATACAAAAGCTATGGATTGCCACTTGATGATCTTATTCATGAGGGTGTTTTAGGAATAATGCATGCTCTAGAAAAATTTGATATCTCTAAAGGTTTTAGGTTATCCACTTACGCTTCGTGGTGGATTAGAGCATCAATCCAAGATTATATTTTAAAAAATTGGTCTGTAGTCAAAACTGGCTCAACAGCATCTCAAAAAGCTCTTTTCTTTAACTTAAGAAAAATAAAAAAACAAATAAGTAATGTATCTTCTGATTATATGGGTCAAAAAGAAATTGATAAAGTTTCAGAAATCCTAAATGTAAAAAACTTTGAGGTCCAAAATATGGAATCTAGACTAAGTGGTGGAGATGTATTTCTTAATCAAAAAATTGATAATGATTCAGAAAATGATCTTATGAGTTTATTAGAAGATGATAGAGCTAATCCTGAAGAATCATTTCAAGATTTCAATGATGGTAAAATTAAAAAAAATTATATAGAGAAGGCTATTTTAACACTTAACGAAAGAGAAAGAACAATTATTAAGTTAAGAAAACTTAGAGAAAAAAGCATTACTTTAGATGAATTAGGGCAAATGCTTAAAATAAGTAAAGAACGCGTAAGGCAAATTGAGACAAAGGCACTAGAAAAATTAAAAATAATAATTCTTAAAATTTCTCAACAAAAAAAAGAATTTTTTATTTGATACTTTTGTTTCTATAAAATAAAGTTAAATTATGTTTCGTTCTTTTTTGTTTATTATTGTTTTATTATTTAAAACTTCTACTTTATCTGCTCAGGGTTATGATGTCTTTGGCTTAGGAATATATGATGTTAAGTTTGATGGATCATCATCTAACTATGCTACAGACATTAGATATGAAAGACGTTTTGATAACACATTATTTGATATAGGTCCCGAAGAAGATAATTTTTTTTATCTAAAACCATTTTTTGGAATTGAAGCAACATCAGATTCTGCAATTTACTTTTTAGGAGGTATATACCTAGAAGATAATTTAGGAAAACTTTTTATTGGAAAAGAAAATAAATGGAATTTTACTCCTAGTTTTGGTTTAGGTTATTATGATGATGGAAATGGTAAAAAATTGGGAAATAAATTAGAGTTTAGAACAACTTTAGAATTAAGCTATCAGTTAAATAATGATGATAGAATTGGTTTTTCACTTGGTCACATATCTAATGCGAATATTGGCAATAAAAATCCTGGTGCAGAAATTATTAGTCTGTCTTATCAAAAACCTTTTTAGTTAATTAATATTTTCTTTTCTTTTATAAAATTAAGAAATATTTTTTCAAGTATTTCAAAATTGTTTTCCTGCATTCTTGAGTGAATTTCAATTTTAAATTCTTTAGAATTAGGCACTCCAAAAAAAATATTTAATAATGGGCTTAACAACCTATATACGGAGTCTTTACCAAATTTAGGTCTTATAAAATTAAAGTAATCTTTTATAGTTTTGTCAGAAATAATATAATTATTTTTTTGGTTATAGAATTGTCTATCAACATTTTTAAGACAAAAAGGATTACTTTGTATTAATCTTCCTACCATAACTCCATCATGTAGCTTAGATAACTCTAATGCTTTATTCATACTATCAATCCCGCCGTTTAAGATAAAAGTAGTGTTTTGGTATTTAGATTTAATTTTTGAAACAAAGTCATAATTTAGAGGGGGTATATTTCTATTTCCCTTTGGGCTTATTCCATTTAAAATTGCATTTCTAGCATGGACATAAACTAACCTAATTCCACTTTTCAAAATTTCATCAATAAATTCTTCAAAAAATTCATAATTAAAATCTTTTCCAAGACCTATTCTACATTTAATTGAAACTTCAATGTTCCTATTAATTTGCATTGCATCTAGGCAATTTTTTACTAGCAATTTGTCTTTCATTAGACATGCACCAAAACTTCCCTTTTGTACAGCTTTACTAGGACAGCCAACATTTAAATTTATTTCATCATAATTTAGCTCATAGGCTAATCTAGAACTTAGTCGTAGGTCTTTATATTCAGAACCCCCTACTTGAAGTGCAATTGGGTTTTGAGATTCGTTTGCTATTATTGAGCTAATGTCTTTTGAATGAATAAGTGTTTTCGAAGCAATCATCTCAGAAAACAAAAATGTTTTTTTTGATAAAATTCTATAGAGTTTTCTTGCGTATGGCGTTGTATAACCCATCATTGGAGCTACACAAAATTTTCTATCAATAATTTTTTTCATCACTAAAACACATTTTAAAAATATTATATCTAAATAAACTTGTAATTCCTTGCCTACAATAATTAGTTAATATAAAATTAAAAATATAAGCATATTATGATTAACAAACTTGCCCCACTTCCAGATTTTTTAGTTAGCCGATACAGAAATTGGAAATCTACCTTGTATTTAAGTAGTGAAGATCATTTTAAAGATTTGGCATCTTTAGGTCAGAATCCTTCATCAATGTTAATTTCATGCTGTGACTCTAGAGTTCATGCAACTTCTATTTTTGGAGCAGATGCAGGAGAGTTTTTTATTCATAGAAACATTGCAAATCTTGTGCCACCGCACTCTCTTAATGGTGACAGTCATGGAACTTCAGCAGCTATTGAATACGCTGTAAAAGAACTGAAAATTAAACATTTAATTTTATTAGGTCATACAGACTGCGGGGGCATTAAAAGTGCGCACGACCTTTATTCAAATAAACCAAATGTAGATTATGAATTTATAAATAAATGGCTGAGAATACTTTTGCCCGTATTTAATAAAATTACAAAAGATGTTTCCAAAGCAAAACAAATTGAGCAACTTGAGGAAGAAAGTATAAAAAATTCACTAATGAATTTGTTTAGTTTTCCGTATATTAAAAAAGCAGTTGAAGATAAAAATTTATCAATTCATGGATTAATTTATGATATTGGATCTGGTAGACTAAAGTTTTTAAATCCAATTACTGAATACTTTGAAAATCTTTAAATACTAATAAGAATATTTTTTTGAGGGAAATTTTTTATTTATAACTTCTTTAACAAATTTTTTGACAGCATTATCTATATTTTTTTCTATGTTAATATAATTTTTTATAAATTTTGGTTTTTTTTTATTTGCATTAAAGTTTAAAATATCATCTATCACTAAGACTTGGCCATCACAATATTTGGAAGAACCTATGCCAATAGTTGGTATTGATAAATTTTCAGTAATTTTTTTTGATGTATCTAAACCTATACATTCTAGCACAATCATTTTAGATCCCGCATCTTCAAGTTTTTTTGCTAGATTTAATAAATTATTTTTGTCCTTTATATTTTTTCCTACACTTTTAATTTTACTAAAATCTTGAAATTTTTGGGGAGTGACCCCTATGTGGGAAACAACTTTTATTTTATTCTTTGTTAAATATTTAACTATACCAATATTTTTTTTATCTGTTTCAATTTTGACAAAATCTGCTTTAGTAAAATTTAAAATATCTTGTGCATTATTCAATGCTTCGTTTTTATTACGATAGGTATTGTATGGCATATCAATGATTGTCATTGAAAATTTAGTATTTAACACTACAGCCTTTCCATGATTTTTTATCATTTCAATAGTAACACCTCGTGTATTTTGCATTCCGTATAAAGTTGTGCCAAGGGAGTCACCTATTAGAATTAAATCAATTTTTCCATCTAATATATTTGCTAATGGTTTTGAATAAGCTGTTAAACAAGTAATAGGAATTTTATTTTTTTTTATTAATAAATTTTTATAATTTAATTTTTGCATTTTTATAATTTTAAACAGAACGAGTTATTCCACCATCAACACGGATATTCTGGCCAGTTATATAGGCCCCACCATTAGAGGCTAACATTTCAACAACTGCAGAAATTTCACTAACTTTTCCATAACGATTTAAAGGTATTCGTTTTAAAAATTCTTCTTTTTCAGGCAAGCTATCAATAAATCCAGGCAATATGTTATTCATTCTAATATTGTATTTGGCATATTTGTCTGAATAAAGTTTGGTAAAACTAGCTAGCCCAGATCTAAAAACTCCTGAAGTTGGAAAGCTTGGATCTGGTTCAAAAGCTGCAAAAGTAGAAATATTAATTATTGAACCATTTTTTTGTTTTTGCATTATTGGGGTAATTATTCTTGAAGATCTTACAACGTTTAAAAGATATATCTCCATACCTTTTATCCACTCTTCATCTTTTATTTCTAAAATATCTCCTTTTGGACCATGTCCAGCACTATTAACAAGCACATCTATTTTGCCAAATTTTGTTAAAACTTTTTCAATAAACTTTTCAATGTTATGGGGGATTAAGTTTGAACCTGTGAATCCTAACCCACCTAATTTGTGAGCCAACTCTTCTCCTTTTCCAGATGAAGACATTATAGCTATATCAAATCCTTTTGAAAATAAGTGTTTTGCTGCATCTGCACCCATACCACTGCCTGAAGCTATAAATACTGCTGTTTTTTTCATAAAAATATAAGATATAACTAATATTACATTTATAAGATTATTAATTACATATAAAGCTTAAATAACTTATTAATGTTTATTTAGATTAAAGAAAAAAAATGAATATTTCTGCAGAAACCCAAAATATTTGCAATTCTATTGAAGATAGCACATTGCATGATGATCCATTTTATCATCTATATATTAACAATTTTTTTACAAATGAATTTTATTTAAATATTTTAAAATATCTTCCTACTAAAGATCAATATATTCAAATTAATAAAACTAAATCTGTATCCAAAAATTATTCAGATGAGAGATATATATTAAATATAACCCCAGATACATTCAAAATTTTTCATCCAGAGCAAAAATCTTTTTTTGGACAAGTTGTAACAAGTCTTATGTCAGTAGAGTTTTTTAATTCAGTTACTAAAAAATTTAATGATAAAATAACAAAAGTTAATCCACAAAATATAGACTTAAGAATTTCTTTAGTAAAAGATTTAACAAAATATAATCTTGGCGCCCATACTGATACAAATAAAAAATTTATGACTTTTTTATTTTATCTTCCTGAGGACCAATCACACAAACATATAGGGACATCAATGTATAAATTAAAAGATAATGTTAAATTTAATTCTTCACAAGATGGGCACTATTCAGACGAAGAAACAAAAAAATTATTTGAAGAAGTTAAATTAGCAGAATTTTTACCTAATTCAGTATTTATTTTTCCAAGAACAGACTTTTCATTTCATGGTGTTAGTGCAATAAATACGGGTTCTTATGAGAGAAATTTGTTACTGTTAAATTATTACTATAAATAATTTAAAAAATATAAATATTTATGAATCAAAATGATGAACTATTTGAAAAATTAAAACTCAAACAAGAAAAAATAACTGCTAGTGTTACTGACCCAATAACAAATGATTTAATTAAATACAATATTGTAAACAAGACTACTTTATGGAGGGCTGAAACTCTTTTTAATAAAGAGCCAATTACAATTAAGTGGATTAGAAGTTTTAAAAAAAACAAAACAATGTTTGATGTAGGTGCGAATGTAGGCATGTATTCAATTTATGCCGCATTAACTAGAATGGTGCAAGTTTATGCTTTTGAACCTGAATCCAATAATTTTCAAAATTTAATGCAAAATTTAGTTATTAATAATTTGAATGAACTTATATCACCATTTCCAATTGGGATTTCAAACAAAACTGAGCTTACAAAATTGCAAATAGGTATTTTTGAAGCAGGATCTTCGCATCATACTGTGGGAATCAATTATTTAGATCACAATACTTTAAAAATAATTTCAAACAAAGTATCTCAAGGAATATTTTCTACAACTTTAGACGAATTATGTTTTAAGTGGAAATTACCAATTCCTTCATATCTAAAAATTGATGTAGACGGGATAGAAAGCAAAATAATAGCTGAAGCAAAAAAAACTCTTAGTGATCCTACTTTAGAGTCGGTATTAATTGAAATTAACGAAAACAGAGAAGAAGACATTTTTATTATTAATTCATTAAAAAAAATTGGTTTTAGTTATGATAAAAATCAAGTTGAGGATGCAAAAAGAAAATCAGGACCTCACAAAGGTTATGCAGAGTATCTTTTTTATAAATAAATTAAATTTGAATTAAGCTAATTTTAATTTTCTTTCTGATAAAGGTGTTTCTTTTATAGGCAGATGTATTATTGCAGAAAAAGCACCAACACCAATGCCAACCCACCAAACTATGTCATAACTTCCATAAATATCATAAAACAAACCACCAAGCCACACGCCTACAAAAGAACCAATCTGATGAGATAAAAATACAATTCCATATAAAGTTCCCATAAATTTAAGACCGTAAATATATCCGATTATACCAGAGGTAAGAGGTACAGTTGCTAACCACAATGAGCCCATAACAATCGAAAATATAACAACTGAAGTTGGTGTAATAGGTAGCATTATAAATATAATTGCTGCGATTGTCCTTCCAGTGTATATTGTAGATAACAAGTATTTTTTTGTATAATATTTTCCCATTGCACCTGCTGTTATTGATCCAATAATATTAAAAAGTCCAATCAAGGCAATTGATAATGCTCCTAAAGAAGAAGCAGAATTACAAACTATACTAATTAAACTTCCTTTAATAATTGGACTACTATATTCTGCTATAAAAGCAGGAAAATGCGCAGTAATAAATGCGAGTTGAAAACCACAAGAAAAGAAACCAAGAAAAAGCATAGTATAAGTCGGATCCTTAAATGCCTCTTTAAGAGCATCACTTAAATTTTCCTCAATTTCTTTTTTTGAAATTTTTGGTTTAGATTTTAGAAGAGGAACTAATACAATTGTTACAATACTAATTATTGCAAAAATAATAAAAACTGATGACCATGGCATTATATCAAGAAGTCCAGCGGCAAATGGAGGTCCTACAACTTGTCCGGCTGATCCAGCTGCAGTTGTTATACCTAAGGCCAAAGATCTTTTTTCAGGAGCAGCAGTTCTTCCTACTACTGCAAGTATTGGACCAAAACCACTCCCAGCAATTCCAAAACCTATTAAAATATTTAGAAATTGATGAGCCTCAGGAGATGATGCTGAGCTGCTAATAAAAACTCCGATGGCATACAAGATTAATCCTAAAGTTATTGCTTTTCTGTCTCCGAATTTTTCTGCAAAAGCGCTAAAGATTGGAGTTCCAATACCCCATGCTAAATTCTGAATAGCTATAGCCATTGAAAATTCTGATCTAGCCCACATAAATTCATCAGCTATTGGTATTTGAAAAAGACCAAATGTTGATCGTATAGCAAAACTAATTAATAAAATTAAACTTCCACCTATAAGCACAGGAGTAAAAATATTTGTATTATTTTTTTGATTCATAAAAATGATTAAATGAAAGTAACAGTTTATAAAAAACTAATCTATTAGAAATTAAGTTGTTTGAATAATTGGTTGTTTTTCTGTTTCTTCTTTTTCAGGAATTACATATGCAACAGCACAGTGGTCAATGCAATATGGCTTATCTTCGAATCTTTCTTTGCCACAAAATTTAAAATCACTTTCATCAGGATGACCTTCAGGCCACTCACACCCTCTTTTTAAATTTTTAGTAAAAAGATTTTTAACTACAGGCTGAAAATTTTGCTGAGATATTGGAATTACTGTTTCTTCTTTTTTCGCAATTTCAAAATTTAATTTTGGAATAATCGGAGATCTTGCCTTTTTTCTATCTGGTTTTACAGCAGTACGTCTTATCGGAGATGGTCTTCTTTCAAGACCAATTCTATGAGCTTTACCAACAACAGCGTTTTTTGTAAAACCAAGCAATTTTCCAATTTGAGCAGTAGGCAAGCCTTGATCCCATAACTCTCTCAATTTTGAAACATTGTTATCATCCCAAGGCATAATTTATTCTTTTTAATTTATCTATATATAGTAGTAATTTATAACACTATTATACTAAATGTATAACCTCATAAAGAAAAAACTGGGATTTTTTATAAAAAACCAATAAATAACATGTATTTCTTAATATAGTTTAATAAAACAATGAAAAACCTTAGGAATTATGAGATAGTTAATAAAAAAGTATTATTTAGAGCCGATCTAAATGTTCCGGTTTTAGATAAAGTTATAACTGATAGTTCTAGGATTTTAGCAATTAAATCTTCAATTAAAGATCTAATTTTAAATCAAAATAAGATTTTTATAATAGCTCATTTTGGAAGACCAAAAGGAGAAGTTTTGAAAAAATATTCTTTAAAGTTTATTCTTTCACCTCTTAGAGAAATGCTTGGAATTGATAAAATTCATTTTTTAGAAAATTTACAACAGGATAAGATTAGCAAAAAATTTAATGATATGCAGTATGGTGAAGTTTGTCTTGTTGAAAATATTAGATTTCAAAAAAACGAAGAAAAAATTGATTTAAATTTCGCAAAAAATGTAAGTAGCTTGTTTGATGTTTATGTAAATGATGCATTTTCTGCGTCTCATAGAAATCATACATCAATTATAGGTTTTGCAAAATATATTCCAGCTGTTGCTGGAAACCACCTTATTCAAGAAATTAAAAAAATTGATTCATTTTTAGAAAATTCAAAAAAACCTAATATGGCAATAGTTGGAGGATCTAAAATATCTACTAAAATTAAACTTTTAAATAATTTAGTTAAGCAGTTCAATTGTATAGTCATTGGTGGAGCTATGGCTAATACATTTTTATTAGCAAATAATATAGATGTGGGAAAATCTCTTGTAGAAAAAGACTTAGTCGAAGAAGCAAAAAATATACAAATAAAAGCCAATCAATATAATTGCACAATTGTTTTACCAACCGATGTAGTTTGCGGAAAAAGTATAGAAGACAAAAAACCTTTTGAGTTTAGTATAAATGAAATCACATCAGATTTTATGATCTTAGATTTGGGAAAAAAAACAACTGAAACAATCAATCAGAAAATTAAAAAATCAAGAATGGTTTTATGGAATGGTCCTGTTGGAGCATTTGAATATAAACCATATGATAAGGCTACTTCAACAATCGCAATATACATTAAAGAGAATGCAAAAAAATTTAATATTAGCACTCTTGCTGGTGGTGGCGATACTATTTCTTCAATTAAAAATGCAAATGCAGAAGATGGCTTTGATTATATATCCAATGCAGGAGGTGCTTTTTTAGAATGGTTAGAGGGCAATCAGTCTCCAGGAGTTATTGCAATAAAAGAAAATAATTTTATTTAATCCTCAACTTGATATTTTTTAATTAAAGGAAATTGGGTCATCGTAAAAATAAAAGTTATTGGGAGTATTCCAAAAACTTTAAAACTTACCCAAAATTCTTCACTCATAGTTCTCCAAACAATTTCATTTAGAACTGCAAGAGCAATAAAAAAGGCTGCCCATCTTTGAGTTAATATAGACCACCCTTCTTCTTCAAGCTTAAGAGCACTTCCAAGCAAATATTTTAAAAGAGGTTTTTTTAAGATTATTCCTCCATATAGAATAGCAGCAAAGATAATATTAATAATTGTAGGTTTCATAAAAATAAAAATTTTATTATCAAATATTATTGTCAATCCACCAAAAATAACAACTATTCCAGCTCCGAGAGTAGGCATGATAGGAATTCTTTTCTCTAAAATATATGAAATAACAACGGAGATAATAGTTGCTAACATCAGAGGTAATATTGCTTCAATTAAATCACCACTAACTTTATAATATATAAAGAATACTGCTAATGGCCCAATATCAATAAATAGTTTGATAAATGAATTCATTTTACTCTTCCAAATTTAATATAGATCTTGCAAAATTCTTAGCACTAAAGACTGAAAGATCCTCAGGTTTTTCTCCAAGACCAACATAACTTATAGGTATTTCATATTTATTTGCAATCGAAATTAAAGCCCCTCCTTTAGCAGTACCATCTAATTTAGTAATGATAATACTTGAAACATCTAATTCTTTTCCAAATATTTCAACTTGTTTAATCATGTTTGAACCATTGGTTCCATCAAGCACTAAAATAGTTTCAATAATAGTATCATTATTTATTTTGGAGACTACATTTTTTAATTTTACTAGTTGATTAACTAAATTTGTATTATTAGATAATCTTCCTGCTGTATCAATAATTAGATAGTCATAATTTTCTTTATTAAATTTTTCTGTTGCTTGAAAAGCAACACTGGCAGGATCTTGGTTGGCACTTCCTGAAAAAAAATCATTTTTATTATTTTCTACCCAATCTTTTAATTGATCTATGGCCGCAGCTCTAAATGTATCACAACCTGCAATTAAGACTTTTTTTTCATTACCTATTTGATTTGCTATTTTACCTATAGTTGTTGTTTTTCCACTTCCATTAACACCAACAAAAATTAGTATTTTTTGCTTGTGATCATTTTCTTCAAGTATTTCTCTTGGTTGAAGTATAATTTCAATTTCTTTAGCCAATGTTTCAAGTACCACAGTGTTTATATCTTGATCTAATGTTTTAACTTTACGTACAGAATTTATTAATTTTTCTACTACATCTAAACTTATATCAGCAGAAATTAAAATAGACTCTAATTCTCCCAATGTTTGATTATCCACTTTTTTATTTTGAAAAGAGTTAAGTATATTAGAAGATAAATAATTAGATGTTTTGTGAAGTTTGTTTTTAAATTTAGAAAATAGGCTCATATTCTTCTAGCCATTAACACATCATTATTAACTCCAACATAAACACAGGGAACAATATCTCCCTCTCTTATTTTTTCATCAAGAATGACATTAAAAAAATTTTGGTCCTTACCGATAGATTTTTCATTTTGATTTTTTTCAATTAAGATTAAATCTTTTTCTCCAACTTTTTTGTTAAGATATTTTTTTAATTTTTCCATACCCTTTTGACGCAAAATCTTTGCTCTATCTTTGATTACATATTTTTCAACTTGTGGCATGCGTGAAGCAGGCGTATTGTCACGAGCAGAATATGGAAATACATGTAGGTGAGTAAGATGGCATTCATCTACTAAATTTAATGTATCTATAAACATCTTGTGCGTTTCAGTTGGAAAACCAGTAATTAAATCAGCTCCAAAAGTTGCATCTTTTCTTATTGCTAAAACTTTATTGCAAAAACTTATTGCCATTTCCCTTGAATGCCGTCTTTTCATTCTTTTTAAAATCAAATTATTACCTGCTTGCAAGCTTATATGGAAGTGAGGCATTAATTTTTTTTCGGATAATAAATCCCAAAATTCTTCATCAATTTCAGCACAATCTATTGAAGATAATCTTAATTGTTCTAAATCCGGAACAAGTTTTATAATCCTTTTAATTAAATTTGAAAATGTTGGCTTTCCAGGTAAATCTTTACCATAGTCAGTTATATCAACTCCTGTCAAAACAACTTCTTTATAGCCATTATTAACAATTTTTTTTATTCTCTCGACTATTTCTCCAGCAGGTACACTTCTATTATTTCCTCTGCCATATGGTATTATGCAAAAAGTACAACGGTGGTCACAACCTTGCTGAATTTCAATATATGCTCTTGATTTACCATCAAACTTTTCAATTGAAGTGGGAACTGTTTTTTTTTCTAATAAAATATCTTCAACCTGAATTGATTTTTCAAAATTTAAATTGTTCCATACATTTGAAATTAATTTCTCTTTATTGCCTAAAACTAAATCAACTTCTTTAATTGTGTCATATTTTTTAGGATTAATTTGAGCAGCACATCCTGTAACAATGATTTTATTTTTGGGATTATTTTTTTTTGCCTTTCTAATTTCATATGCAACTTTTTTTTCTGCTTCAGCAGTAACTGCACATGAATTTATAACTGTAACATTCTTTATATTATTATTATTTAAATGATCTTTAATAATTTCACCTTCGTAAATATTAAGTCTACAACCAAGATTAATAAGTGAATTTTTTTTATTCATTATTAAATTTCAATATAACCATTGTAACTAATTTCTGCTGGACCAATCATGATAGCTTCATCATCATCTATATTTATGTTTAAAGATCCTTTTTCAAGCTGAACTTGAGAATTTTTTTCTATCAATTTTTTTTTCCATCCAGCATAAACAGCAGCGCAAGCACCACTACCACATGCAAGTGTTACTCCTGCTCCTCTTTCCCAAACCTTCATTTTAATTGTATTCGAATTTACTACTTCGATAAATTCAACATTAGTTTTATTTGGAAAAAAATGATGTTTTTCGACCATCGGTCCTATTGCATTTAAATCCACGTCTTCAATTGATTTCCCATAAAAAACAATATGAGGATTGCCTATATTTACTGCAACTCCTTTATCAAATCCTTCAACATGAATTGGAATATTTAATGAATCCATTTCTTTAATAAGCGGTATTTTTTTCCAGTCAGTTGTTATTTTACCCATATTAACACTAATGTCATCACCAGCTTTTTTAGCAATCAAAGTTCCTGCGTCTGAAATTATTTTTAGAGTTTCTTTTTCATTATTTTCATCAAAAAGAATTTTTGCAACGCACCTAGTTCCATTTCCACATGCTTCTGCTTTATCACCTGCTGGATTAAAAATATCAATACTAACATCAACATCATTTTTTTTTGGATCATTAATAGTAATTAGTTGGTCACAACCAGCACCTGTTCTGCGGTCACTTAATTTTTGAATTAAATTATCATTTATTTCAATCTTTTTTGACCTTCTATCAATGATAACAAAATCATTTCCTAAACCATGCATTTTTGTAAATTCAATTTTTTGCATAAAGTCTCTATACCTCAATTTACCCAGAAATCCTGGAAATTCTTTAAATTTTAAGAAACCTTGACTTTATTAGTATCAATAAATAGAGGGGTTCTTACAAATCCTAAATTGTAAAGTAAAAAGCTTGTTACAATTGTGATAGGTACACTAGCCCACGAGTTTCGTGCCCTGGTGAAGTAACGCTATTGGAGAAATATGTTTGAAACATTAAATGATAAGTTTGAAAAAATTGTTCGTGGTATACGTGGTAAGGCAATTATATCAGAGTCTGACTTAGACTCCACCCTTCGAGAAATTCGTATTGCACTTTTAGAGGCAGATGTTGCTTTAATAGTTGTGAAGGATTTTATTAGCACAGTTAAGGAAAACATTTTAGGGAAAGAGGTTTTAAAATCAATAAAGCCTGATCAAATGATCATCAAGCTTGTTCAAGATGAGTTGGTAAACATTCTTGGATCTGAAAACCAACCACTCAATATTACTACCTCTCAGATGACAAAAATTTTATTTTGTGGACTTCAGGGATCTGGAAAAACAACTTCTGTAGCAAAACTTGCAAATCATTTAGTAAAGTCTTCTAAGAAAAAAGTTTTGTTATCTTCTGCAGATATTTATAGACCGGCAGCACAAGAACAATTAAAAATTTTGGCTGAACAAGTTCAAGTTGATTTTTTTAACCATAATTTAAATTCTACAAATCAAATAGTTAGTGAAACACTAGAATATGCTAAGCAAAATTTAATCGATGTTGTGATTCTTGATACTGCTGGAAGACAGGTAATCGATGAAGATTTAATGAAAGAATTAATTGAAATTGAAAAATCTTTTAAACCACAAGAAACTTTGCTAGTTGCAGATGCTTTAACAGGTCAAGACGCCGCAAATATAGCAAAAAGTTTCAGCGAAGCTGTTAATATTACTGGCTCTATACTTACACGAATTGATGGAGATAGTAGAGGTGGTGCTGCTTTGTCTATAAAATCAATAACTAACTCTCCAGTAAAATTTATTGGAGTTGGAGAAAAAATTGAAAATTTTGAATCTTTTCATCCGGAAAGAATTGCCCAAAGAATTTTAGGTATGGGAGATATAGTTAGTCTTGTTGAAAAGGCTGCTGAAAACATTGATCAAAATGAGATGGAAACTTTGGCAAAAAAAATGTCAAAAGGTAATTTTGATTTAGATGATTTTGCAAAACAATTAAAGCAAATGGGTAACATGGGTGGTGTTTCAGGCATTTTGTCCATGCTACCTGGTGTTTCTAAAGCACAAAAATTAATGGCAGAAAATAAAATATCTGACAAACTAATAAATCATCAAATTGCAATCATCAATTCTATGACTAAGCAGGAAAGATCTGATCCAAATCTCATCAAGGCTTCAAGAAAAATAAGAATTTCAAAAGGATCTGGAACTAAAGTTCAGGATGTAAACAAACTTTTAAAACAGTTTCTCCAATCACAGAAAATGATGAAGAGAATGAAATCAATGGGTAAGGGCGGAATACCTACTGATTTAATGCAAAAATTGCAAGGCAACTTCCCACCCAAAATAAACTAAAATAAGAAAGGAAATATTATGCCAGTTAGAATAAGATTATCAAGAGGAGGAGCAAAAAAAAGACCTTTTTATAGAATTGTTGTTGCTGACTCAAGACGTGCAAGGGATGGAAAGTTCATTGATCAATTAGGTACTTACAATCCTATGCTACCAAAAGATAGTCCGGACAGAGTAAAGATTGATGTTGAAAAAGCAAAAGACTGGATGGCAAAAGGCGCACAACCTTCTGACAGAGTAACTATATTTTTAAGTAATTTAAATGTAGTTCAAAAACCAATTATAACTGAAAAAACAAAAAAACATTTACCGAAGAAAAAGACTAAAGAAAGATTAGCAGCTGCTAAAGAAAAAGAAGAAGGTTCTAAAGCAGAAGCACCAGCAGAAGCACCAGCAGAAGCACCAGCA
>CACFVT010000010.1 GCA_902569865.1 uncultured Alphaproteobacteria bacterium | reverse complement strand
AACACAGCCAGTATCTGCGCTATAATTATGCTGCCTGGAATTATAAAATCATTTAAATATGAAAAATTATTCATGAAGCTTTGGCTTTGTTAAGTATTTCATTTGTACACTTAGCCATAGTTTCAGAAGATCTAGAAATTGAGTCGTTCATGTAAAAATTCTTAATATTGTATGAAATATTTTCATCTTTTATTTTTTCTTTAGATGAAAAAGACAATTTAGATGAATTATTAACTTCAAATAAAGCTAGGAAATTTTTATTTTCATTAACTAATTTTTTTCTAACATCATTAAGATTATTAAAATCTAAACCACAACTAAGAAGATCACTTAAAACTCTAAATATTTTCCATTCTTCTTTTGAGTCACCCAAAGGATTATGACATCGAGATGTTTGAATTACCCTGCCTTCGATGTTCATAAAAGTAGAAGATTTTTCTGTATATGCAGGTGTGGGCAAAATTATATCTGCATGTTGAGCATTGATATCACCATGATGACCACAATATACCACAAAAGATTCTTCTAGCGATGTTGGATCAATTTCATCTAAACCTAATAAGAATACTACAGGTTTATGTTTATAAATTTGTTCTTTAAGTTTTTTTTGAAAAATCACCATCAAAAAATTCATTAACAAAGCCAAGTTCCAATGATCCCACTCTTGATATATCTTGATTTAAAACATTTAAGGGATTGAAAGAGCCTGAAAAGTTTGGTAATTTTTTAGCAATTTCAGCACAAGTTTTTAAAATTGAACTGCCCTGACTGGTATTTATTGCTGATGTTCCAACAATGATTAGGGGATTTTTTGCGTTAAATAAATCTTTAGAAAATTCTGATTTATTATCTAAAATATCATTAAGTCCTCCTAAAGAATTAGAAATTTTTGAGTAAGAGTAATTCAAATCAAGATCAGGGCCAATAAGGCCTACTTTACAATTATTATCAATAAAAGCTTTTCTTATTCTTGCATTTAAAACACTTGCTTCCCATCTTGGGTTAGATCCAACCAAAAGAATTGCATCAGCATTTTCAACTTCTTGAATAGAAGAATTAAATTTATAACTTTCATCTTCGCTATGAACAATCTGAGCGTTATCAAATCTACAATCATACAAGTCAGAACCTAACCCTGCTGAAAAAAGTTTTGTCGCTATTATAGTTTCAGCATCTGTAAATTTTCCAGATAAAGTTATAGTTTTATCTTTCCCTCTTTTGTTTATTTCATTTTTAATTTTATCTAATGCATTATCCCAGTTAGAAACATTTAGTTTATTATTTTCTCTGATATAAATTTTATCTAATCTTTGTCTTGATAGGCCATCTATAGCAAATCTTGTTTTATCATTAATCCATTCTTCATTTATATCTTCATTTATACGAGGTAATACTCTTAAAACTTGTTTACCCTTTGTATCAACTCTTATACTTGATCCAATTCCATCTAAAACATCATGAGTTTCAGTTTTACTTAATTCCCAAGGTCTAGATTTAAATGCGTAAGGTTTACTTGTTAAAGCTCCTACTGGACATAAATCGATAACATTTCCAGATAATTCAGAGTCGATAGTTTTTTCTAGATAAGTTGTAATTTCAGCATCCTCTCCTCTTCCAAGAAGCCCTAAATCGTCGACACCAGCTACCTCAGTAGAGAATCTTACACATCTTGTGCAATGAATACATCTTGTCATAATGGTGCTTACTAATGGACCCATGTGTTTGTTTTTTACAGCCCTTTTATTTTCTTCATATCTTGATTTATCAAAGCCATAATGAAGAGCTTGATCCTGAAGATCACACTCACCTCCTTGATCACAAATTGGACAATCTAGTGGATGGTTTATCAAAAGAAATTCCATAACACCCTTTCTTGCCTTTTTAACCATTTCAGAATCTGTCTTAATCACCATTCCATCTCCTGCAGGCATAGCACAGGAAGCAATTGGTTTTGGGGGGCCTTTCTCCATTTCTACAAGGCACATTCTGCAATTTCCAGCAATGGATAGTTTTTCATGATAACAAAATCTTGGAATTTCAGCACCAGCTAATTCACAGGCTTGCATTACTGTCATACCATTTTCGAATTCAACTTTTTTATTATCAACAGTAATTGTAGGCATTATGCAACTTCTCCAAATCGATATTTTTTTATTCTTCTCTCAACTTCAGGCCTAAAGTGTCTCATAAGTCCTTGTATTGGCCAAGCAGCTGCATCTCCTAAAGCACAAATAGTATGACCTTCTACCTGTTTACTAACATCTAAAAGCTTATCAATATCATTAACTTGCGCACTACCTTTAACCATTTTTTCCATCATCCTAAACATCCAACCTGTTCCTTCTCTACAAGGTGTGCATTGACCACAGCTTTCATGTTTATAAAAATGAGAAAGCCGACATATAGCGTCAACAATGTCAGTAGATTTATTCATTACTATAACTGCTGCTGTGCCAAGACCACTTTGAACTTCTTTTAAGCTATCAAAATCCATCTTAACTGTGTCGCATATTGATTTTGGAATAAGTGGAACACTAGCACCTCCAGGGATTACTGCTAATAAATTATCCCATCCACCAATTACTCCACCAGCATGATTTTCAATAAGTTCTTTTAATCCGATACCCATTTCTTCTTCAACATTACATGGGTTATTTACATGACCTGAAATACTAAATATTTTTGAACCAGTATTATTTTCTCTGCCTAAACTGCTAAACCAAGATGCTCCTTTTCTAATAATAGTTGGCGCTACAGCGATAGTTTCAACATTTGTAACTGTTGTTGGACATCCATATAATCCAGCACCTGCTGGAAATGGAGGCTTTAATCTTGGTTGACCTTTTTTTCCTTCAAGACTCTCTAAAAGAGCTGTTTCTTCACCACAAATATAAGCTCCAGCACCTCGGTGCAAATAAATATCATAATTCCAGTTAGTTCCACATGCATTCTGACCAATTAAATTGTTTTCGTACGCTTCATCAATTGCTTTTTGAAGATTTGATGCTTCATCATAGTATTCCCCCCTAATATAAATATAACAAGTATTTGCATGAATAGCAAAACCAGCAATTAAACAACCTTCTAATAAAAGATGTGGATCGTTTCTCATTATTTCTCTGTCTTTACATGTTCCAGGCTCAGATTCATCAGCATTGACTACTAAATAATGAGGCTTACCAGAATCTTTTGGCATAAATGACCATTTCAATCCTGCAGGAAAACCAGCTCCACCTCTTCCACGTAATTGACTACTTTTAATTTCTTCAACAATAAAATCAGATCCTTTTTCAATGATTTCTTTAGTATTAGACCACACACCTCTGCTTTTAGCTCCAGTTAAAGACCAGTCATCAAAACCATATAAATTTTTAAAAATTTTATCTTCTTCTCTAAGCATTTTTTTCTCTTTGAGGATGGGATGTTTGTCTTCCTATCTGTGAACCTTTGGTAATTTTTTTGCTTTGTTTTAAATCAGTTAATATTTTTTTAAAATTATCTTCATCCAGGTCTTCATAGTAATCATCATTTATTTGAACCATAGGGGCATTACAACAAGCTCCTAAGCATTCAACCTCAACAATAGTAAATTTTTTATCATTAGAAGTTTCACCTAGTTTAGTATTTGAAACTTCTTTAGCAATATCAACAAGCTTATCACTACCTCTTAACCAGCAAGGAGTTGTTCTGCAAATTTGAACAAAATTTTCACCAACTGGTTCAAGATTAAACATAGAATAAAATGTAGCAACTTCTAAAACACGGATATATGACATACTTAAATTTTCAGCAACTTTTTCAATAGCAGTTTTACTTAACCATCCTGAATTTTGTCTTTGGGCAAGATCAAGTAGTGGAATAACTGCACTTTGTTGTCTTGAGTCAGGATATTTTTTGATAATAACTGCAGCTTTTTTAAAATTTTCTTCAGACCAATTAAAGATTTCATCTGAAATATTATAAACTTTATTTATCATGCCAGGGTGTTTCATCGATCAATTTCCCCAAATACAATATCAAGACTTCCTAGAATGGCAGCTATGTCTGCCATTAAATGCCCTTTTGATAAAAAATCAAGTGTTTGTAGATGGGCAAAACCTGGTGCTCTTATTTTACATCTATAAGGTTTACTTGAACCGTCTGAAGCTAAAAAAACACCAAACTCACCTTTAGGTGCTTCAACTGCGTTATAAGTCTGACCTTCTGGAACTCTATATCCTTCTGTAAATAATTTAAAATGATGAATTAATGACTCCATAGATTGTTTCATTTCGCTTCTTTTTGGAGGAGTAATCTTATTATCAATTACAGATATTTCTCCAGACTTAATTTGTGTTAAACATTGTTGAATGATTGAAATACTTTGTCTCATTTCTTCAATACGAACTAGATATCTATCAAAGCAATCACCTTTTTTTCCAATAGGTACTTCAAAATCAACTTTATCGTATGCATCATAAGGTTGAGAACGTCTCAAATCCCATGCAACACCTGCACTTCTTAAGACTGGGCCTGTGCATCCCCAATCAATTGCTTCTTGCTTAGATATAACTCCTATATCAACAGATCTTTGTCTTAATATTCTATTGTTTGTCAAAAGATCTTCAAGATCATCAATAAATTTAGGTAAGGTTTTAAAATGTTCATTTAATTTTTCTTCCATACCTTCAGGCATGTCTTGATGGACACCTCCAGGTCTAAAATAAGCTGCATGAAATCTAGCTCCTGATACAGCTTCATGAAACTGAAGAAGTTTTTCACGTTCCTCAAAACACCATAAGAATGGAGTAACCGCGCCAATATCAGCGGCATAAGCAGGAATATTTAATAAGTGATTTAATAATCTTGTGATTTCAGCAAAAATAACTCTTATATATTGAGCCCTTTGAGGCACTTCAATTTTAAGAAGGTTTTCAGTAGCAAGTGCAAAGGCATGTTCTTGACACATAGGAGAAACATAATCTAATCTATCAAAATACGGAACAGCTTGAAGGTAAGTTTTGTATTCAATTAATTTTTCAGTTCCTCTATGCAACAATCCAATATGAGGTTCTGCTCTCTCAACAACTTCACCATCAAGCTCAACTACTAATCTCAAAACTCCATGTGCAGCTGGATGCTGAGGTCCAAAATTAATAGTTGTTGTGTTTACTTCTATTTCTTTCATATTTATTCTTACTCGTTATGATCATTAATGCCCTCAGGCATGCCCTCCCATGGAGAGGTATAATCAAAATCTCTATATTCTTGTGCTAATTTAACAGGCTCATAAATAACTTTCTTTTCAACATCATCATATCTTACTTCATTATGTCCTGTTAATGGAAAATCTTTTCTAAGAGGATGACCTTCAAAATTATAATCAGTCATAATTCTTCTTAAGTCAGGGTGATTATTGAACTTGATGCCAAACAAATCATAGCACTCTCTTTCATACCAATCTGATGCTTTAAAAATCTGAATGATACTATCTATACTTTCATTTTCATTAATAGATGTTTTTAAAATAATTCTTTTATTTTTTTTCATGCTTAAAAAAATATAAATCATCTCAAATCGCTTTTCTCTAGATGGATAATCTATAGCAGTTATGTCAATTAACTGATCAAAACTAAATAATTCGTTATCTTTTAACTCATTTAAAATTTGTAATATGTTCTCTTTTTTAAAAAATGCTTGGTAAAATATTTTTTTATTCTCAATTGATGATAGATCAGAAATTTTTTTTAAATCTTCCAGCATCTATTATCTTACAAATTTATTTTTTCTTTTTATTTTTTTTTGTAGTTGTAAAATGCCGTATACTAAGGCTTCTGCTGTTGGAGGGCATCCAGGAACATAAATATCGACTGGGACAATTCTATCACAACCTCTTACAACAGAATAAGAGTAATGATAATATCCTCCACCGTTTGCGCAGGATCCCATAGATATTACCCATCTGGGTTCAGGCATTTGATCATAAACTTTTCTTAGTGCTGGTGCCATCTTGTTAGTTAGAGTTCCGGCAACAATCATTACATCAGATTGACGAGGACTTCCTCTTGGAATTACGCCGTATCTATCAAGATCATATCTCGCCATATATGTATGGATCATTTCAACTCCACAACAGGCTAAGCCAAATGTCATCGGCCACAAAGAGCCAGTTCTTGCCCATGTTAAGAGTTTATCAAAATTTGAAACTAAAAATCCCTTAGAATTTAGTTGATCACCAAAATTATCTTCATTAATTTCTACTCCCATTCAAGAGCTCCTTTTTTCCACTCGTAAATAAACCCAATGGTAAGAATTAATAAAAAAATCATCATTGACCAAAATCCAAACAGGCCAATACTTCCTAATGATATTGACCAAGGAAATAAAAAAGCTACTTCTAAATCAAATATTATAAACAGGATTGCAACTAAATAAAACCTTACATCAAATCTTCCTCTAGCATCATCAAATGCTTCAAAGCCGCACTCATAAGCAGAAAGTTTTTCATTATCTGGTTTTCTCTCCCCGACCACAAAAGATAGGGTAGTCATTCCAATTGCTATTGCAAAACCAATAATAATTATAATTAAAATTGGTAAATATTCTGATAAATAATTTTCCACTTTATAAATGTTTCTACAAACAAATGATTAACTAATCTATTTTTTTGATTATTCAAGGATAACAATCCTGGATTTCTGGGCCTAATATTCAATATTAGTATAATTTTTTTGCCACTAGAATAGCAGGGATTTTTTAAAACTAATCTTAAAACTGGCGCGAGAGACGGGATTCGAACCCGCGACCTCTGCCGTGACAGGGCAGCGTTCTAACCAGCTGAACTACTCCCGCGCATGGTGGGTGTTGAGAGACTCGAACTCCCGACCCTCTCGGTGTAAACGAGATGCTCTACCAACTGAGCTAAACACCCTAAACAAAACCGGCTGTTAAATATTTTTAACAGCCGGTGCAAGAAAAATTTGTTATTTACTAGTTATTTACTGCGTCTTTAAGAGCTTTACCTACAGTAAATTTAGGTCTTTTAGATGCAGGTATTTGTATAGACTCACCAGTTCTTGGATTTCTTCCAGTAGTAGCTTTTCTATGACTAACACTAAAATTACCAAAACCAACAATACTTACTTTCTCATCTCTTTTTAGAGAATTAGTGACAGCATCTAATAAACTTTCTATAGCTCTTGTGGCATCAGATTTAGACAATCCAGCAGATGAAGCAACTGATGCAATTAGGTCATTTTTATTCACATTAAACTCCTTTTCATTGATCTTAGTTAATGAATATTATTTCATCATGCTTGAAGTCAATAAATATTTGACATTATTCCCAGTTTAGAAGGAATTTTTAAAAAATAATCAATAAATCTGCCATTAATGTCTTAAATTTTCTTTTATATTAGTCTCAGAAAATCTATTTTTTTGTGCTTCAAGGATTTCTGATTCGGTTAAATTTAGTGGCGAAATGGGCTTAGTAAGTGAATGCTCTAAAATTGACTTTGCTTCACTTATAGGGATGATTTCTATTGTTTTAAGAATTTCTTTATCAAATTCTATAATTTCGTTCTTATTTTCTTCGGGAATTAATACTTTTTTAATTCCTGCTCTTGAAGCAGCATATATTTTTTCTTTAAGTCCTCCTATAGGAAGAACTCTGCCTCTCAAGGTAATTTCACCTGTCATAGCAATATCTTTTCTTACTTTGTTTGATGTTAGAGAAGATACTAATGAGTTAAAAATTGCTATACCTGCACTTGGTCCATCTTTCGGAGTAGCCCCTTCTGGAACATGGACATGAATATCAAATTTGTCGAAATCAAATGGATGTATACCAAGATTTAAACTATGAGATCTTACATACGAAATTGCAGCCTGAACTGATTCTCTCATTACGTCTCCAAGCTTTCCAGTAATAGTTAGCTTTCCCTTACCAATTGATAATATCACTTCTATTGAAAGAATTTCACCCCCTACTTCTGTCCAAGCAAGTCCATTTGTAACACCAATTAAATTTTTCTTTTCAATTTCACTTGATCTATATCTGCTGATACCCAAAAAATCTTTAAGTCTTTCATCGCTAAGTTTTACAAGTTTATTAGTACTTGTTTCCAATAATTTTACGGTTTTTCTGCATACTTTAGATATTTCTTTTTCTAAATTTCTTACACCAGCTTCTCGAGTATAATTTCTAATGATTTGATTTATACTTTTGTTTGTAAATCTAACTTCACTATTTTTAAGATAATGATTTTTAATTTGTTTAGGGATTAAATATTTTTGTGCAATTTTATTTTTTTCTTTCTCAGTATATCCAGGAATTCTTATAATCTCCATTCTGTCAAGTAATGCAGGAGGTATGTTTAGAGTATTAGCTGTGCATACAAACATTACATTGGATAAATTATAATCTAACTCTAAATAATGATCATTAAATTTATCATTCTGTTCGGGGTCTAAAACCTCAAGTAGAGCAGATGATGGATCTCCTCTCCAATCTGATCCCAGTTTATCAATTTCATCCAACAAGATTAATGGATTTGATGTCTTTGCTTTTTTCATCGATTGAATAAATCTACCTGGCATTGAGCCAATATATGTTTTTCTATGACCTCTTATTTCTGCCTCATCTCTAATCCCACCAAGTGACATTCTTACAAAGTTTCTTCCTGTTGCAGTTGCAATTGATTTACCTAGAGACGTTTTACCAACTCCAGGAGGTCCAACTAAACATAAAATTGGTCCTTTTAATTTTTCTGTTCTTTTTTGAACAGCCAAATATTCTAAAATTCTATCTTTTACTTTATCAAGCCCATAATGATCTTCCTCTAGAATTTTTTTTGATTTTTTAATATTTTTTGAAATTTCTGACTTAGAATTCCACGGTATTGACAAAATCCAATCTAAATAATTTCTTATTACAGTTGCTTCTGCGGACATTGGGCTCATATTTTTTAATTTTTTTAATTCTGATTTACACTTTTCATTTGCTTCTTCAGATAATTTAACAGAAGTAATTTTCTTTTCTATTTCAGCAATATCATCAGAATCATCGTTATCACCAAGCTCCTTCTGAATTGCTTTCATTTGTTCATTTAAATAATATTCTTTTTGAGTCTTTTCCATTTGACGCTTAACTCTTCCTTTAATCTTTTTTTCCATTTGGAAAGAGTCAATTTCAGAAACTAAATATACATGTATTTTATTTAATCGTTTTTCCAAATCATGCATTTCAAGTAGTTCTTGTTTTTGCTCCATACTTATATTCAAATTAATAGAAACTACATCTGCTATTTTATTTGGATCACTAATAGAAATTAAATTATTAACTATATCAGATGGTATTTTTTTATTTACTTTTGAGTAATCCTGGAATTGATCAATCACAATTTTTACTAGTGCTTTTAAATTGTTATTTTTTTTAAGTTTAGTATCTATTTTATTTATTTTAGCTGTTAAAAAATCATTAGATAAATTTAAAGTATTTAATCTTGCTCTAGTAATTCCCTCAACCAAAACTTTTATTGTGCCATCAGGAAGTTTTAGAAGTTGAAGTACTTTTGCTATTGTTCCCCATGCATAAAGATCTGATTTTTTTGGATTATCAATTTCAGAGTTTTTTTGTGCTAGTAAAAAAATTTTTTTATCTGAAGTCATTGCATGATTTAAGGCATTAACAGATTGTATTCTTCCAACAAATAATGGAGCTACCATGCTTGGGAAAACAACTATATCCCTTAAAGGAAGAACAGGTAAAATTGTATTATTCATATAAGTATAATAAATGATTATTTTTTTAATAAAATCAAGACTTGTTAACTAAAATCTTTTGATTAGTATTTTTATTATTATAAATCATTATTGGTTCTGCGCTTCTATTAACAACGTCTTTGTTTACTAGTATTTTTTCTAAGTCCTTATAATCTGGTGTTTTGAACATTAAATCCATTAACAATGTCTCCAAAATAGATCTAAGCCCCCTAGCTCCAGTTTTTTGTTGAATTGCGAGTTTAGCGATTTCTTTTAAAGCATCATTTTTAATTTCCAGATTAACACCATCCATTTTAAATAAAGCTGTATATTGTTTTATTAATGCATTTTTTGGTTCTTGCATTATTCTAATAAGCATATTTAGATCAAGCTCCTCTAAAGTTGTTACTACAGGCAATCTTCCAACAAATTCAGGAATCATGCCAAACTTTAAAAGGTCTTCATTTTCAAGGTTGATTAGGGAATCTCCAACTGACTTTTCATTAAAATCTACTATGGAAGAATTAAAACCAATTGATGAGCCTTTTAATCTTTGATTGATTATATTTTCTAAGCCAGAAAAAGCTCCTCCGCAAATAAATAAAATATTAGATGTGTCTACGTGTAAAAATTCCTGTTGAGGATGTTTTCTTCCTCCTTGTGGCGGTACACTCGCTATTGTGCCTTCCATAATTTTTAATAAAGCCTGTTGTACTCCCTCGCCTGATACATCTCTAGTTATTGATGGGTTATCACTTTTTCTACTTATCTTGTCTATTTCATCTATATAAACAATTCCTTTTTGAGCCCTTTCTACGTTATAGTCAGATGCTTGTAGTAATTTTAAAATTATATTCTCAACATCTTCACCTACGTACCCTGCTTCAGTGAGACTAGTAGCATCGGCTACAGTAAAAGGCACATCTAAAACTTTTGCTAAAGTTTGAGCAAGAAGCGTTTTTCCTGTTCCCGTTGGACCAACAAGCAGTATATTTGATTTAGAAATTTCTACATCATCATATACAGAATTAGTTAATCTTTTATAATGATTGTAAACTGCAACAGATAAGTTTTTTTTAGCTTTTGCTTGCCCTATTACAAAATCATCAAGAAATTTATTTATTTCTGATGGTTTAGGAGTATTTGTTTTTAATTTCTTCTTATTATTTTTATTATCTTCTTTGATTATATCCATACACAGTTCAACACATTCATCACACACAAAAACTGTTGGACCAGCAATTAATTTTTTTACTTCTTTTTGACTTTTTCCGCAAAAAGAGCAAAAAAGTGAATCTTTGTCTTCTTTTTTACTCACTAGATTTTCTACTTTCAACTATCTTATCAATTAAACCAAATTTAATTGCTTCGTCAGGAGAAAAATATTTATCTCTCTCCATAATATCTTCTATATCCCTTATTTTCTTTTTTGTATGTTTTGAATAAATTTGATTCAATCTTTCTTTAGTTTTTTTAATTTCATTAGTATGTATTTCTATATCAGTTACCTGACCTTGATATCCTCCACTTGGCTGATGAACCATAATCCTTGAGTTAGGTAGTGAAAATCTCATACCTTCTGCGCCAGCTGTTAACAACAATGAACCCGCTGATGCTGCCTGACCTATACAAATTGTCATTATTTTGGGAGAAATATATTGCATAGTATCATATATGGCCAAACCTGACCAAACTATTCCACCTGGTGAGTTAATATAAAAAGATATTTCTTTATTTGGGTTTTCTGATTCAAGGAATAGTAATTGTGCACAAATTAAACTTGCATTGTTATCGTCAATTGGTCCAGTTAAGAAAATAATTCTTTCCTTAAGCAATCTTGAATAAATATCATATGCTCTTTCTCCACGAGAAGATTGTTCAACAACCATGGGTATTAAATTATTAGTTATTTTTTCTATATCTTTCATGATCTTTCCTTTTTAATTTCAAAAGTAATTTTCTCTAAATATTCATATTCCTTTTTATCAATTATTTTTTTAATTATTTTTGCTGATGAAATAACATTTTCAACAACTTTTTCTTCTAAAATAGGTCCTCTGATAGTTTCTATAGCAGATGGATTTTTCTTAAAATATTCCATAATTTCTTTCTCTTGACCAGGATATTGAGATGTATATGCCATCATTCCATTTGTTAATTCTTTTTCATCAACTGAAATTTTATTTTCTTTTGCAATAAATTGTAAAAGTATAGCAAGTTTGACTCTTCTTTTAGAAATTTTTTCATATCTTTTTTTAAGCTGTTCTTCATTTAGTTTTTTATCATCCTCATCAAGTGAGTTATTTTCTTTTGCATGCTCAATCCTGTGCCATATATCATTAAACTCTTGATCTACAATACCTTGGGGTAAATCAAAATTATGCTCCCTATCTAAAATATCCATCAATTGTTTTTTTTCTATTTGTTTTAAGCCATTTTGATATTGTGATTTTAAGTTTTTTTCTAAATTATTTTTTAATTCTTCTTCGTTTTTTAAGTTATTTTTTTCAAGAAATTCTTTATCAACAACAAAAGGTGTGGATTCTTCAATATTAAGAATTTCAATGTCAAACTCAACAATCTTTTCATTATCTAATTTTAAAGATTTTGATATGTCTAGTTTAATTTTATTTTTATCACCTTTCTTTAATTTCTGTTTCATTATTTTTGATCCCAACTCAGGTAAAATTTGTAATTCAGAGTCAATTATAATAGGTAAATTTTTTTGTTCTTTAAGAAATTGTGGAGTAGATGAGTCTTCTGATAATAAATTTATAAAAACTTTATCTGATTTCTTTATTTCTCTATTGTTTTTAATTGGAGAATATTTTTTTTGATTACTTAAAAACTCGTTGTAATTTTTTTCAACTAAAGATTTATTTAAATCAATTTCATACTTATTAATTTCAATCTTTTGAAAGTCTTTTAATTTTATTTCTGGCTCTAAGTTAATCTTAACCTCAACTTCAACTGGTTCATTTTTTTTATATTTTTTTAGATCTACTCTAGGCTGAATAAATGGTTTAAGATTATTTGTATCTAGCAAATCTTTAGTTTTATCTTGAACTAACTTTTCAATAGCTTCTGATAAAATATTGTCCTCATATTTTTTTCTTACTATATTAATAGGAGCTTTGCCCTTCCTAAAACCAGGTAAGGACACTGTTGGTAGTATTTCCTTTATTTTTGAGTCTATTATTACATTAACTTCATCATACGGTATTTCAACCGCAAACTCTTTGTAAAGAGTTCCTGATTTTATTTCCTTAATAGACATAAACTATACCCCTTTAATGGTAGGGCGAAAAGGACTTGAACCTTCACCTCTCGCGAGACTAGGACCTAAACCTAGCGTGTCTACCAATTCCACCATCGCCCCATTAATCTGCCGCTTTTATGATGAATACGATAAAAAACAATAGAGAATTTAAAATATAAATGGTTTTTTATTATATTTGGGGCGAACGATGGGATTCGAACCCACGACATCGGCCACCACAAGGCCGCGCTCTAACCAACTGAGCTACGTTCGCCGTTGAATTAATAAATTTAAGTTTTATTAATAAAGTTTATTCGCTATACCAAAAAAATGAAAGTTTCAAAAAAAATTATCAATTTAGAGACAGAATCGGCTTTCGCAGTACTTGCAAAAGCAAATAAATTAATAGCAGAGGGAAAAGATATAATAAATCTTGGTATAGGGCAGCCAGATTTTCCTACTCCGATAAATATTCAAGAAGCTGCAATAAAAGCAATTAGAGATGGTCATCATGGGTATACACCTTCTAATGGAATTCCTGAATTAAGAGAGGCTGTTTCTGAACATATATATCTTGAATATAATCAAGAGGTAAATCCAGAGCAAATTTTAATTACTCCAGGTGGAAAGCCAACAATTTTTTATTCAAGTTTAATTTTAGGTGAAGAAAAAAATGAAATTATATATCCTGATCCAGGTTTTCCTATTTATCGTTCAATGATAAATTTTAGCGGTGCAAAAGGTGTACCTCTCAATCTTTTTGAAGAAGATAATTTTGAGATTAATATAGAAAAACTTGAAGAACTAATTACAAAAAATACAAGTTTAATAATTATAAACAATCCTAACAACCCTACAGGATCATACATGAATAAACTAAAAATCAAAAAATTAGTTTCTATGTTAGAAAAATACCCTGATATTTTTATTTTATCCGATGAAATATATAGTAAAATTATTTTTGAGAATGAAAAAATGCCTTCTTTGTTAAATTATGAGTCATTAAAAGAAAGGTTAATTGTGCTTGAAGGCTGGAGCAAAACTTTTTGTATGACTGGTTGGAGGTTAGGTTGGAGTGTTTGGCCAAAAAAATTATATGAGCATGCTAATAAACTTTGTGTAAATGATCACTCTTGCCCAAACGCAATATCTCAACATGCTGGTATTGAAGCATTAAAAGGACCGAAAGATACAATAAAAAATATAAAAAAAGAATTTTATAAAAGAAAAAATTTTATTTATTCAAAATTAAATGAATTAAAAAAAATAAGCTGTTTTGAACCTGGTGGGGCATTTTATGCTTTTCCAAATGTTTCTAAGTCTGGACTAAATGGTCAGAAATTTTCAGATATTGCGCTTGAAGAAAAAGGTGTTGCGTTAGTTCCTGGTACAAGTTTTGGAGATAGTGCTGAAGATTTTGTAAGAATTAGTTATGCAAATTCAATGGAAAATTTAGAAAAAGCAATTTATAGACTTTCTACAATATGAAAAAAGTTGAAGCTATAATTAAACCTTTTAAATTATCATTAGTGAAGGAAGCTTTGCATGAGGTAGGCATATCTGGAATGACTGTTTCAGATGTGAAAGGGTTTGGTAGACAAAGAGGTTCAACTGGAGGTATTGATAAAGTTAAAGAATATGATGATGAATTTCTTGTTAAAATGAAATTAGAAGTAATTGTCGAAGATGAGGATGCTGAAAAAGTAGCAGAAGCAATAAAAAAAGCCGCATATTCAGGAAAAATTGGTGATGGTAAGATATTTATTTACAATATTGATAAAGTTATAAGAATAAGAACTGGGGAAAAAGACAGTGATGCTGTCTAAATTAACTTTACTTTTTTAATAAAATTAATAAAAGACTTTTAATCGTTCAATTTAAGATTTTCTTAAATCGGAAGTAGGTCTTTGACCGAAGGAACGCATGCAAAAGTTATAAATCGTTCAACCCTTTTGGGTCGGAAGTAAGCTTAAGCTGAAGGAACGCATTAAAAGCAGATTTCATAACTAGAGCATGAAGTAATTAATAAACTAATTTCAATTGGTGAAATTAGTCAATGTTAGAACATGAGGTGTATATGAAATATAAATGCAAGACTGCTAAAGAATTATTAAAAAAAATTAAAAATGAAGAAATAAAAATGGTTGATCTTCGTTTCACAGACATGCCTGGATCAACACATCATATATCAATCCCAGTTAAATATTTAACTGAAGATTTGTTTAAAGATGGTGTTGGTTTTGATGGCTCATCTGTTAGAGGATTTCAATCCATTGAAAATAGTGATATGGCTATGGTACCTGATGTAACTACTGGATACATTGATCCTTTTTACTCTGAAAAAACAATTGCATTTACTTGCGATGTTGTTGATCCAATTACTTACGAAAGTTATACTAGAGATCCTAGATATATTGCAAAAAAGGCAGAAAAATATCTTAAATCTTCTGGTATGGGTGATAAAGCATATTTTGGCCCTGAAGCTGAGTTTTTTGTATTTAATGATGTTAAGTATGACTCAGGTTCTAACTTTGCTTTTCATGAAGTAGACTCTACTGAAGGAGCTTGGAACACAGGAAAAGATGAAAATCCAAATTTAGGTCATAAGCCAAGACATAAAGGGGGGTATTTCCCATTACCTCCATCTGATAGTTTGCAAGATGTTAGAACTGAAATGGTTTTAACAATGGAGGATATCGGAATTAATGTTGAAGCTTCGCACCATGAAGTTGCAACTGGGGGACAGTGTGAGATTGATTTAGAATTCTCACCACTATTATCAATGGCTGATGATTTATTGAAATATAAATATGTTGTTAAAAATGTTGCTAAACTTCATGGTCTCACTGCAACATTTATGCCAAAACCACTTTTTGAAGATAATGGATCAGGCATGCATGTTCATTCTAGTATCTGGAAAAAAAATAAAACACTGATGTATAAAAAAGGGAATTATGCAGATTTAAGTGAATTTGCACTTTATTACATAGGTGGAATATTAAAACATGCTCCATCATTATTAGCTTTTTGTGCACCTACAACAAATTCTTATAAACGATTAGTGCCAGGATTTGAAGCACCTGTAAATATTGCTTATTCTGCTGCTAATAGAACTGCATCAGTTAGAATACCTAATAACTATACAGCTAGCCCTAAAGCAAAAAGAATTGAGTTTAGATGTCCAGACCCTTCTTCAAATCCTTATCTAGCATTTTCAGCTATATTAATGGCAGGTTTAGATGGTGTTAAAAATAAGATTAATCCAGGTAAACCTACGGACATAAATATTTATGAAGCTCCAGCTAGTGTCTTAGCAAAAATTCCTTCAACACCTGGTTCTCTTGCTGAGTCTCTTGATGCTTTAGAAAAAGATCATAAATATTTGCTTAAGGGTGATGTATTTACTAAAGATAACATTGAAACTTATATTACTTACAAAAGGGAAAATGAGGTTAGCCCAATGGATTTAAGACCTCATCCACATGAGTTTAATCTTTATTATGATGTCTAAAAATTTATAAAATTTTTAACTAAATTAAATTATAATTAAAAACCGTCTTTTATTCAGACGGTTTTTTTTATGTCATTCTTTCGATACTTTTGATAAAAAAAGTAATGACTAAAAAAGCTAATTACTCCGCAAAAAATATAGAAGTTTTAGAGGGATTAGAACCTGTTAGAAAAAGACCAGGCATGTACATAGGAAGTACAAATGAACAAGGATTACATCACTTAGTAAATGAAGTGCTAGATAATAGTATAGATGAAGTCGTTGCAGGGCATGCAAGTGAGGTTTCTTTTCATTATAAAAAAGATGGATCAATTAAAATTAGAGATAATGGCAGAGGTATACCAATTGATTTTCATCCTAAATTTAAAAATAAAAGAGCTTTAGAAATAGTGCTTTCTACGCTTCACGCTGGAGGAAAATTTGATAATAATTCTTATAAGACATCGGGAGGATTGCACGGTGTTGGCATTTCTGTTGTAAATGCCCTAAGTTCTTCTTTAGAGGTCAATGTACATAAGAATAGTAAAAAATATTCACAATTATATTCAAAAGGGAAACCTAAAACTAAAATTAAGATAACAAAATGTAAAAAAAATGAAAAAGGGACTGAAATAATCTTTACTCCTGATGAAAGTATTTTTGAGACAACCCAATTTTCACCAAAAAAATTATATGATTTTATAAAAATGAAGGCCGTACTTGTATCAAGAACAATTATCGATTTTAAAATTGATAAAGAATTAATAAATGATAACACTCCAAATTATGAAAAATTTCATTTTAAAAATGGAATTGCTGATTTTTTAGATATAAAAAATAAGAATACTGCTAAATTATTTGATAGCCAGTTTTCAATAATTAAAAATATTGATGATAATGAGAAATGTGAAATCTTCATAAATTTTAATCAAAATGAAAAAGCTTCATTGATTTCATTCTGTAATACCATAGAAACACCTGATGGGGGTTCACATGAAAATGGTTTTAAAAATGGAATTTTAAAAGCAATAAAACTATATGGGCAAAAAAACCAAGTATCTAAAATATCAAATATAAATATTAATGATTTAACAGATTATTCAGACATAATTATTTCTATATTTATAAACGAACCTAGTTTTGAGGGTCAGACAAAAAAAAGAATTATTATGCCAAAGCTGCAAAAAAGACTGGAATCAATAATTCAAAATGAATTTTTATTATGGCTAAATTCAAATAATAAAATTACTAAAACACTTATTAAAACCTTGATTGAAAGATCATTATTAAGAACGGATTTAACTAAAATAAAAGAACTAGAAAGAAAATCAATTAAAGAGCGTAATAAACTTCCAGGAAAACTGGTTGACTGTTCAAGTAAGCAAATTGAAGGTACTGAACTATTTATAGTTGAGGGTGACAGCGCAGGAGGTTCAGCCAAACAAGCTCGAGACAGAGAGTTACAAGCTATATTGCCTTTAAGAGGAAAAATATTAAATGTCTTTAGTGTTAGTTTGTCAAAAATTGCTGATAATAATGAAATTCAAAATCTAATAAAATCACTTGGATGTGGTATTGGTAAAAATTTTGATTTATCAAAATTAAGATATGAAAAAATAATTTTAATGACCGATGCTGATGTTGATGGATCACACATTGCAACATTGCTTATAACTTTTATTTATAAATACATGAAACCTATAATTGATAATAATAGGTTATATTTAGCTATGCCCCCTCTTTTCAAAATACAGCATAAAGACAAAGTTTTTTATGCATATGATGAATATGAAAAAGATAAAATTATTAAAAAAGAATTTTCCAATAAAATGCATGTAACCTTAAGTCGTTACAAAGGACTTGGCGAAATGCCAGCAGAACAACTGAAATCAACTACTATGAATCCAGAGAAAAGAAAATTGTTAAACGTAAATATCAATCAAGGAAAAAAAGAATTGAGGAAAACAGAAAATTTATTTGAATCTTTGATGGGTAAAAAAGCTGAATATAGATTTAAATTTATTCAAGAAAATGCAAATTTTACTGATCAAATTGATATTTGATTATGAAAAGATATATCCTCTCAATTGATCAAGGCACAACTAGCTCAAGAGTTGTATTGTATGATGATAAATTTATAATCAAAAGTATTCAGCAAAAAGAATTTAAACAATTTTTTCCAAAAGATGGGTGGGTAGAACATGATGCAGAAGAAATTTGGAATGATGTAAAAAAGTTAATACAATTAACAATAAAAAAAAATAAACTTAAATCAACTCAGATTATTTCTATAGGTATTACAAATCAAAGAGAGACAACTGTCTTATGGAATAAATTAACTGGGAAACCATTACATAAAGCAATTGTATGGCAAGATAGAAGAACAGCTGATTATTGCAAAAAACTAAAATTAAAAAAAAAAGATAAAATCATTCAGAAAATTACTGGATTAGTATTAGATCCATATTTCTCAGCAACAAAAATTAACTGGATATTAAATAATATTCAAAAAAAGAAAAAAGTCCTTAATAAAAATATTCTATTCGGAACTATTGATACTTGGTTACTTTGGAAACTCACTGAAGGCAGATCACATTTAACAGATATAACAAATGCATCCAGGACAATGATCTATGATCCAAAAAAAGAGAAATGGTCTGAAGAACTTTTAAATTTATTTAATATAGATAAAAATATGTTGCCCGAGGTAAAAGAAAACTCATATAATTTTGGAACAACTCAATTATTTGGTGGTAAAATTGAAATAGGTGGAATGGCAGGTGACCAACAAGCGGCTACAATAGGTCAAGCATGTTTTAATGCAGGTCAATCAAAAAGCACTTATGGAACTGGGTGTTTTTTATTAATGAACATAGGGAGTAAATTTAAAATTTCTTCAAATAAACTTCTAACAACAGTAGCTTTTAAAATTAATGGAAAAAAAATGTTTTGTTATGAAGGCAGTATATTCGTTGCTGGATCAGCAATTCAATGGCTTAGAGATAATATGTTATTTTTTAAGGATTCAAAAGAAACTAATGAAATCTATTCTCAAGCCAATAGATATGAAAAAGTTATTGTTGTACCTGCTCTTACAGGTTTGGGAGCTCCTCATTGGGAACCAAATACAAGAGGAGCAATATTTGGATTAACCAGAAAGACCACGCAGGCAGATATTATCAAAGCAACACTAGACAGCATTTCATTCCAAACATTAGATTTGATAGAATCAATGGAGAGAGATGCTAAAATTAAAATTACAGAAATAAGAGTTGATGGAGGAATGATAAATAATAATAACTTTCTTCAAAGTTTATCAGATGTAACACAAGTAAAAATTATCAAACCAGAAAATATAGAAACCACATCTCTTGGTGCAGCTTATTTAGCAGGACTTAATTCAGGATTAATTAATAACATAAACGAAATAAAAAGATTTTGGAAAAAAAATAAAGAAACTAAACCAAAAAAAAATAAAATAGTTATGCAGAAAAGAATTTATAACTGGAAAAAAACTATTAAAAACTTGATATCACTTAATAATTAAGTTGCTTGATCCAATTAGATAACTCTAAAGTATGATGATTAATATTAGTTAAATCTTTATATTTTTTAAAATGTTGTTCTTCATGGTTATTCATATAATTTGAAAAAAATTTTAACTCTTCATCAAAAAATTTTTTTTCAGAAAAAGCTTTTTCTTTCAATAATATGTCCTCTCTCTGTTTCATTAAACCAGCAATCCACAATGGATCAAATTCTGGATGATACTGTACTGCCCAAACGCTTGAGTCATTTATATTAAAATCAATTGATTGAACTTTACTTTTTTCATTAGAAGCCAATATGGAAGCATTGGAAGGTAAATTTTCAGTATCATCATAATGCCAACAAAAAGCATCGAAAACTTTGTTTTTTCCTTCATACATTGGATGTTGAAAACCCTGATCATTGATTGCAATTTCTTTTGCTACTACAGCTTCTAACCCATTTGGATTTTTTCTAATCTTTCCACCTGCAGCGGTTACTAAAACATGTAATCCCCAACAACTACCAAATATTTTATTTTTTTTTGTATAAAGACTTTTTGCAAGCTCAATCTGTTTTATTATTGATGGTGTCATATCGTATATATTTAGTAAACTTCCTGTCCACGCTATGCCATCAAAATCATCCAAACTAACCCCAAGAGGTAAATATTGATCTTTAATAGCGGGATGAACTAATGAAATATTTAAATTATTATTTGATAAATTTTCTAGAACATTTTTATATACTTCATATTGTGTATCCATACCCATTTTAGTATATCTTTCAGAGGCTTCCTTTTCATTACCATCTACTATAAGAATATTCATATTTGCTCTTTATTTTTTCTTCATATCATGAAATATAAAAAAAAATGAAAATTAAATTGGGAATAGCACCGATCGCATGGAGCAACGATGACATGCCAGAACTAGGAGGTGACACACCTATTGAACAATGCTTAGAGGAAGCTTCTTTAGCAGGATTTACAGGCATAGAACTTGGTGGAAAATTTCCAAGAAATCCAGGAATTACAAATTTTTTACTCGATAAATATAATCTCAAAATGCCAGGTGGGTGGTATGGATCTCTCTTAAGAAATAGATCTGTCGAGGAGGAATGGTCCGCAATGCAAGATCATTTAAGCTTGCTCAAATTGGTTAATGCTGACATATTTGTTTTTGCTGATGTGTCAGGATCAATTCAAGGTGATCAAACAAGAAAATTATCAACTCGACCTTATGTAGAAGATGATGAATTTACTAAATATTGCAAAAAAATAAATGAAATTTCTAACCGTTTATATGATGAAGGTATTCCAATGTCATACCACGAACATATGGGAACAATTATACAAACAGAAAATGATGTTGATCGATTTATGGACCATACGAATGAAAATACTTTTCTTCTTTATGATACTGGTCATTTGCTTTTTGCTCAAGCAAACTATGAAAGAGTATTAAAAAACTATGTTAAAAAAATTAATCATGTACATTGCAAAGATATACGAAAAGATATTTTAGATAATTCGCTCAAAAATGACCTTAGTTTTAGAGAATCTTTTTTAGATGGTGTTTTTACCGTTCCTGGAGATGGATGCATTAATTATGAGCCACTATTTAAAATTTTGTATGAAAATAATTATGAAAAATGGCTAATAATTGAAGCTGAGCAAGATCCAAAAAAAGCTAATCCATTTGAATATGCCAAAATCGGATATAATTACTTATCAAAGAGTTTAGCTGATATAAATTATAAACATTAAATTACTATTATTGTATTAAAATAATATAAAGTTTCAAAATTAATTCTGCGATAGCCTTAAGTGAGGATTGTACTTCCATTCTAAATATTTAACAAATTGAACCATTAAAAAATTTAAAAATAAATATAAAATCCCTGCAGCTATAAATGCTTCCACTGGCGCAAATGTTTTTGCCATTATTTTTCTCGCAATACCAGTCATCTCCATATAAGTTGTAAGACTTACTAACGATGTTGCCTTGACCATTAAAATTAACTCATTCCCATAAGATGGTAAGACTTTTCTAAGTGCAATAGGTAAAATTACCTTTCTTAAAAGCATTAATTTACTAAATCCCAACGACAAACCAGACTCAATCTGTCCTTTTGTTACAGATTGTATACCACCTCTAAAAATTTCACTGCCATAAGCAACAGTATTTATAGTGAGTGCTAAAACACCACACCAAAATGGTTCTCTAAGCAAATACCACAAAAAACTTTCTCTAATATAAACAATAGAACCTAATCCAAAGTAAATTAAATATATTTGAACTAGCAATGGAGTACCTCTAATAATGAAAATATAACTTGCAATAGTTTTAGATATAAGTTTATTTTTTGAAACTCGTCCTATGGCAAATATTAGAGATAAAATAAAACCTACTGGAAGTGAAATAATCAATAACAATAATGTGTTATCTAATCCTAATAAAACTTCAATAAAATTTCTGAATAATAAAGATTGATTTAGGTATTCTAAAATATATTCCATTAGTTATATCCTTTAGAATAATTTAATTCTAAAACTTTAAAAAATTTTCCAGAAAAAGTTGTAAGAAATAAATATAAAAATGCTGCTGTAACAAGAAAGGTTAATGGAGAATGCTCTACATTAGATGCAATTCTTGTTTGTCTCATTATCTCAACTAATCCAGTAACAGAAATTAAAGATGTATCTTTAAGTGTGATTTGCCATACATTACCAATACCTGGTAAAGCATGCCTTAATATTTGAGGGCCCATTACTCTAAAAAAAATTTGTAATTTACTAAGTCCTAGCGCCTTAGCCGCTTCTACTTGCCCTTTGTTGACTGCTAAATATGCAGCTCTCAGAACCTCGCTTGAATAAGTGGCAGATATAAAAGCTATTGCAATTGTGCCTATTGTTAAAGCATTTAATTCAATATATCCATTGTAACCAAAAAGTTTAGCGACACTCATCACAACAGAGTTTCCTCCAAAAAAAATTAGATATATAACCAACAATTCAGGCACGCCTCTTACAACAGTAGTATAAAAATTAGCAATTAAACGAGTAATTTTATTAGTAATTAGCTTAGCCCAAACTGTAATTATTGCTAAACATAAACCAAGTCCCATTGAAAGAATACTAACTGTAATTGTCATCAAGGTTGCAAATAAAAATTCATCACCCCATCCCAAATCACCAAATACTAATTTTTCAAATTTAAACATTAATAAATTTCATATCTTCAATGGTTTTAATAACTCTAGAAACCTTAATATCCTCTACTCTATCAGAATTAACCTCAGATGATGAAATAGTAATTAAGTTTTTTATTCTTGGAGTAAATTTTTTTGCATCTTTTGGTCCAAACAATTTGATTAAAGGGCAATGATTTGTTGAAAGCATATGACTAACACCACTATCATTCGAAATAGCAAATTTTAAAAATTTTGTTGACGTCATAATTATTTCAATATTACTATAATTACTTAATAACAATTCATTTTCTAAAAATATTGCTTTTTTAAAATGACTTTTTAAAACTTCCTCATATTCTTTTTCGTTTGGCCCTAAATAAAAAACCAATTTACAATCTTTAGTCTCCAAATATCTGCATATTGCAATATAATTCTGAATAGGCCAAATTTTATTCTTTTCACCGGCTCCAGGAGCTATACCGACATAATCTTGATTTGGTTTTAATATTTTTTTTAAACCCTCTTCTACATTTTCATTTAGTGGAAGACTAAAATCATTATCCAATTTCATATTTACAATTAAATCAAGTAGGTCATATAAGTTTTCTAAATAGTACTTTCTTTGATTTTTTATTTCTTTGGGTAATTTAATATCAGAAAATATTCCTGAAGCTGTCCCTGAAATAAAAGTTTTATGTTTAATTTTTTTAAGAGTTAAGGTTCTGAATACCGATTTTTGCGTATCAAAAATTATGTCAAAATATTCTTTTTCTAAGTCAAATTTATTTGAAATTTTCCTTGAAAAAAAATAGTTAAGATTAGCTTTTTCAAAGAAAGTATAAATATAATTAGAGGCAATATTTTTTAAAGTTGATGCATATACAGTACTTCCTTGATCAGTCATCCAATACAATTTGTAATTAGGTAGTCTTCTTTTAAATTCATTAAGTAAAGGTAATTTTATTATGCCATCACCAATTTTTTCTCCATTTGAAAATACTAAAATTGATTTCATTAAATTCATCTTATACTAATTTTAAAATATATGAAAATTAGATATATAAATTTATACTGCAGTGAGTATTAATTGTTTGAGTGGTGCCCAGGGGCGGAATCGAACCACCGACACGAGGATTTTCAGTCCTCTGCTCTACCGACTGAGCTACCTGGGCAATGAGAAAAGTGATAAAGTGTTTTCCGGTTTAATTCAATTAAATATTATAAAAAAATTTTTAGTTTAAGTTTATTTGATGCTCATCAGTAAGCCATTTCATTAAATCTAATTCTGCACATTTTTTTGAGCAAAATGGAGTAAATGGGTCTTTGGAAATTTTTTTGCAAGTTGGACACTTACTTTTTTTTTTCTTTAAATTAACTATATTGCTTTTTTTATCTATTTCCATCTAAATGTAATGCGACCTTTAGTTAAATCATAAGGTGTCATCTCAACAGTAACTTTATCACCAGCTAATACCCTGATTCTATTCTTCCTCATTTTTCCAGATGAGTGTGCTAAAATTTCATGATCATTTTCTAACTTAACTTTAAACATAGCATTAGGCAAAAGTTCTAATACTACACCTTGAAATTCTATAGATCCTTCTTTTGGCATTTATTTCCTTTTTTTGGACTTATAATTAATTTTGTTTTGTTTGTCTAATTGTAACTGATAATTTATGCGCGTCTAAATTTTCTACATCAGATATATTCTCAACATGTTTTGATAATTTATCAAAACTTGACTTATTAATTTCAACTATAGAGCTTTTTTTCATGAAATCTAAAACACCTAAACCAGATGAAAATTTAGCCGCACCTGATGTAGGTAAAATATGATTTGTACCAACTACATAATCTCCAAATGCTTCAGTTGAATAATTTCCTAAGAATATTCCTCCAGCATTATTTACATATTTTAGAATATTTTGTTTTTCACTTGATTGAAGATGTAAATGTTCTGGAGCTATTTTATTTATAATTTTGTAAGATAATAATAAATCATCCATTACCACAATCAGTCCATTTTTTTTCAAACTTAAATTAATTATATTTTTTTTACTCACTGTATTAAGAAGATTTTGAATTTGTTCCAAAACTTGATCTGCAAATATCTTGCTATTTGTAATTAAAATTGACTGTGCATTTTCATCATGTTCAGCTTGAGCCATAAGATCACTGGCAACCCATTTAGGGTTGTTTTTTTCATCTGCTACAACAATAATTTCGGAAGGACCAGCTACTAAATCAATACCTACTTTTCCAAAAACTTGCTTTTTTGCAGCTGCAACATAAGCATTGCCTGGTCCAAAAATTTTATTTACTGGTTTAATTGTTTGAGTTCCATATGATAACGCTGCAATAGCCTGAGCTCCTCCAACTTGAAAAACTTCAGAAATATTTAATTCATCTAATAAAAAAGCTATATATGGATTAAAATCGTTAGATGGCGGTGTAACACAAACAATTCTTTTAACTCCAGCAATTTGTGCTGGTACGACACTCATAATTAGAGATGAGGGATATACAGCATTGCCTCCTGGGATATAAAGACCAACAGAATCTATTGGTTTCCAAACAGATTTAAGTTTTGTATCCATATTTTCAACCTCATAGTCTTGAGGGAATTGTTTTTCATGAAATTTTGTTACATTTTTTATAGCTAGTCTAAAGCTCTCTACAGTATCTTTATTTAAATTATCAAAAGAATAAAACTTTTTTAAATCTTTCAACTTTATATCATCTGTGCTCAGTGTAATATTATCAAAGTCTTTTGCATATTGAATAATTTTATCATCACCATATTTTTTTATGTCTGCAATTATAGATTTAACATCATTTTCAATTTTAGAACTAGTTTCTATCTCTCTCAAAGAAAGATGATTATCTAATTCGTTCCAGAAATCCTTTGAACTATAATTTAAAACTTTCATTTTATTAATAGTTTAAATTCATCAATAATAGATTGTATTTTTTTATTATTTGTTTTGAAAGAAGATCTATTAATAATTAATTTTGATTGAACTTTCATAATCTCATCAATTTCTTTTAGGCCATTTGCCTTTAATGTTGCTCCAGTAGAAACCAGATCTACTATTCTTCTGCACATATTTAAAGATGGAGCCAGTTCCATTGAGCCATTTAATTTTATTGATTCAACTTGTATGCCCTTACTCGCAAAATATTCTTTACTTATATTAGGGTATTTTGTGGCAACCCTTATATTGCTCCAAGTTTCAGGATCTTCTTTTTTCAGTAAGCTTTTAAGAGCGGCTACAGATAAACGACAGTGTCCTAAATTTAATTCGAGAGGAGCATATATTTCAGAGTAGTTAAATTCTTTTATAACATCCTCTCCAGCAATACCAATCTGAGCTGCTCCAAATGCAACAAATGTGCATGCGTCAAAAGCTCTGACTTTAATAAAATTTATATCCCTATTTTTTGATAAAAAAGTTAACTTTCTTGATTTATCATCAAACATTGCATTTTCTGGAGCAAAGCTTGTCTTTTTTAATATTGGTTTTAGCTCTTTAATTATTCTGCCCCTTGGTATAGCTATAATAAATTTTGACATAATTTTTGGGCTTTTATATCTAGAGATTAAAAAAAACTATAAAAACTTAACATTTTTCTCTTTTTATTGATGGGCCAAGCTTCCCAAGGGTATTTTCAATTCTTTCATATCCTCTATCAAGATGATAAATTCGATTAATTACACTTTCACCTTCTGCACATATAGCAGCTAATACTAAACTCACACTTGCCCTTAAGTCACTTGCCATAACTTGTGCACCTTTAAAATTTCTATTACCTACTATGTAAGCAATATCTTTCTTAACTTTTATCTTAGCACCCAATCTATTAAGCTCCGGTACGTGCATAAATCTATTTTCAAAAATGTTTTCTTTAATTTGAGAATTACTATTCGCTAAACTCATTAAGGCCATAATTTGAGCTTGCAAATCAGTTGGAAAACCAGGATATGGAGCAGTATGAATTTTAATACCATTTAAACTTTTAGCAGGCATGATTTGAATTGAATTTTTATTAATTTTAAGCTTTGCTCCCATCTTAATTAATATAGAAGTTAAAGCTTCTATGTGACTGCTTTCAATTTCTTTCACTAAAAAATTTTTATTTAACATCACTGCGGCAATTACAAATGTTCCAGCAACAATTCTGTCGCTCATAATTTTATGGGATGCTTTAGTTAGTGATTTTACACCAACTATTTTTATGGTACCTTTTTTTTCAATTTTAATTTTTGCTCCCATTTTATTTAAAGTCATACCTAAATCTAATATTTCAGGCTCCATTGCAGCGTTTTCAATAATTGTTTTACCTTTTGCAATTGAAGCAGCCATTAATATATTTTCTGTAGCACCTACACTTGGAAAAGGGAGTATAATATTATTTCCATGCAATTGTTTTGATACCTGACCAATAACATAACCATTTTCAACTACAAAATTAGCACCTAATTTTTTGAGTCCATCTAAATGAATATCAATTGGCCTTGTGCCTATGGCACAACCTCCGGGAAGTGAAATTCTTGCATTTCCAAATCTGGCTAATAGAGGTCCTAAAATTAAAATTGAAGCCCTCATTTTTCTAACTATGTCATAGTCAGCATCTCTATTGATAATATTATTACATTTAATTTCTAAATTATCTTTAGATGTATTGATAACTGCCCCATAACTTCTGAGAAGTTTTGACATATTTTTGATATCATCAAGTTTAGGTAAATTTTTTAATTTTAATGTCTTTTCAGATAAAAGAGCACTTACCATAATAGGTAGTGCAGAGTTTTTAGAACCTTTAATTTTAATTGACCCCTTAAGATCAGCCTTGCCTTTTATTACTAATCTATCCATTATTTTTTTTTGAAGCTTTTTTTCTTTTTAAGATGTTAGACTTTAGCTGTTTTTCTAACCTAGAAATTCGTACTTCTTTAAGTTTTTTTTTGTGCTCTGCTCTATTCTTATTAATTTTATCTTTCATTCAAAAATTATTTCGTTTTCTTAGCAATAAATTCATTTGCAATGTTTAGCAAATAATCTTTTCTATCCTTTTTCAATTTATTATAAGACATCATAACCATGCCCATTCTTGGGTTTCTTGATAGCAATTCTTGATTATTATGAATGAAATTCCAATACAGACCATCAACAATATCTGACCATTCGCCTTTTTTATAATTGCTCATTTTAATTATATAGTTTGAACCACAAATATATGGTTTAGTGGAAAAAATACCTCCATCACTAAAAGTTCCCATGCCATATACATTAGGTGACATAACCCAATCTGAGGAGTCTACAAACATCTCCATAAACCATTTATAAATTTCTTTTGGATGCAACATAGATAATGTCATTACATTACTTAAATGCATAAGTCTGATTATATGATGCGTGTATCCATACTTTACAACATCCTTTATAGCATCATCAATTGGATCTATACCCGTTGTTCCATTATACCAACCTTCAGTAAGTTTTCTTTTATGATTAAAGTAATTTGTTTTTTCAAGTTGATCAGAAAAATTTTGATAAATTCCTCTCATAAATTCTCTCCAGCCAATTATCTGTCTTATAAAACCTTCTAAACTATTTATAGGAATATTTTTTTTCTTATTTGAGGATAATATTTTAGTTACTACTTCTTTCGGTGTTATTAAACCTAAATTTATATAGGGACTTAATCCGCTGTGAAAAAGAAATGGAGAATGTTTTTTAACAGCATCCTCATAATGACCAAAATTTTCAATCTTTTCTTTAATAAAAAAATCAAGGGCTTTTAAAGCCTCATCTCTGGATGTGCCTAACCAAAAATTATTAGTATCTCCAGGATGTTCAGGAAATAATTCATTAACTAATTTCTTTACATCTTCTAAAATAATATCATCTTTAAATTTAGGTTGAGATGGTGTGATTAAAATTTCAGGAATTTTTTTTCTATTTTCCTCGTCAAAACTCCATTTACCTCCAATTGGCTTATTGTCATCAACAAGTATATTTTTTTCAATTCTTTGCTGCTTATAGAAGGTTGCCATAAAAGGTTTTTTGGACTTTGTTAAATAACTCTTAAAATCTTCCCTAGAGCTAAAAAACATAGGGCTTTTTATAAAATGAATAGTTAAATTATTTTGTTTACCAAAATCGACAATTCTTTTTTCAAAAAATTTATCTTCTATTTCATACATTTTAATTTCTGAAATTTTTTTAATTTTTATACAGTCTTTAATTTTATCTTCATAAGAGAGGTAAGAATTTTTTTTATTCAATTTATAATATTTCAAAGAATATTTTTGCTTTTTTATACTTAAGGCATATTTTCTCATACTGGTTAAGAAAAGTATTAATTTATGCTTATGATGCTTTTCATAAGTACACAGATTGTAATCTTCTGCCATTAAAAATTGACAGTCCTTGTGGTTACTCAATTCATTTAATGGAAATAACTGATTGCCAAGAATTATGAATAATGATTTTGTTTTCACATTAATTAATTATGACAAAAAACTAATAAGTCTATTTCTTTTCTGAACATTTTTTTGAACAATAAAGAACATTTTCCCAATCTTTATGCCACTTTTTTCTCCAGTAAAAGAGCGTGTTACAAGTTTTGCAAATTTTAAAAGGTAAGTTTGATTTTTTTTTATTCAAAGAAAATCATGTAGCTATAAGCAACAATCAGCGCTGGAAAAGCACTATAAATAGTTGCCATGATTGCCGCTTTAGGTGCAAGTGCAATAGCTGGAAACAATGCATCTCCATCATTAGAAATTGCATTACCTAGTTCAGCGGACAAAGGAATATATCCATTTAAATAAAATGTTGCTACAACAATTTGTGGACCGCAACCAGGTAAGAAACCAAATAAAATTGCAATTAATGGAACAAATGGAAGCCACAAATCAAAAAACATTTTAAGATCTAAACTTGTAAAATACATAAAAATCTCAAAAACTAAAAACCCGCTTATTACCCAAGTTGTAACAAAGTTTGTAGTATCAACAACTCTTGATATAAACCCTCTGCTTTTATCTGTAGAACATTGAAAATCGCTCAAAGGATTTAGTGACCACATGAATATAGATAAAATTGCCCCTGCAGATCCTAAAATTAATACAAAACTAATATTGGATGGTAATGATAAAAGGTTATCAACATCAATTTGAAAGGCTAAAAGCAAGCCAACAATAAATCCTGGAATAAATAAGATCATCCAAAAAATATTGAACTTTGAGACAAATGTTTTTTTTAATTTTTCAAATTCAATTTCAATTTTATAACTGTCCATCATAAAATTAGTGCCATGTAAAAGATCAACTAAGTAACCTGAGATTGTACCAACAACTATACCTAAGAAAAAAATTAATAACCCTGTTGATGGTTCCATAGCAAGAATAAGAAAGGCAGCATCTCCCATTGTTGCAGTTAAAACAGCTACTAAAGATCCAAAAGAAATTCTGCCTTGTATGTATTGTGTGACAACAATTATTGCACCACCACATCCTGGTATTGCTCCAAGAAAAGAGGCAATTGGCACATGTAATTTTTTTGTTTTATCTAAAAAAGAACCGATATCAAAGTTTGTAAGAGAGTCCAAACCAATGAATACAATAAGGGTAAAACCAACAAAAACTGATACAGCAAGATATGCATTAACCATTGATTCACGTATAACATCTCCAAAATCTCCAGTCTGAAAAGCTAAAGCAAGTATCAAAAGACCAAAGAATGATTTTTTTAATAACCTGCCCTCATTTGCAAACATTATTTTTTGCTTATCTTTGAAAGCTGAAATCAATGCATTCATAATGCATCTATAACTAAAAAGTATAGCTATGGCTATATTATAATGCTATAGATATAATTTAAATTTAAACTAGTAATATAATGTCATTTGAAAAAGTAAGAGACGCGCACAAAACAGAAAATACTGAGGATTATCTTGAAATTATAGCTGATCTTTTAAACTCAAAAGGTGAGGCAAGAATTGTCGATATTGCAAATAAATTAGGTATAGCTCAAGCAACAGCAAATAAAACAATTCAGAGACTACAAAATCAAGGATATGTTAAAAAGGAACCATATAGATCTATATTTCTAACACTAAAGGGGCAGGAGCTTGCAAGCGTATCAAAAAAAAGACACATCATCGTTTTAACTTTCTTAAAAAAACTTGGTATAGATAATAAAACTGCTGAGGCTGATGCAGAAGGAATAGAACATCATGTCAGTCAAAAAACATTAAAAAAAATGGAACTTTTTAATAAGAAAAATTAAATTTTTTTTAAAACAATAATTCTTATTTTTATTTTATTTGAAAAGTCAGTATTTTCTGGTAAATATTTTAAAGGTCTGGAACGATATTTAATTGTAAAATTTTTTTTGAACTTTTCTAGTAATGCATCAAAATTTTGCTTTTCCCATAAATCAATTCTATGAGAAAATATAAAAATACCATTTTTTTTTAAATAAGTATTAACTAGTGAGAACAGTATATTTGGTTTTTGACAATATGTCATTGATCCAATCATGCTGATTAGATCATATTTACTTGTAATTTTGATTTTTTTTTCAAAACTTTTTTTGTATAATTTTCTATATAATTTTTTTTGTTTTGCAATTTGAAGGCTTTGCTCAGAGATATCACAACCATCAATAATGATCTTTTTATATTTTTTTTTTATTTCTTCTGCAAACATTCCAGTTCCGCATGCCAAGTCTAAAATGTTATCAAATTTTCTTTTGACTTTTCCTAAAATTTTTACAGCTTTTTTGGGTGCTTTGTAATTCCATTTTTTAAGTGTCTGATCATAGTTGATAGCCCAATCATCGTAGTATTTTTCGGTTACATTTTCATTACCAATCCCATCTAGTAAAGATTTAATTTTAGGCATGAAAAATTGATGGAATTTTACTGCGAGCTTCCCCTACTTCCTTTAAATTAATCTCTGTATTTAATATTGCTGGTTTTGATTTAGCTCTAGTTACTATTTCACCCCAAGGATTTACTAATAATGAATGGCCATAAGTTTTTCTGTTTGAATGATGAGTTCCACACATATTTGTTGCAATAACAAAAAGACTATTTTCTATTGCTCTTGAGCGAACCATTATTTCCCAATGAGCTTTTCCTGATGGAACAGTAAAAGCTGCAGGAAGAAGAATTATTTCAGATCCTTTTTTTGCAAGTTTTCTAAATAAGTGAGGAAATCTCAAATCATAACAAATAGTAAAGCCTATTTTAATATTGTTTAAATTGATGCTTACAACACTCTTACCTGCCTGAAAAGTTTTTGACTCCCTATGAGTTTCCTTTTTGCTAATATTTACATCAAACATATGAATCTTGTCATATCTTTTTATAATACTACCTTTTGAATTTATAAAAATTGATCTGTTAACTAATTTTTTTTTATTTTTTTTCTTTAATAGCAATGATCCAATATTAATATTGAGATTGTTTTCTTTGGCATATGATTTAGCCATTTTAATTATTGGGCAATTAATTTCATCAGTTGTGTTTTCTAAAAGATAACTTTTATCATTTGTTATTATATTTGAGCATTCAGGTGTGCAAATTAAGTTAGGTTTAAATTTTTTTGTTTTTTCAAAATATTCTTCTAATAGTATGGCATTTTGAAATGGAGTTGCTTTGGCCTCAAACTGAATTTGTGAAATTTTTAATTTTTTCATTAATTTAATATCAATTATTTGATTAATGCTAACTTATTATTTAAAACAACTCAATCAATGAAATTTATTTATTTTTTTCTAATTTTACTTTTTTTATCTAATCAAGCAACTGCACTTAAATTATCAGAGTTTAATGCTAACCTTAGCTATCCATGGGGGATGACATGGGTTAACTCAGATCAATTATTGATTACTCAAAAAAAATCCTATGAAATTTTGTTAATAGACACATTAAAAAATACGTCCATTAAAATTGATCATGATATTCCTGTTGATGGTAGAGAACAAGGAGGTTTGCTTGATATTATAAGTGAAGGAAATAATGTGTGGGTTACTTGTTCTATTAAAAAAGACTATGGCTACACTACTGCTGTTTTTAGATCTAAGTTAGAAAATAATAAACTGGTAGATAGTCAATTAATTTTTGAAGCATTACCATATATTACCAACGGAAGACATTTTGGTTCCAGAATGACAATAAAAAATGAATACTTATATGTAAGTATTGGCGAAAGAGGAAAAGGAATGATTGCCCAAGATCCTAGTAATGCAATTGGCAGTATAATTAGAATTAATAAAGATGGAAGCATACCAAAAGATAATCCTTACTTACAAAATCCTAAATGGTTACCCTCTATCTATCAAATAGGAGTGAGGAATCCTCAAGGCATGGACCTTGATCCTTTAACTAATAAAGTGTTCATTTCTAATCATGGTCCAAAAGGAGGTGATTTTATTGGAGAGGTAAAAAAAGGAACTAACTACGGATGGAAACGAGTTGCATGGGGAGGTAAAAATTATTCTGGCACTAAAATTGGAGAAGGTAAAGCTTGGGAACCAGGTCTGTTAAAACCAAATCATATTTGGGTTCCTTCTATTGGTGTTGGAGGCATAAAATTTTACAAAGGCAATTTATTTCCTGAATGGAAAAATGCTTTATTAATTGGGTCTCTAAAATTTCAATATTTATCAATACTGGAAAGAGATGGCAATAATTTTAAAGATGAAAAAATTATTTTTAAAAATAAAATTGGCAGAATAAGAGATATAGAAATTAATTCTGTTGGTGAAATATTTTTAATAGCGGATGAGCCGAATACACATTTATATAAACTGACCCAATAAATTTATTAGTTTTTAATTAAGTATTTAAATTTTAACATATTTGATATAATGGAAATCTTCATGAATAATTTGATAGAAATATGGAATAAAAAAAAGCCAGTTGTAAATGCTTGGTTATCAATACCTAATTCTTTTACCGCAGAAGCTTTTGGAAAAATGGGTTGGGATGCAATTACGATTGATATGCAACATGGTCAAACAGATTATGCTGCAAGCCTACCTATGCTTCAAGCACTATCATCCAGTCAATCAACACCTATGGTGAGAGTACCATGGTCTGAGCCTGGAATTATAATGAGGATGTTAGATCTAGGAGTGCTTGGTATTATAGCTCCAATGATTAATTCAAAAAAAGATTGTGAAAAATTTGTTTCATATTGTTATTACCCCCCAATAGGTCAGAGAAGTTTTGGCCCTATGAGAGCTCAACTAGTTTATGGTTCCGATTATTTTTCTAAAGCTAACGAAAATATTTTAAGTTTTGCTATGATTGAGACCCAGCAAGCAGTTGATAATTTAGATGATATTTTATCTGTGCCTAATTTGACAGGAGTATATATTGGTCCTGCTGATATGAGTTCATCTTACGGGCTTAAGCCTAAATTTGATGTTAAAGAAGATCCAGTTTTCTCAAATATAAAACTTATTGCAAAAAAAGCTAATGAGAGAGGTAAAATTGCTGGGATTCATAATGGTACAACTAAATATGCAAAAGAAATGATAGATTTAGGATTTAAGTTAGTGACTATCTCTTCTGATTTTAGATCGATGTCAGCGCATGCACAATCTGTTATTGATGATATGAAAGATAAAACATTAGAACCTCAAAAAAATGAGGCCTATTAATCTTTATCTTCTTTTCTAAAAAAAGGAATTAGAAATACCAAACAAGCAAAAAGAAAAAATAAACTTCAAAACATAGCCCAAAAATTTCCTAAACTCGAAATCACAAAGCCCACAGCAGATATAATAAAAAGAATCCACCCAATTAGATTAATTGATTTATTACTCATTTTCTTTATTGATTACCTCTTCCATTTCTAATAATTCTAGCCATCTTGCTTCTTTTTTTTCATACTCCTGCTCAAGTATAATTAATTTGTTTGTTATTTCCTCAAACCTATTTGGGTTGCTAATATAAAGATTATTATCTTTCAATTCATTTTTAATTAAAGATATTTCTTCCTCAATTTCTGCAATCTCATTTGGAATATTTTCTAATTCAAATTTGAATTTAAAAGAGAGCTTATCATTACTTTTATTTTTTTTTGATCTAAGAATCTTCTTTTTTTCTTGATTAACTTGTTTTTGATTTGATTGATGATTAAAAAAATCACTATATCCCCCAAGAAACATTGATACTTTACCGCCCTCTTCAAAATACATGATTTTATTAACAGTTTGGTCTAAAAAATCTCTATCATGTGAAACTATTAATAATGTGCCTTTATAATTTGCTAACATTTCAGTAAGCAGGTCCATTGTCTCAAGATCAAGATCATTAGTGGGTTCATCTAAAATAAGTCCAGTTTTGGGATTTGATAAAACTTTTGATAGCAATAATCTATTTTGCTGTCCACCTGATAAAGATAAAATTGTATCATTAACTCTTTTTGGATCAAACTGAAAATCTTTCAAATAACTGCAAACATGTCTTTCTTTTCCTTGAACTGATAAATAATCACCTCCATTTGGCACTAAAATTTCTTTAAGAGATTTGTTTGAATTTAAATTATTTCTTAATTGATCAAAATAAGAGAAATCTAAATTTTTTTTTAAACTTAATGTTCCCACTTGATGCTTCCAATTCACCAATTAAAGTTTTTAAAAATGTCGATTTGCCAGTTCCATTTTTACCAAGAAGTCCAATTCTATCATTTTTAGTTATCTTAACAGATAAATCCTTAAGAATTTTATTTGATGATTTAGGATATTTAACAGTTACTTTAAAAAATTCAGCAACAAAACGAGAATTATCTGAAGAAGGTTTAAATACAATAGGTTTTGTAGATTGAATAGCAAATCTATATGAAGATTCATCTTTTTTCTAATTGAGCCTTTAATTGCTTTGCTCTCTCTAATCTTTTAACATTTCTTTTAACTCTTGCTTTGACTCCTCTTTGCGCCCATTCAACCTCTAAATTTACAAATTGCTTTCTATTTCTTAATTCTCGAGCCTCTTGATTTAATAATTCTTCTGACCAGTTATCAAAATTTTTAAAACCCTTTGGGCTAATTTTTAAATCACCTCTGTCGAGCCAAAAAACTTTATTAGTAAAATTGCTAAGAAATGTTCTGTCATGACTTACACAAAGCATAGCTTTATTAAG
>CACFVT010000009.1 GCA_902569865.1 uncultured Alphaproteobacteria bacterium | reverse complement strand
AGGACATTTGCAAGGGCACAACAAGAGAAGCAATAATTATTGCTAGTAAGGTATCTCTTCCAAAAAACTTCATCCAATAACTCTAATTAACACTGAAGAAATTGCTAACAAGTATAAAGAAAAACTAGGAGTAAATTTCAGCATTGTTGCAACAACAAATAGAAAAGAAGCTTTAAAAGATGCTACTTTTTGCATAATATCTATTGAAATAGGTAAAAGATTTGACCTATGGGATCAAGATTGGAAGCTGCCACTTCAGTACGGTATTAAACAAATATATGGAGAAAACGGTGGTCCAGGTGGATTATTTCATTCTCTTAGGATAGCTCCAGTTATTATAGAAATCTGTGATGATATTATTCAAATTTGTCCTGATGCATTTGTATTTAATTATTCAAATCCTATGCAAAGAATTTGTCATGCAGTTACAACAAAGTATCCAGATTTAAAATTCACAGGTCTGTGTCATGAGATTGCTTCTATGGAACGCCAATTACCAATGATCATGGAGACTGATTTTTCCAACATAGAAATCAAAGCTGGTGGTTTAAATCATTTTAGTATTCTTCTTGAAGCTAAATATAAAGATACTGGAAAGGATGGCTATCCTATTATTAAACAAAAATTTTATGATTATTATTCCAATCTTGTAAATGAGCATGAAGGTCACCCATCAAAACCAGGTGCAGAAAGAGGTGTGTTCTTTGAGTTATATAAACAATATGGATATTTACCAATAACAACAGATAGTCACCTTGGAGAATACTTACAATGGGCTTACAGTGTTGCCGATCATGAAGCGATCATTGATTTTTATGATAACTATAAAAAAAGGTGTCTTTCATTTTATGAAGATGACTCTTCATATAATCAATTTTTTGATAAAGAAGAATCAAAAAACCAAGAAAGGATAGTGCCTATTATAGAAGCAATATTAAATGACAGTAATATCGAAGAGTCCGCTGTTAATGTTCCTAATAAAAATTATATTTCACAGGTCCCAAATGGGATTGTTGTCGAGGTTCCAGGTATATTAAATAAAGAGGGAGTATCAGGAATTGAACTTAAAAATTATCCATCAACGTTTGGGGCGCTGCTTAACAACCAGACAGGAACTATACAATTAACAACTGATGCAGTTCTAAATAAATCTAAACATAGCGCATATTTAGCAATGTTAGCTGATCCAGTTGTAGATAATGCTAAATCAGCAGAAAAACTATTAAATGCAATGCTAGAGTTTCAAAACGAATATCTTGGATATCTAAAATAGCCCTTGCAATTAATCTTATATTCCCCTAAAAAATATCTTTAACACTTGAAAGATCGCTCAAAGGAGGATGAAGTGGCAGATATAAATATTAATACAGTTAATAAGTACTATGGAGATGTGCATGTTATTAAAGACGTATCTCTTGATATAAAAAGTCAATCTTTTACTGTTTTAGTTGGACCATCAGGTTGTGGTAAATCAACTATGCTGAGAATGATTGCAGGATTAGAAGATATTAATTCAGGAACTATTTCTATTGATGGTCAGGTAGTTAATGATCTACCACCAAAACAAAGAAACATTGCAATGGTTTTCCAATCATATGCCTTATACCCACACATGACAGTTTTCGATAATATGGCATTTGGTCTAAAATTAGAGAAAAGATCAAAAGATGAAATTAATGAACGTGTTCAAGAGGCAGCAAGAATACTTCAAATTGAAGATTACTTACATAGAAAGCCTAAACAATTATCAGGTGGACAAAGACAAAGGGTTGCTATTGGAAGAGCTATAACTCGTAAACCAAAAGTGTTCTTATTTGATGAACCTTTATCAAATCTAGATGCTGCACTTCGTGTTCAAATGCGTGTTGAGTTAGCAAAACTGCACGATCAACTAAATGCAACTATGATATATGTAACACATGATCAAACTGAAGCAATGACTCTAGCAAATGATATTGTTGTTCTTGATGAGGGTATCGTTTCACAAAAAGGATCACCTATGGATTTATACAATGATCCAAATAATTTATTTGTAGGAGGATTTATTGGATCTCCTAAAATGAATTTTATCTCTACTAAAATAACAAGTAAAAGTATTGATAAGACGGAAGTAGATTTAATGGGATCTTCAAAAATCAGTATTCCAAAAACTTCAGCATCAGCCTCTGAAGGTGATTCAGTACAATTAGGTATTCGTCCTGAACACCTAATTGTTAATCAAGATGGTGATGGAAGTTGGGAGAGTAAAGTTTTTGTTGTTGAAAAATTAGGATCAGGAACATTCCTTTATCTAGAAAAAGAAGGTGAACCTCTAGTTGTCGAAACCGAGGGTGATTCAAATATTAAAGTAGGAGATACAGTTAAAGTTGGTTTTTCAGCTTCTCATTGCCATTTATTTGATAGCTCACAACAAGCTTTTAGATAGTAGAATCGAAAATTATTAATGTCTCATAAAATGGGGGATTTTCCAAAGCGTTTTGGAGAAGAATAGTTAATATTTGTTAATAATTTATAATATTAATAGAGCAGAGAGTTTCATATTATTTCCTCCTATAAGAAGTATTCCTCTTGTAAACTTCTCTGCTCTCATAAATGAGAAGATTGTGCATGAGGAATACTTTTTATAATGCTTTAGTGTCTGTCCAGTTCTTAGAATTTTTTATTGATAAATAAGGAGTAAGTTCTTCAATTACGTTCTCAGACAATTTTCTATATGTAGTTAACTTACCTCCATATATATTTAGTAAAGGTGAGTTTTTATTTTCAAGGTTTAAATCAAATACATAGTCTCTTGTAACTTTTGAAGCATCTTTAAAATTCTCAATTAATGGTCTAATGCCTGAAAATGTATCTAGTATATCTTTTTCTGAAATTTGCTTAATAAAATGATTATTAATTGTATTAATTAAATAAATTATTTCTCCATTTGAAATTTTAGGATTATCAGGAGAGTTTACATCCACTTCAGTGGTACCAATCAGAGAATAAACATTCTTATAAGGAATTACAAAAACTATTCTATTATCATCATTTTGCAATGTAAATGCAACTTCTTGATCATATAATTTTTTAATAATTATATGACTTCCTTTCACTAATCGAATTGATTTATTTTTATTAGCTTTAATTACATTATTCACTATCTCATTAATCCAGGGACCAGCTGCATTAATTAAAATCTTAGAATTAACTACCTCATCATTATCAAGAAGAATTTCCCAACCTTTTTTTGATCTATTTGCATTTATAACTTTTCTATTTTCTACAATATGAGCACCCATTTTCTTTGCATCCTCAATATTCATCTCTACAAGTTTTTTATCATCGACCTGAACATCATAGTATTGAAAACCAACTTTAAAATGTGATTTCAAAATATTACTATATTTTTTATTAAAATTTATTTTTGATGATTTTGGTATTTTTGTTTTGCCTCCAAGATTATCATATAAAAATAAACCCAATCTAATTAATAATTTCGATCTTAATTTTTTTGAATGTGGAATAACAAAAGGGAGAGGTTTTGTAATGGTTGGGGCAATACTTGTAATGACTTCTCTTTCTTTTAATGATTCTTTAACTAATTTAAACTCATAGTTTTCAAGATATCTTAATCCACCATGTATCAATTTTGAAGACCATGAAGAAGTAGCAGATCCCACTTTATTTTTTTCTGCTAAAAAAACTTTTAATCCTCTACCAGCAGCATCTCTAGCTATACCTGCCCCATTAATACCACCACCAATAATAAAAATATCATATATTTGTTTGTTAAAGCTCATAAAAATTAAATTAAAAATTTATTTACCTCATATTCTATTTTATTCGGATCAGTTAGATGAATAGTAAGTAAATTTAAATTTTGTGCCGCTTGAATATTTTCCAGTTTATCATCAATAAATATAGTTTCATTAGGATTTAAATTAAAACGATTGATTGCTAGCTCGTAAATAGCTGAATCTGGTTTCATTAATTTATCTTCTCCGGAAATAAGAAGTCCGTCAAATAATTTTAAAAAAGGATAATCATCAGTCATCCCAGCAAAAGTTTCTGCTGACCAATTAGATAAAACAAAACATTCATAGTGTTCTTTTTTTAGTTTTTTTAATATTTTTATAGATAAATCAAAAGTGCCTCTAATCATTTTACGATGATTCTTGTAATACATTTTAATTTCTTTTTCATAATGAGGAAATTTAGGAATTAATTCAGATTCCGCCTCTTTTATAGTTCTGCCTGCATCCTGTTTAACATTCCATTCATTATTACATACTTCAGTTAAAAAGTATTTTCTTTCATCAGCCTTATCAAAAATATCCTTAAAATAATGATTAGGATCCCAATCAAAAAATACGCCACCTAGATCAAAAAGAAATTTCATAAAACTAAATTTGTTGTATAAATTAATAATTACGAAAATTCATTATATTTATGAAACTTAATATCGATATATTTATTCAAGAAGAGTTAAGGAAATTAACGAATAAAAATTTTCCAAAAAAATATATATCACAATATATTATTCCAATAATCAATAATATTTATTACTCAAAGAATAATAAATTTATTCTTTCAGGATCTCAAGGTTCAGGAAAATCTACTTTAGCTAAATTATTGAAATTAGTTATCGAAAAATATTATACAAAGAAAGTCATGTTGCTCAGTATTGATGATTATTATTTATGTAAAAATCAAAGACTAAAATTATCAAAAAAAATACATCCACTTCTTCTGACACGTGGTGTGCCAGGCACACATGATATAAAAGCGCTAAAATATCATATAAATCAATTTCAAAATCAGAATTTTCCAATTAGCACCCCTATATTTAATAAATTAAAAGATGATATTTCAAAAAAAAGAAAAGTTATTCATAATGCTCAGATATTATTATTAGAGGGTTGGTGTTGTGGTTCTGTGCCAATTGCTAATCAATACCTTTTCAAAAACATTAATAGTTTAGAAAATACCTATGATAAAAATACAAACTGGAGAAAATACTATAATTCTCTTTTAAGAAATGAATATAAAAGTGTTTTTTCTTTATTTGATAAAAAAATATATATCAAAGCACCTTCTTTTAAATATGTTCTTAAATGGAGGCATGCACAAGAAAAAAGGAATGCACCTAACTCTGATAATAAAGATATTATGAACAAAGAAAAATTAAAAGAATTTATTCAACATTATGAAAAGTTAACCAAATGGATGATGCTAACCATGCCAAATCAAGCAGATATTTTAATAAAGATAAATAGTAATCAAAAAATAAAAAAGTTATTATTTAAATCTGATAAATTTTAGCAAACTAAATAAACATCCATTTTTTTACAGCATGGAAATATCTGTCATACTCATCTCCAAATTTTTCCCGCAAGTAATTCTCTTCAATAGGAATAACATAATGATTAATCCAAATAAATAGACCTATTGCACTTAAAAGATTTGCTACATTTTCAAAAGTTAAAAACATGCTAAATTGAAAAGAGATGAAAGCTAAGTACATAGGATTCCTACAGTATGCGAATATACCTGTCTTTATTATACGTTTTGTATTGGCCTGAGGTATAGGGTTTTCTTTATATGAATTAAATAAATTTAAAGAAGTAAAAAATATAGCCAAGCTTATAATTAATCCTATTATACCAACTAAATTCAATAAATTTAATAATGCATACTTTGGTATAATAAATTCTCCAATGATATAAGAAACGACCAGTAAGATAACAAATATAATAAGAGGATTTCCTTTAACTGCTGGTCCCATATTAATTGTTTTCTATTATTTCTTGCACTTTTATATAATCATTTGTAACAGTAAACGCGCCAGCATCAAGCAATTCTTTTTCATCTCTACCCTCATGCCAATGACCTCCTGCTGTAAGACCAATTACTTTAACGCCTGCATTAACACCTGCCTTAACCCCCACTAAACTATCTTCAATAATTATAGTTTCATTTTTATTAAGATTATTAACTACAATGGCTTTTAAATAAATATCAGGATCAGGTTTAGCTTTTCCCACTATATCAAATGAATATATTTTATCAGGTTTAAAATACTTATTAAATTCTACTTTATGCAATCCAGATATTATTCTATCTTTAGTGCTATTAGATCCAATATATAAGCTAAGCTTTGTGTTGTGTAAAAAGTTACAAGCTCCTTCAACAGCAGTTAATTCATTTTTATAAATATATGAAGCTATTTCCATAATATCAGTAAAAAATTTTTCTTGATCTTTAATTGAATATTTTTGTGATAAAATGTCTATTACTTGAACAGTTTTTTTACCTGCAAAATTTGCAAATTCATTTTCATCTATTTCAATGTCATATTTTTTCATATATTTAGCGAAAGCTTTTGCTGCTAAAATCTCACTATCTACAAGCACTCCATCAAAATCAAAAATGATATTTTTAATCATAAATGAGTATAGTTTTTATAGTTTTTTTTTAGATTTGGACGTTTTTTATTGAAATTTTATAAATTTATAATACGAATTATATAGCGATACATAACTCGTCGTCATCATACGGAAGTGGGATAGGTCGCCTTCATATTGGGAGGTATTATGAAAATTGGCTATTTCTGCAACTCAACTAATTGGGGAAACAAAAAAACATATAATCAAATTTTAGAAGAGATCAGAGAAATAGCAACTTACTGTGATCAAAATGACTGGGACTCCATCTGGTTTTCTGAACATCATTTCAGTCACGAGGGTATGGAAATTTGTCCTAATCCAATTTTATTAAGTTCAGACATTGCTGCTAGAACAAAAAATATTCGAATTGGCCAAGCTGCATCAATCATCACTTTTTGGAACCCAATTCGTGCTGCTGAAGATATAGCTTTGTTAGATCAATTATCTAACGGTAGAGTTGAGGCTGGGGTCGGGAGAGGTATTTATGGAAGAGAAGCACTAAATATGAATGCTGATGCTGACATGAAAGATCAGGCTAAGAATTTTAGATTATTTGAAGAAACTCTTACTATTATAAAAAAAGCTTGGACTGAAAAGTTTTTTCAACATGAAGGAGAATTTTATACTTATCCTGCTCCAAATTTTGAGTGGGAGCACGATATGAGCCCGCCTAGCTCTGAATTCATGAATTTAGATACAAAGATTTTGGAAAAAATAAATATTGTTCCTCAGCCAGTTCAGAAACCTCATCCTCCCTTATGGCAAGTAGTTGATAGTCCAAGTTCTATTGAATGGGCGGCAAAGAACGACATAAGTATTATAATGTGGATACCTCCAGTTCAATCTCTAAAAAAACGTTTCGAAATTTATAAAAATGCTAAATCAGAAAAAGAAAAGCGACACGTTGAACTAGGAGAAGGTATTAGTGTTGTGAGAGATATGTTTGTTGCTGATAGTATGGAAGAAGCAAAAGAAAAAGCTGGAGAGCAAATGGTTAATTATATGCGTTGGGTTTGTCACTGGAGAGGGCTTGGAACTCATATGAATCCAGGTGAAGAACTACCTAAAACAGATCATAAATTAGATTTACTTTCATATGATTTTTTACATGAAAGAAATATGTTGTTTGGAACTGTTGATTACGTAATAAATAAAATTGAAGAGATGCAAACAGAATTAAATTTACAAAATTTAAAAGTTTGGTCAAATTTTCCTGGCGTTAAACATGAAGATTGTATGAAGAGTATAGAATTATTTACTAAGAAAATAATTCCTCATTTTAAAAGTAAAGCAAAAAGTAAGATTAAAGCTGCGTCATAATGAGTGAAAAAAATCACCTCCCTATTTCGGGTGGTAAGGCTGTTGTTGAATGTCTCAAAGCCCATAATATTAAGTACGTTTTTGGCTTAATTGGATCTGCTACAATGGAGCTTTTTGATGCCCTTTATGATGAGCATGATATAACTTTTATTGATGTAAGAGATGAGCGCACTGGAACACATATGGCTGATGCATTTGCGAGAGCATCAGGTAACCCTGGAGTTATCATAGCAGGTCAAAATGGTCCTGGTGCAACGAATCTTGTAACAGGTGTTGCTCAAGCAAAAGCTGCTTTCTCACCTTTATTATCTATAGCTGGAGCAATCGCCTCTGAACATCAAGGTAAAGATTCATTTCAAGAAATTGATCAACAAAAATTATTTGAACCCATTACAAAAAAAACATTTTCTATCAAAGATACTAAATCCATAACAAGGGATTTAAATAAAGCATTAAACCTAACAACTCATGGGAAGTGGGGACCTGTTCATGTCAACATTCCTCGTGATGTACTTGCAGGAACAGAAAAATTTGAATCTTTTAAAATTGAGGATAAAATTGAGAATACAGAAATAAATCAAGATGATTTAGAGAGAATTATTTCTTTAATTAAAGTCTCATCAAAACCTGTTATTATTTGTGGTGCTGGTATTAAAAATTCTCAAACTCAAGATGAGGTAATTTTACTTTCAAAAAAATTAAATATACCTGTTGTTTCTTCTGCTGGTCACGGAGATGTTATTTCTTTTGAATATCCACTGTATAGTGGGCAAATGGGACCAAGAGGTAATAAAATCGCTTCTTCCCTTGTAAAAAATGCAGATTTAATTCTAGCCATAGGGACAAGGCTTGGATTTAACTCAACCTTTTATTCCTATGACAATATTTCTCAATCTGCAAAAATTGTTCAAGTTGATATAGATCCTATTGCAATTGGTCGTTATTTTCCAGTTGAAGTAGGAATTAAAAATGATGCAAAAATATTTTTACACAACTTAATTTCTTTTATAAAAGATAAGGATTTAAAAATTAATAATGAAAATTGGACGCAAAAATTTTTAAAAGAAAAAATAAATTATTATAAAGAAAGAGATGAAAAAGCTGATGTAAATTCAAAACTTATTCAACCATCAGGATTATTTAGGGAATTAAGAAATTTAATCCCAAAGAATTCTTCAATAACACTAGATGCAGGTACTTTATGTCTTCAAGCTACTGATGAGTTTAATTTTTATGAACCTAAATCACTTTTTACACCTTTAGATTTTGGATTAGTTGGTTTCTCATTTGCAGCAGGCCTAGGTATCAAGTTAGCAAAACCAGATTCACCTGTATTTAGTTTAATGGGGGACGGTGGATTTGGAATGACTATATCTGAATTATCAACTGCCGTTCATCATAAAATTAATACAATTACAATTATTATGAATAACAAATCATGGGGTGCAGAAAAAGCCTACCAAAGAGATTTTTATAATGAAAGATATATTGGGGCTGATATTAAAAGTCCCCCTTTTCATAAACTTGCCGAAATCTATGGTGCTAAAGGTTATCATGTTAGTAAACTGGAGGATTTAAAACAAGCAGTATCTGATGCTTTGATTTGTGATAAACCTGCCATCATTAATATCGATGTTGATCCAAAAGCTCTTTATAGTTTTCGCAAAGATTCTTTTAAACATCGATCTAAATGAACTTAAAAAAACACAGAGACTCTCATGGAAATTATTATGAGTTTAATGAAATAAAGAATTCTTTAACCACTATCTTTATTCACGGAGTAGGTTTGGACAATACGATGTGGTATCCTCAGAAAAAATACTTTCATAATCAATCAATTTTATTTTATGATCTTCTTAATCATGGTCAATCACGTTGTGGTTTCACAGATTTGAGTTTTGATATTTATAGTAATCAGCTATTACATTTAATTAATGAATTACAATTAAATAAAATTAATATTGTTGGATTTTCAATTGGAGCACTTATAGCACAACATTTTACAGAAAAATTTTATGATAAAGTAAATAAATTAGTTTTAATTGGAAGTGTCTACAAAAGATCAAATAAACAAATTGAAACAGTTCAAAAAAGATATGCCGAAGCACTTAATGGCAAAAGCATAACTAACGATTCAATCAAAAGATGGTTTTCAGAAAATTATTTGAATAATAACCCTCAAGTTTATAATTTTTTTTACAATCTTCTAGAGAGAAAAAAAGATAAAGATTTTTTACCTGCATATAAAATCTTTGTAAACTCTGATCAATACTCCATTAAATATAGTAATTTTAAAATGCCAACGTTAGTCATGACAGGAGAAAATGAAGTTGGCTCTACGCCTTTAATGAGTGAGGGAATTAGTAAAGAAATCAAAAATAGTGATTTATATATTATTAAAGATGCCAAGCATGGCGCAACAATTGAGCAATCAAAAGTTGTAAATGAAAAAATTCATAAATTCTTATTCTAGCTTATTGAAAAAGTAATATCTGAGCCACAGCACATTGGTGACTTAATTAATTTCTGAAACTTGATAATCAGCACTATTGAGCCATTCTGGGTTAATATTTATTCCCCATCCAGGCTGATCTGTAACAGTAACACAGCCATTTTCTACTGCAAAAGGATCATTCAAAAACAGATCTTGTTGCCATGGATAATAATCCTCACCTTCAATAGAAAGTTCTAAATATGGACCAGCATTAGGTATGGCTGTTAATAAATGCATTGTACACATAGTAACTAATGATAAATTTGCAGCATGAGGAGTACATATAAAACCTCCCTCTTCGATTATTTTTGCAACTTGAAGAGTTCTTGTTAATCCACCAAGATACATTACATCAGGTTGAAAAATATTTACAATTTTTCTCTCTACCATATCTTTCCATATTCGAATGTCGCAATCTTGCTCACCTCCCGTAACATCAATTGAAAGTGCATTTGTGACTTCTTTTGTTTGTTCTGGCTCCCAATACGGACATGGCTCTTCAAAATGAATCACGTTATTATCTTCTAGAAGTTTACCAACTTCAATTGCTTGAGCAGATGAAAAACAACTATTTGCATCAACTAATTTTTTTACAGAACTATCAAGTGATTTATTTATTGTTTTAACAATATTTTCTGTTCTGCCTTCCCATTCATCTAGTCCTCTTCCACACTCAGCACCTATTCTAAATTTAAAAGCATCTATTCCTTTTTCTTGAAATAATTTTTTAAAACGCTCAGCTTCATCATTAGCACTAATATCTCTTTTCATTGATGAACCATATACTTTTAGACTTCCAGCATTGCCTCCAATCAAAGTTGTAACAGGTTTATTTTCTAATTTACCTTTTAAATCCCATAGCGCAGTATCCAGACCAGCAATTGCTCTTAATAGATATGAGCCTGGAAATTTATGTTCTTTTTCTAAAACTAAATTTTCTAGATCATCAAAATCAGTCCATAATTTACCTAAAACCCAAGGTGCAACTTGTTTATGAAATATTTGTGCTGTGATATCTGCATGATATGTAGACATTTGACCATATCCTTCAGAGCCATCTTCTAAAGTTGTTTTAACAAAGCTAACAAATGGTTTGGTAAAAGTTTCTAATTTTGTAATTTTCATCAATATTGTCGTTTTAATTCTTCTAAAATAATTTTGCTAGATAAATGTGATAACATCATAACAGGTGCATTAATATTTCCTGATGTAATATTTGGCATAATTGAAGCATCAACTATCCATAAATTATCTAAACCATGAACTTTCAATTTATCAGATACTACGCCCGTACCAATATCTTTACTCATTCTGCATGTTCCACACGGGTGGTAAATCGTTGTCGCATTAGACTTAAAGTGATCAAGCAATTCATGATCTGTAGCAATTAGAGGATCAATGTTAACTGGAGATTTAATTATATTGCTTATGTTTTTATTTGCGGAAAATTTTCTAATAAAATCAAATGTTGCATACAAATCGTGAATATCTCTTTCATCACTTAAATAATTTGGATTAATACTTGGCAAATAACTGTCTTTAAATGACTTTAGTTTTACTTCACCTAAACTTTTAGGTCTGCATGAATTAAAGCCAAGAATAAAACCATTAAATTTATCAGTATTCAGTAAAGGTCTTCTATTTTTATATGAAACTGAATACGTTAATGGATTAAAATATAGTTGAATATTAGGATGTGGATCAAGAGAATTCCAATTAATATATCCTCCACCTTGATTTAAACTTAAGGAAAGTGGTCCGCTCCTATTATAGAGATATTTTAAAACTGATTTTATTCTTCCACCCCAAGTACCTAAATCTTTATTTAAGGTCGAAGCGAATGTTTTATACAAATAATCTAAGCCTAAATGATCTTGAAAATTTTTACCAACATGAGCGCTATGTAAATTAACTGGTAAATTCAATTCTTTTAAATCACTTGCATTTCCTATCCCTGATTTTAATAACAGATAAGGTGTCATAATGGAGCCACTAGAAAGTATGGTTCCAATATTAGGTTTCACAGAAATTATTTTATTTTTATGCTTAATATCTAAGCTTACTATTTTTTTATTTTTGTAATTTAATTTTAGAACTTCTGTTTTAGTAAAAATAGTTAAATTAGGATGGCTTTTTATTGGTTTTAAAAATACTTTAGATGATGAAGTTCTAAAACCTTTAAATATGTTAACATTATAATTACCTACTTGATTTTCAATTGAGCTTTTAAGTTGTTTATTAAAAGTAAAATTAAAATCATTAGATGCATCAAAAAAATTCTTTAGAATTGAATGATGTTGTGTGCTAATATCATTTACAGGAATTTTATTAGAAGGTAATCTTTTTGTCTTATTATTAACAGCAAATTCTATTTGATCATATGTTGTTTTAATATTCTCCCATGACCAATCTTTACTTAAATCCCAATTTTCAAAATCAGAGCGCAAGCCTCTTGCATAGATCATGGCATTAATAGAGCCTGAACCTCCTAAAACCTTACCACGTGGATAATAAATTTCTCGATTATGTAAATTTTTTTGAATTTCTGAATAAAAATTCCAATTCATTTTTTTATGATAAAAGGTCATTCCATAACCAAGAGGTACTTGGATAGTTAAGTTGTTATCACTTGGTCCAGCCTCTATTAACAATACTTTATAATTAGTACTATTAATTATCTGATTAGCTACAATACACCCTGCTGAACCAGCACCAACTAGGACTATGTCAAAATTTTCCAAAATATTAAAAAGTTTGAGTAACTTTAGTTAAATAACGAGGCTTATCTGGATCAAGTCCTTTATTTTGAGTATAGCGAACAATCCATGGATAAAATTTTGACATTATAACTATCGAGTCAAATTCTGTAATTTGATCTGGAGGAAAGTAAAAATTTTTACTTTGGTCTTTAGCTGAAGAAATATTATAGACCAGTTTTGTATATTTTGTAATTTCATTACTGTCATTTTGAACAGTTAAACCACTTTTATCATTCATACTTAAAGTAAAAATTTTAAATGTATCTTGAATTAGACTTTTTGGTCCATGCATCACTTCTGCACTACTAAAAGGCTCAATCATTTCTTGACATAATTCCTTGAATTTTAGAGACATCTCGTTGGAAAGTGCAAAACCAACACCCCTTCCAAGTATAAAACCTGAATTAATACTATTATCTACTAGATTAATACTCCATTGATTATTTGCATCCTTCAAAAGCGTATCACTCAATATTTTTATATTATCATTAATTTTATGTTTTCCTTGGCAAATAAAAACTAGTTTTTTTAATATTAATAAAGTTTGTACAAATGATTTAGTAGCAGCAACACTTTTTTCTACACCTGCAAACATATTAAAGAAATAATTAGCAGAATTGATAATAGGGCTGTTTTCATTATTAGATATTAACATAGTAATGGCGCCAAATTCTTGTGATTTTTTTTCACACTCAATTAAATCATTACTTTTACCTGATTGACTAATAACAATAACTAAAGCTTCTGAAAAATTAAATTTTGATTTTTCCAAAGTAATAATTGATGGTGGCATACTGTAAGATGGCAATCCTAGATATTTTGCAAAAATATAAGAGCTATATAATGCGGCACAATCTGAAGTTCCTCTAGCAATAGTAACAATATATTTTATTTTTTTTTGATTAATCAAATCAGTTATTTCCTGATATGGATTTTTATCACTAAAAGCAAATTTACCTATAACACTTGGTATGCTGAGTGCTTCATTTAAGACTAAAGAATTAGTCATTAACTAAATGTCCATTTAAATAAATTTTTTCAATATTTAAATCTTGATCTAAAACTAAAAAATTTGATCTATAACCCTCTTTTATATAGCCGATAGTATCATCATTTAAATATTTTGCTGCTGAAAAACTTGTCATTTTTACAACATCTTCCATAGGTAAATTTATTTTTAATAAATTTAAAAAAGTTTCATACATATTAACTATACTCCCTGCCAAAGTACCTGATTCTTTCATTACAACTTTTTTATCAGTCTTAGTGATATCTGCTTCAGCAAATTTATAGTCTCCGTTGCATAATCCACATGCACTTATTGAGTCAGTTATTGCATATAAATCAGGAATACATTTTTTTGCTATGAGAATTGACTCTTTACTTACATGATTCATATCACAAATAATTTCAGCAAATTTACCTTTTAATAGAGCTGCAGACAAAACTCCTGGTTTTCTATGATTATTAGCTGACATAGCATTATATAAATGGGTAAAACTTACTTTGTATTTATTCATATATTTTTCACAACAATCACTGTCTGCAAGTGAATGACCAAATTGAACATTAATATTTTTTTCAATTAAAAAAGGTATAAAATCACTCATACCATCTAGTTCTGGTGCTAATGTAATTGTTTTAATTGGTGCTAATTTTGAAATTCCTTCAATAAATTCTTTAGATGGCAATAAGGCTCTAGGTGGCTGAGCACCTAATTTATTGGGATTTATAAAGGGACCTTCTAAATGTACACCTAAGATATTTGAATTTTCATTAATCAATGAATTAAATTCAGTAAGTGATTTGCAAGTATGATCATAAGTACTCGTCCAAGTTGTAGGTAATAAAGAAGTTGTTCCTTTTGATAAATGATATTTAGACATCCGCTCTATTGCATCTTTACCATCCATTGTATCAAACCCACCACCCCCATGACAATGAAGGTCAATAAAACCAGGTATTATAATATTTTTATTATTGAGTTGATTGGTTTTATTTATTTTATTTATTGATTTATCAAACTCAATTTCAGCTTGAAAAGTTGAATCATAGTTAACTATAGTACCTGAAATTTTACTCATGTTATTCCTAATAATTAATCCTAAATATTTATTAAAATTTTTTTTTAAACTAACATATTATAAATGCGGGTTTTGTTTTCTAAATTTGTTTTCAAGTTTAGTATTATTTTTAGTTGCGTTAGGCATATTTGAGCTAATATAAAAAGGAAAAATTTTTTCAGTTTTTAACATTGATGCTACTTCAATCAATATAGCATTTAAAATGAAAGATCCTGTTATTGTAGATACAGGACCAACACTAAATTTGCTCACACTTATAACTGTATCGCCAGGGGGAATTTTATTATCTATAAAAATATCTACTATTTCATACAATTTCTTATTAAGTTTTGATAGTGGAGCCTTTTTTGAATATTTAACAGATGTTAGAGCAATAGTTTTAATGTTCTTTTCTTTAGCTATTATTGCAGCTTCTACTGGAGCGTGATTAACCCCAGAGTTTGATACAATCATTAAAATATCTTTTTTTGTAATATTATATTTATTAAGAGCTTTTCTAGCAACATTTGGAGTTCTTTCCAATGAAGTTGCTTTTTTTGCACCTTTTTTAAAAGTAAGATTATCATCTCTTATAGGACAAGCTGCAGCAAAACCACCTGCTCTATGAAAAGCTTCTTCACCTAAAAGTCGAGAATGTCCAGTTCCAAAAATATATAACTGACCTCCTTTTTTATATGAGTCTCTAATGATCTTTGCACAATCTGTAATTTTCTTTTCTTCTTCATCTGAGATTTTGTCTAAAATTTTACTAATTATAGATAAATATTTTTTACTTAGACTGCTCATACTTTTGTGAGATATTTGCTGGGGTTAAAAACCCCAGCATAATAAAAAGATTTTACTTATATTCTTCCAATTCTTCAGCTGCTTCAGCAACTAAATCTGCAGGATCTCCTTCTTCAAGAATTGCTCCTTGAATCATTGAGTTCATAACAGCTTGAAATGCTTTGTAATCAACAAATAATGGCTCAGGTCCTCCATCACCGATTGCATCAATAAACATCATCCAATAATCTTCATTGTATGGTGCTACTTTTCCAATTTGAGGATACTGCATAATTGGAGTTAAACCCCAATCAGTATCTAAGCTGTATTGAGAATCACCTGATGAAATTATACTTGCTAATGCCATTGCATGATCTTCAACGCCTGTATTATTGAAAACAGCAATACTATCTGTGATTAGTAGAGTGCCTTGACTACCTTGTGGTCCAGCAGGAATTCTAACTGTACTTACATTTAATCCTTCCTTATGCTGACCTCTTCCCCAAGGGCCATTAATGTACATTGCAATTTTTTCATCATTGAAAAGTTCAGTAAGTTGAGATCTCTCCCAAGCTAATGGACCTTCTTGAGCTACGTTAGCAAGTCTTCCATAAAATTCTAGAGCTTGAACTGCATTAGATGAATCAAGAGTTATCTCATTAGTTAAAGGATCAATAACTTGCCCTCCATTACTATAGAGATAGTTTAAGAATTGGTGCATTGTATTATCAAAATCTTTACCTGCTAAACCAATACCAGCAACTCCAGCAACATTATTTGTCACAGCTTCTGCCATTGAATATAATTCATCCCATGTTTGAGGTCCTTCACAAGCAACACCTGCTTGCTCTAGTAAACCACAATTCATGAAAAGAGCTTTAGTTGAAAACGCGTGAGGAAAACCCCAAGTTTTGCCCATATGCGTAACTGTATTCAAAATACCTGGTTGATACATCGCTTGTTGAGAAGCAGGAATATTTGTTTCTAAAATATGTCCATTCTCTGCAAGACCTTTTAAAGTTCTTGAACCTACATAAGAAAATGCAACTGGATCTCCTGCAATTGCAAGATTTATTACTTTATCCTGACAAGTACCCCAAGGAACAGCCTCTAATGTTACATTAACACCAGGATTGTTTTTCATATACTCATCAGCTATTTCTACGTAATTAGGTCTAAGATCACTACCGCAAAAAACCCCATGCACATCAGCTGCAAAAGATTTAAAACCAGTGAGTGAAAATATTGAAATTATAAGAAATGAAGATAGTTTTTTTAAATTCATATTTCCTCCATTATTTACTTAACACTTAACATTAAGTACTAATATGGATCAAGGTTGTTTTAGTGTTTAAGGCTAGTTTTTTACCGCTCCTGAGGTTAATCCTTCCACAATATATTTTTGAAGAAATAAAAAGACAATTAAAACAGGGGCTATTCCAACTAATGAGGCTGCCATCATTTCATTCCATTTTACCGTAGTATAACCAATAAATTCATACAATCCGGATGGAATTGGCATATATTCTTTCTTTTGGTTAAAAGTTATAGCAAATAAGAATTGTTGAGCATAGGCACCGATGAATGCATAGATTCCTACAACGACTAATCCTGGTGTACTTAGAGGTGCTATAATATGTCTTAAAATTTGAACTCGAGAAGCGCCGTCAACAAAAGCTGCCTCTTCAAGATCTACAGGTATTTTTTCAAAATATGATTTTAGTAGCCAAATAGCAGTTGGAATTAAAAAAGCTACACCAGGTACTATCATTGCCTGATATGTATTTAGTAATCCAAAAGTTCTGAGAACTTTATATAAAGGAATAAGAAGCACTGCTCCAGAAAACATATTAATTGCTAATAAAATATACAAGGAAGAATTTTTGAAAGGAAAATTAAATCTTGCGTATGAATAAGCAGCGGGAATAACAAATAAAAGAGTAATTAATGAAGTAACTGATGCAAGAAAAAAACTATTAAATATATATCTTGGAAGCATTGGTACTGTATTCCACATTTCTCTATAAGCCCAGAAAGATAAGTCATCAGAAAAAAATTGATAAGGTGATCTAAATAAATGATCTAATGGGCGAAGAGATGCATAAAACATTTCAACAAAAGGAAGTAATATAAAAATTAAAAAAATTGTAATTGAAAAATATAAAATTATTTTTTCGTAAAGTTTATATTTATCCAATCTAGTTTTTAACTGCTCCAGCAGTTAATCCTTCCACAATATATTTTTGTAAAAATATAAATAAAATCAATACGGGAGCTATTCCAACTAATGAGGCTGCCATCATTTCATTCCATTTGACACTTTGATATCCAATAAACTCATACAATCCTGAAGGTATTGGCATATATTCTTTCTTTTGGTTAAAAGTTATAGCAAATAAGAATTGTTGAGCATAGGCACCGATGAAAGCATAAATTCCTACAACGACTAATCCTGGTGTACTTAGAGGTGCTATAATATGTCTTAAAATTTGAACTCGAGAAGCGCCATCAACAAAAGCTGCCTCTTCAAGATCTACAGGTATTTTTTCAAAATAAGATTTTAATAACCATATTGATGTAGGTATTAAAAAAGCTACACCAGGCACTATCATCGCTTGATAACTGTTCAAAAGTCCAAATGTTCTTAGTACTTTGTATAAAGGGATTAATAGTACAGCACCAGAAAACATATTAATTGCTAATAAAATATACAAGGAAGAATTTTTAAATGGAAAATTAAATCTTGCGTATGAATAAGCTGCAGGAATAACAAAAAGTAAAGTAAAAATTGCTACCGATGATGCTAAGAAAAAACTATTAAATATATATCTTCCTAACATAGGTACTGTGTTCCACATTTCGCTGTAAGCCCAGAATGATAAATCATCTGAATAGAATTGATAAGGTGATCTAAATAAATGATCTAATGGGCGAAGAGATGCATAAAACATTTCTACAAAGGGTAAAAGGATAAATGTCATAAAAATAAAGATTGCCGAATAAATAAAAAACTTTTCTAAAAATGTATATTTATCCATGAGAAATCTTCTTATTAATCCTAGCTAAAAGAGCTAGGTAAAAACCTGCAAATAAAGTTAATAAAATCATTACAACAACTGCTCTTGCGGCACCTCTTCCAAACTTATAATTACCTAGTGCCTGCTTATATGTATCAATAATTAGAGTGGTTGTTGCACCTCTTGGTCCTCCTTCAGTCAATATCCAAATTATTTCAAAAGAATTGAAAGTCCAAATTGCCGATAATATAGACATAGTAATAATAACAGGTGTAATTTGAGGAAGTGTAATTTTAAAAAATCTGTCCCATCTTGAAGCACCATCACAATAAGCAGCTTCATATAAATCTCTTGGAACTCCTTGCATTGCTGCTAAGAAAAAAACAGTTACCATAGGAGTGCCAACCCATACGTCAGCTACAATTGTAGAAATAAATGCGCTTTGTTTATATGCAAGAAAACCAAAGGGGCCATCCAAAATTCCTGTATGCATTCCTACGCCAGCAATTATGCCAAAATAACCATTATAAAGCCAAAGCCATCCAAGCATACCTATAGCAATTGGAACCACCCATGGAGGCATTATTAAAACCCTAAACATAGATCGGCCTCTTAAGTTAGCATTCAATAAAATTGCTCCAATTAAGCCAATAATTAACTTCAAACTTACTGAGAAAAACATCCAAACAAAAGTTCTTGTAACGATTTTATTAAATTTTTTACTTGAGAGCATTTTTTCATAATTTTCAAAACCAACATAATCCTCTCCAGCTAAACTAGAGTTTGTAAAAGATAGTCTTATTGTTTCAAGAACTGGCCACGCAACAATTAACAGAATATAAATGGCTGCAGGAGCTATTAGGGCGTAAGCTAAAAATGTAGGAGAATTAAAAGATCTTAGTTTTTTATTCATTATTACTTTTTCATTTCCTTGTCTAACCTATTCCAACTAGATGTTAAATCAATAATTTTACCTGTCTTTCTTGATTCATCTAACTTCATAGCAACAACACCTGCCTCAATACAATCTTTGACACCCACTGGTAAATTTATTTTATCAGAATTGGTTAAATGTTGGTTAATATCTTTTAACATAAGATTATCTGCACCATAATGACCTTTTACCATTCCAAACGCTGCACCATAATCTTCATCTAAAATAATATTATTTTGTTGATCGTGTGCTTTTAAAAAACCTCGAACAAAATCACCTTCTACCATTCCATCTGTTCCTATTACAGCAAAGCGTCTAAACTCATCGGGTACGCGCATGTTTGTGTGAAAAGCTAAAGTCGCTCCATTTTCATATTCAATTATTGCTACTTGGTGATCAACAATGTCAGCATCACTATCAAATACATTTTCTTTTGCCTCCCATCCAAACAAATTATATTTTGAAAATTCTTCTAAATTTTCTTTTGGTTTATTTTTAGGAATAAATGAACTTCTGCCTCCAAAACTTGCAACTCTTTTAACTCTACATCCTGCTATCATGTTATAAAAATCTATATCATGACAACACTTTTCTAACATAAATCCGCCAGAAAATTTTTCTTTTCGACGCCAATTACGCATAAAAAAACCACCGTGCCAGGGCATAATATGTTCCGAAGCTTCAATAGAAACAATATTGCCCAAAACATTTTTATTTATTAAATCTCTAACTGATCTAGCATGCTGGGAATATCTCAAAACCAAACCTACCAAGACTTGATCTTGGCCAAACTCACCTAACAGCTTTGCTAATTCAAAAGATTGATTTTCATTAACAACAATTGGTTTTTCAGCAAAAATTTTGATACCTGAATTGAGTCCAATTTTTATATGCTCTAGATGAAGATGGTTTGGGGACCCTATCATTAGAAGATCTAATTTTTCATTAGATAACATTTCATTTAATGTGGAATATTCTTTTCTGGGAAAAAATTCATTTTTTTCTGCATATTCCCTACCTATTGGTAGAGGGTCAACATAGGCAATTAATTCTGCATCTTTATTAATTTGAGATAATTCATGATAAACGTGTGCTATTCTGTTTCCTAGTCCTACTGCTCCGATTTTCATTTTTTCATCCTAAAATATCAATCATAATACTAAAAATTATGAAACTTCCACCCCAATTTTGATAAATATTCTAAATTATTTAATAATGATGATCTAAACTGATGCCATGATCTTTTTGCTTTTGTGCACCAAGCAATTTCTGCTAGTGCAGCTAGGCGAGGATTAATCATTTTATCAAAATAATCTTTATTTGTTATTGTTTCTGACCAAAGTTGACCTTGTATACCTAGTACATTTTTTAAATCATCAGTTTCATAATCTTGAAGAGGCTTCCAATCAAAAACTTCTTTTACTTCTATTGTGGCAGCCCAACAAATTCCTCTTTCAAAAGTAGAATTATTGTAAGCCATATCAAAGTATGTTTTGTGACCTGGGCAAAGAACTGTTTTAAAACCTTTTTTTGCTGACATCAATCCGACATCAGGATGCTCCCAGGCAAAGATAATGCAATTTTTATCAACTTTTCCTGCGCTACCAGCAGAGCCTATATCATTATGAGGAGGTAGTGCTGCTTCGTTCCAAGCCGCAGTTATCTTATTTGAACTTTTTAAAATACTAATAATATTATTCATATAATCATCTTGCAATTCATCAAACGACTCAATGTTATTTTTTTTCATATATTCAATTACTTTGGGCGATCCTTCCCATGACTCTTTTGGTCTTTCATCAACCCCAACATGAATTATGTTAAATGAAAAAATTTCACTTAATTCTTCCAAAATATTTTTTAAAAAAATATTTGTCTCCTCTACTGCAGGATTAATTGTATTATCGGTATAATTACCTACATCTTCTGAAATAATATTAGAGCTTGAATCTCTTAACTCGGGCATAACTTGAAGCAATGTCCAAGAGTGCGCTGGTAAATCAATCTCTGGCATGATTTCAATATTTCTTTGTCTTGCATACTCAATTAACTCATGGATTTGATTGCGGGAATAATAACCTCCTGTTTTATTATAACCAGTTCCATAGAAAGGTGGAATTGTATGATCATAGCCTCTGAAAGCACCCACTTTAGTTAAATTTGGATAACAATCTAATTCAACTCTCCAAGCTTCATTATCTGTTAAATGCCAATGGAAGCGATTTAGTTTAAAAAAGCACATATAGTTCATAAGTCTTTTTATTTCGTCAATTGTATAAAATTGTCTTGCGCAATCCAAATGCATACCTCTCCAATTTAAAGATGGTCTGTCTTCAATTATACCAAGAGGTAAATTTGTATTATAAAAATTTATAAGCTGTATCAGAGTTATTATTGAATAAAACTTTCCTCCATAATCAGCATACTCAATCAAAATTGAATCTGTCTTAATGTTAATTTTATATTCTTCAGATCTTAAATTTTGTTTTTTAAAAAATATAGAATGTCCTGTTGATACATTAAATTTTATATCAGATACTTGTAATAAATAATCAAAATTTTTAAAAAAATCTTTTTCTTCAGGAGATATTTTAAAATCTAAATTTTGAATATGAATAGTTTCTTTTTCTAATTTTAAAATATTAGGAAGCGGGATTACTGGATCAAATATATTATCATAGTCATCAGAATATAAAATTTGCGGTATAGGATTTTCAAATTCAAGAGAAGTAATTTCACACTCAATAATTTGATTATTTTTTCCTATAACAAATAATCCCTCTGGACCACATGAGAGATTATAAGAGCCTATCCTTGGTTCCTGTAGTGTAAAAATTACTTCATCTTGTTCAGAATGAATTTCATAATATCTGCCAACTTTTTTTGAAATTATTCCACCATCAATTTCTTGAATAGAATAAACAAGAGAAAAACAAATTTTAAAATCTCCATGACGATATTGATTATTTAAAATAGAGAATTTTAATTTATTATTTTTAGTAAAAATTAAGTGTATTTCCATTATCAATAATTTATATATTTAGTTTATCATGGGTTTTAAAGATATATTTCATAATGATTTTTCAGTTGTTAACAGTGCGCATGCAAGAGTAAATTTAATTGGCGAACATACTGATTATACAGGAGGGTATGTTTTACCATCTCTTCTGAATTTCAAAACAACTATTCAAATTTCGAAAAATGAGAATAAAAAATATCAAGTTTATTCTGAGCATTTTAATGAACAAATCAATTTTACTGATTTTATTAAGTCAAAAAATAACGAATGGGCTGATTATGTAAAAGGTTGTTTATTTGTATTTTACGATGAAAATAAACATATACCTAATACTCATTTGAATATTTTTATATCCTCAACTATTCCAATGGGTCGCGGTATTTCATCCTCATCAGCTCTTTGTGTTGCTGTTTTAAAAACATTAAATAATTTTTTTAAAACTGAATACGCAGAAAAACATATTGCAATCTTAGCACAAAAAGTTGAACGTGATTATATAGGTGTTTCAGGAGGGATCATGGATCAAATGGTTTCCTCAATTGGCATTCATAGAAAAGCTTTCTTCTTAGATTGTTTGAGTTTGAAATTTGAATTGATAGACCTTCCAGATAATTGGGTTTTTTGCTTAGTTGACTCTGCGGTACAAAGAAATCTTAGAGATAGTGCATATAATGAAAGATATAGCCAACTGAAGAAAGCTGAAGAATATCTTGGTACAGAATATCTAGGTTCAATTAAACCAAAGCAATTTGATGAAAATAAAATAAATGATGAATTAATTTTAAAAAGAGCAAGACATGTTATTACCGAAAATGCTAGGGTCCTAGAAGCAAAGAAATATATATTAAATAAAGATATTAAATCATTTGGAAAATTAATGAATGAAAGCCATCAATCATATGCTAAAGATTTTGAAGCCTCAACTGAAGATGTTGATTCGATTGTTGAAAGATCAAAAATATCTGGAGCAGAGGGAGCAAGATTAACAGGTGGAGGATTTGGAGGATTTACAGTGTCACTAATACATAAAAACAACTATGATGAATGGCAAAAAAATATGATCAAATATTATGATAATAAAAATATATTTGAGGTTTGATGCAAAAATTTAAAAATTATATCAACGGAGAATTTACTGAATCTAAATCTGGTAAATCTTTTAAGTCTATTGATCCATCAACTGAAAAGGAATTTGCAGAAATTTCTCTCGCAGAAGAGTATGAAGTAAACGCAGCTGTAGAAGCAGCGCATTATGCTTTTTATGGAGAATGGTCAAAAATGCTTCCTAGTAAAAGAGCACATTATTTAAGAGCGATTGGAGATCAACTTAAAGAAAAAGCGGAATTACTTGGAACGATTGAAACAAAAGATACTGGGAAATTATTTAAAGAAACAAAATTTCAGGCAAATTATATAGCTGAATATTATTATTACTATGCTGGATTAGTCGATAAAATTGAGGGCTCAACACTTCCAATAGACAAAGAAGATATGCATGTATTCACCACCAGAGTTCCAGTTGGAGTTGTTGCTGCAATAATACCTTGGAACTCACAAATGTTTCTCACTGCAGTCAAACTTGCTCCAGCTTTAGCAATGGGTAATACTATTATTATTAAGGCATCAGAGATTGCCCCTACTCCATTATTAGAATTTGCTAAAATTATTGATAAAGTTGGAATACCAAAAGGTGTTGTAAATATAATAACTGGTTTTGCAGATACTTGTAGTAAGTTGCTTACTTCCCATCCAAAAATTAATAAAATAGCATTTACGGGAGGTGTCCATACAGCAAAACATATTGTTAGAAACTCTGCAGAAAATTTATCGCAAATATCTTTAGAGCTTGGTGGAAAAAGTCCAGTGGTTGTTTTTAAAGATGCTCGTAAAGATAATGCAATTAATGGAATTATGGCAAGTATATTTGGAGCTAGTGGCCAAAGTTGTATTGCTGGTTCAAGACTTTACTTGCAAGAAGATATTTATAATGAATATCTAGAGGAATTAAAAAGTAGAGTTGAGGAAATTAAAATTGGTGACCCTTTATCAACTACAACTCAACTAGGACCACTCGCTACTTTAACCCAATTAGAAAATATTGAAGAAAAAATTAAACAAACAATAGAACAAGGTGGTAAAATAATTACTGGAGGAAATAAGGTTAGTGAATTTAAACATGGTTATTATTTTGAGCCTACAATAATTGAGTGTGCTAATCATAATTTGCCTGTTGCAGAGAATGAATTATTTGGTCCAGTATTATCTGTAATGAGATTTAAAGATGAAGAAAATGCAATTAAATTGATGAATGATAATAGTTTTGGTCTCGCTGCAGGAATTTTTACTGAAAATAATGGGATAGCAATGAGAGTCTCAAAAGCTGTTCAAGCAGGAATTGTATTTGTTAATACTTATCGATTAATTTCTCCAGTTGCTCCATTTGGTGGATTTAAAAATAGTGGGTATGGTAGAGAGTCAGGATTAGAGGTAATGAAAGATTATTCTAATACAAAAACTACATGGATTAGCACTTCAATTGAACCTTTAAGTGATCCATTTAACATTCGATAAATAATGAATACTAAAATCAATAATGAAAGAGGCTTTTCAAATAAAGAATTTGAAAAACGCTTAATTCAAGCTCAAAAAATTATGCATAATTATCAGTTAGATGGTATCTTATTAACTACCCCACAAAATATTAGATACTTTACTGGATATGACTCTCAATTTTGGGAGAGCCCAACACGACCTTGGTTTGTTATTGTTCCTCTATCAGGTAAACCCATTGCAATTGTTCCAGAAATTGGTGAGTCTGAATTTCAAAAAACATGGCTAGATGAAATCAAATCCTGGCCCTCACCTCGACCTGAAGATGAGGGGATTACTTTATTAAAATCAACTTTAGAAAATATTAAAAAAACTTTTGGTCAAATTGGAGCAGAGTTTGGGAAAGAAATGGCTATAAGGATGCCTGTTAGAGATCTTTTTAAATTAAAGGAAACAGTTAATACTAATCTTGTTGATGGCTCTGATGCGATTTGGGATATCCGAATGATTAAAACAGATGAGGAAATTAAAAGAATTAAATTTATTTGTTCGGTTGCAAGTGATGCTTATAATTCTCTGCCCTCAAAACTTGCTATAGGTGACACTGAAAGAGAAGCAGTTAATAAATTAAAAATTGATATACTTAATAGAGGAGCTGATAGTGTTCCGTTTATGCCAGGTATATCTGGTGTAGGAGGTGTATCACAAATTGTCTGCGGACCGACAAATCGCATATTAAATGATGGCGATATTCTCTTTATAGATACTGGCTCTACATTCGATGGTTATTTTTGTGATTTTGATAGAAACTTTGCATTTGGAAAAGCTAGTAGTGAAGTAGAAAAAGTATATGAAGTTTTATGGCAAGCTACAGAAATAGGCATTAATGCTGCAATTCCAGGAGCTACTACTTTTGATGTATTTAACGCAATGAATAAAGTTATTAGTGAAGTTAGTGTTGCAGGAAATAATGTAGGAAGATTAGGGCATGGACTTGGCTTACAATTAACTGAACCGCCGTCACATCGAGATGAAGATAAAACAGTAATAAAAGAAAATATGGTTTTAACTATTGAGCCTGGATTAGAATATGCCCCTGGTAAAATGATTGTACATGAAGAGAATATTATAATTAACAAAGATGGGGCTGAATTAATTACTAAAAGAGCCCCAAAAGAAATTCCAATAATAAAATAAATTTACAAATTAGACTTTAGTCTTCTCAACTTACCCTCTGTTGAGTCGTGATCAATATAACAACCTTGCAGATGTCTAAAACCAGTATTAACATCATATTCAGTTCTTCCATGTAAAACTCGGATGTTATCAAACATCATCAGCATACCACTATCTAAACGAAAGTTTAACTCAAACTCTTCTGATTCATATAAATGAAACAATTTTTTTCGAGCTGAATAAAATTTTTCCAATTGTGATGGTTTTAAATACGGAACATAATCAAGTCTACCACTAAATCTGCTTTGTAAATATTTTCCATTATGATCAAGTTCAATCAACTTGCCATAATTCTCAAGAATAATATCCTTATCAACAAATTTAAATAACACATCTGTAGTTGTTAGAATTTCAAACATTTCTGGCTCATTTATCTTTAAATATTCAGCAACTGCATACCCATCAACCAAAGATGAATCTCCACCTTTTGCTTCATTAGATATACAATGCAGTATTTGAATTCCTGGCATAGGTTTTCTATAAGGATTATCTGTGTGAGCCTTAATGCCTAGACTTGTATAAGCTAAATCATTAGCTTTAGGTTTTGAGACCACATCAAAATGCTTACCAAAATTTGTTGTTCTAACAGGACCAAACATTTCAGCAAATTTTATAACTGTCCCCTCTTCTGCTGATGTATTTTTAACTATTACAAAACCTAATTCTTGAAAATCAGATAGTAAATTTAGAAAAACTTTAGCTTCATTTAAAGATTTAAAATCATAAATCGGTAAATTTTCAAATTCATTTTTCCAAGGTTTTTTATCAGGAATTATATCCTTTTGCTTTAATTCATTTATTAATACATTTAATAAAAATGATCCTTCAACTCCATCTGAGAACTTTATTTTTAAAATTTCTTTCTCTATAGAAAAATTTTTGATTGTTATATTTTGTGTTATTAAAGATGGCTCATATAACCTCTGATAATTATTACTATCCAAAAACTCAGGTTCAGTTACTCTCTCACGTAGCCATAAAGGGTGTAAATGATAATTGCTTAATTGATCTTCATAAATAACTAAGCAATTATTCTTATCTATTTCAGCTCTAGTCATATATTTTTTATATTTTAAAATTTATTTTTTTATAGTTGAAAATACTTAGAATGACATTCATTAATATTTGAGCAAAATAAGTAGATGTGGAGAAAGTTAAACTTTAGTCAGCAATACTTTTTACTAAACACACTAATTTTATAGTTTTTTTTTATTGATAATGATAAGATTTTCAAAATTAATCATAGAAATTTTTTAACATTAGAGAATAAATTGAGCACTATTTTTAGAGGACTTCCATCAGAATCTTATACTGATAATGATTTTTGGATAAAAGAAGGCGAAAGAATATTTTCTGATAATTGGATGTTCGTTGGTTTTGCTCATGAACTAAAATCTGTTGGCGATGCTGTTACCTTAACTATTGCCCATAAACCAATTCTTATTTTAAAAAATAATAATAATGAAATTGTTGCATTCCATAATATATGCAGTCATCGATGTTTAAAATTAGTTGATCAAAATAAGAATCTTGGAAAATATATAAGCTGTCCATATCATGCATGGTTATATGACTTAAATGGTAATCTGATTAGAGCGCCTCACTTTGGAGGAACTAATAATCATACGCCTAAAGGTTTTAAAAATGAAGATAATGGTCTAAAATCTATAAGAATTAAAATTTGGAATGATTGGATTTTTATCAATATAAATAACAATGCATTGCCGTTTGAAAAATATGCCTCACCATTAATTAAGCAACTTAAAGATTTTAATTTAAAAAAAATAAAACAAGTGGCAACATTAGACTTTGGAAAAGTTTACACAAATTGGAAATTTTTAATTGAAAATTTTATAGAGCCTTATCATGTTCAATTTGTTCATAAAACAACTACAAGTCAACCTCTTAAAGATCATTATACTTTAGTTGATGGAAGATGTTATGGAAGTGCTGTTGATTTAAAAAATGAAAACACTTCTGCAGACAGCTTGGCGGTAAGTTCTAAATACTTATCTTTATTTCCAAATTTTATTATCGGGACATATTATCCTGGACAAATCGGTGTCCATTTAAATCTACCAGTGGAACCTGGCATTACTCATCAAAAAAGAATTATTTATACTACTGAAGGTAATAACCTTACAAAAAATCAAATTAAAGGTGTGAAGGATCTTTGGTGGAAAGTCCATAAAGAAGATCATGAAATATGTGAGAGACTTCAATTAGGTAGATCATCCCCCGTATCTAAGAAAGGTGGATTATTATCCCCTCATTGGGAAAATAGTGTTCGCGCATTTCAACAAATTATGATTAAATCTATGAGCAAAACAAAAAAAATAAAAAAGGTAAAAAATGACAGATAATGAAATTTCCTCTGGTTTTAGACTAGCACATACTATGATGCGTGTTCAAAATCTTGAATTATCATTAAAATTTTATTGTGACATATTAGGCATGAAAGTTTTACGTAAAACCGATTATCCAGACGGAAAATTTACAAATACTTTTATTGGTTATGGTCCAGAAACAGAATACCCAACTCTAGAATTAACTTATAATTGGGATCAAGCAGAACCTTATGAAAAGGGTAATGGTTGGGGGCACATTTGTGTTGAAACACCAGATGTATATAAAGCCTGTGAAAGTTTATCAGCAGCAGGAATAAAAATTACAAGACCGCCAGGACCAATGAAGCACGGAACTAGAGTAATAGCATTTTGTGAAGATCCGGATGGTTACAAAGTAGAACTAAACGAAAAAATACAAACATCATAAAGAAAGGTAGATTATGGGTAACAAACCTCAATTATACAAATTTTCAGATATAGAACACCGATTACATACACTTGAGCCGGGTCAAACTTATATTAAGCCCTTTGTAACCTCAAAAGTCAGTGACACCATGTGTGGAGGTTTAAATTTTCTAAACAAAATATCAGTGCCATGGGATTTGACATGTGATGAAATTATATATTGTATGAAAGGTTCATTCAGACTTACTTGTGATGGAGAATCATATGTCTGTAATCCAGGGGATGTTTTATATATACCAAAAGACAATCATATTGCATATGAATGTGATGAAATATGTGTGATTTTCTATGCAGCCTATCCCCATGATTGGAAAAAGAAAGCTGGACTTACGCATGTGCCAGGGATTGATCCTGAAGATATGGGTATAGAATAAAAAAATTATAGTAAGGATAACTAATGAGCAAAATTTATTATGAAAGCTTAAGTGAGGCTATAGAAAGAAATAAACCTGAAATATCATCAGCCAAAAAAAGACTTGAAGATGCAGGAGTTAAATATGTTTTATCGAGCTGGATTGATATGCACGGGATCCCAAAAACAAAACCTGTTCCTATGAGTGATTTTGAAGCTTTATGTATGGGTAAAGGTCCCCAATTTGCAGTTCATTCAGTATCTTTTGTACCTGAATTAACACCAGCTGATCCTGATCAAATAATGCTTCCTGATCTTAATGCTGTATATGTTTGTCCATGGGATAAAACAACAGCTATAATATTTGCTGATTTGTTTTGGGAAGGTGCTCCCTACAATGTTTGTCCAAGACAAGCTCTTAAAAAAATTATTCAAGAAAAACAAGAACAAGGGTATCAAGGTTTTGCAGGCATAGAGCCTGAATTCATTGTTATGAAATACAACGAAAAAGGTGAGCCTGTTAAGGCAATAGATAATGATCCCCCTCATGGCATTCAACCAAGAAGACAAGCATTTGGCTATGATGTTGAATATTCTTTAGATTCAATGCATTTTTTAAAAGAAATGATGGATATTTTAGGTGAGTTAGGATGGGACTTACACGATGTTGTTGCTGAAGGTGCTTATTCTCAATTTGAATTAGATTTTCATTATACTGATCTTCTACAAATGGCAGATAGATTGGTATTTTTAAAAATACTTTTAAAAGAAGTGGCGAAAAAACATGATATGTTTGTCACCTTCATGCCAAAACCAACTATAGGTGATTGGCGGTCAGGAGGGCATATAAATTTTTCACTTAATGACATAAAGAAAAATACAAATGTTTTTAAAGATCGTGATAAATGGTCACAAGATGCAATGCATGCAGTTGGTGGATTGCTTGAACATTCAGAAGCTATCACTGCAATTACTTGTCCAACAGTAAATTCATATAATGGGTTAGTACCGACTGTAGGTGGTTTTGAGGGTGGAGTTCATACGTGGGCACCAACTAATATTACGTATGGTCATAATAATCGCTCAGCACAATTTCGATTACCTCAAAATAGATACTGTATAGAAAATCGTGCGGCTGATTTAACAATGAATGTTTACTTAGCACTTGGTATGACTATATCAGCTGCAATAGATGGTATTCAAAATAAAACTGATCCTGGAAAACCCTCTGATTTTGATCTCTACGCTTTAAAAGCTGAAGATATGAAAAAGCTTGGCATAAGACGTCTTCCAAGAAATTTACTTCAAGCTACTGAAGCTTTGCAAAAAAATAAAATTGCAGAAAAAGTAATGGGTAAAGTGATGTTAAATTCCTATGTTCAATATAAAAATGATGAATGGGAAAGATATCATCAAGCTGTTACAGATTGGGAAGTCAAAGAATATCTAAGGTTATATTAAAACATATAAACTAGATTATATTTTATTAAAATGAATAATATTGACTATGAAATTTATAACCTTGGCAATGTAGAGCTTTTATCAGGTGAAATTTTACTTTCAGCTAAACTTGCATATAAAACATACGGTTCATTAAATTCAGATAAAAGTAATGTAATTATTTTACCTACTTTTTATACTGGTACTCATAATAGAAACGAAGGTTTCTTTGGGACTAATAGAGCTATAAATCCAGAAAAGCATTTTATTATATCCGTAAACTTATTTGGTAATGGTTTATCCACATCTCCTAGCAATGCAGAAATAGATCAAAAAGGATCCAAATTTCCAACAATATCTTTATTTGATAATATTGCTTGCCAATATAAATTATTAACAGAACATCTCAAAATTAGCAAAATTGCTTTAGTTGCTGGATGGTCAATGGCAGGCTGTCAATCCTATCAATGGGCTGCTCAATACCCAGATATGGTGAATGCTATTTTACCTTTTTGTGCTTCAGCTAAAACATCGGAGCATAATTTTGTTTTTTTAGAAGGTGTAAAAGCTGCTCTTTGTGCTGATCCTGCCTGGAATAATGGTGATTATACATCACCTCCAGTTAGAGGACTAAAAGCCTTTGGTAGAGTATATGCAGGCTGGGCTTTTTCACAAACATTCTTTAGAGAACAAAAATATAAAAATTTAGGTTATCAAAATGTGGAAGAATTATTAGTTGATTGGGAAAATGATCACGTCAAAAATTGGGATGCAAATAATCTTTTAACAAAACTTTTAACATGGCAAAAAGGAGATATCTCTATTGGAAAACAATATAATGGTAATTTTATAGAGGCTTTAAAAAATATAAAAGCAAAAACTATTATTATACCATGCAGTAATGATTTATATTTTCCACCTGAAGATAATGAATTTGAAACAAAGCATATTAAAAACGCTGAATTGAGAACTTACAACTCGGTCTGGGGGCATTGTGTTGCTAATCCAGGCAATGATAAAGGTTTTGAAACTGCTTTAGATCAAGCAGTTAATGATCTGTTAGAATAATGATTTAAATATAATTTCGTGTAATATAACTAAATAAATATAAAATTAATTAAAGAAAAGTAGATTAAATTTTATAAAAGAGGTTTTTTGACTGGCTTAATGGTTTTGTGTTTTTTATGCCTTATAGACCAGACTTTAGAAACACCATTTTTTTAATAAAATAGATAGTGGTAACTTTATTCTTACTCTTTCTTTTATTTTATTTGGATCAGTTTTTTGTGGAATAATAAATTTTATTTCTATTTTACTCAATTGTTTTATTTTCCCGAAGTTCAAAAATAGTGTGGGTAAAAATAATCAAAATGATGATTATTCCTCCAATAATTGTTTTTGATGATGGTTGTTCATGAATAACTAGCCAGACCCAAATCGGGCCAAGAATAGTCTCTAGAATAAAAAATATTTGAACTTCATATGCTGGAATATATCTTGGGGCAATAGTTATACATGCTAATGGGATGAGTAGAAATAAGCCCATTATAATAATAAAGAATAATTGATATGAATTAACTAAAAGTGATTCAGGAAATGAGTCAATAAATGTAAACGCTATTAAAATAGTGAATAATTTTGATATTAAAAGTGAAGGAAGAAAGTCAAATGACTTACTATAGCGAATCACAACAGCACCACCACCCATAAAAATTGCTGTTAGCAATCCAAAAAAATCTCCAAAAAGACGACCCCCTTGATAAGACTCGTAAAAAATAAATAATATAGTCCCAAAACAAGCAATAATTGTTAACCACATTCTTTTACTGGGGTGTTCTTTGATAAAAATTGAGCTAAGTATGGCAGTTGCAAAAGGAGTTAATGCAATCATGATTAGTGTATTTGCAACATTTGTATTTTGAATGGATAGTACAAATGCAGTGTTACCTAATGCAATTAAGGCAGCATATAATAAGCCAGGCAGACCTGTTATTAATAAAGCATGAAGAAAATTTTTTTTATAATAAAGGAGTAAGAAAATAAATAAACAAAAGTAAGGGATTAATCCTCTATAGAAAAGTAACTCCCAAGACGGAATATTGATTAGACGTATAAATAAAGAATCTGGAGTAATAATTAGCACACCAAATAAAGATAGAAAAATTCCTTTTTGTTTATCTGTTAAATTCATTATTTTATTAATTTAATTTTTTTACTTCTCTTATTGAAATATAAATTCCACTTGATACAATAAAAAATAAACCTAACCATAACCATTTGTTTGGAAAGTCGCCAAAGAAATAATAACCGATTAAAATATTATTAACTATTTCAAAATAAGCTAAAGGCGCAAGCTTAGATGCTTCAGCATAGTTTAATGATAAGATTAAGCAAAAATGAGCAAACATTCCAACAGCTGCTAAACCAATCATTAAAAGCCATTGATTAATAGTTGGAGTTGTCCAAAAATATGGAACAATAACACTAATTATAATAGCGCCAAATACACCAGTAAATATTAATGTTAGATAGGGGTTATCAAAAGATGAAAGTTTTCTAGTTGAAATTACATAAAATGCATAGGATATTCCCGCTCCAAGACTGGCTATTGATGCTAGGTTAATTTTGATAATACCTGGTTGAATAATAATAAGTGCTCCAATAAATCCTACAAATACTGCTCCCCATCGATGAATCCCAACTTTTTCTTTTAATAACAAAGCAGATAAAATAGTAACAAAGATTGGAGCAACAAAAGCCAAGGTAAGAGATTTTGCTAAAGAAATAACAGAAATGGCATAAAAAAAACAAATAGTTGATAAAAATAAAAAAATACTTCTAGACATTTGAAGTAAAAAATTATGTGGCCACGTAAGATATTTTCTAAAAAAGAAAAATGTGATTGGAAGACTCATTGCAACCATAAAAAAATATCTTGCCCATACAACTTCTACAAAATGCATCTCAGTACTTAAATATTTTGCCATACCGTCCATTATGGGTAGTGTTCCCCATGCTATAAGATTTAATGTAATTGCTTTCATTTGGATATTTATAGTAAAAAGTATTGTTGATTAGTTATTAAATGTTTTATAAAAAATGTATTTATTAATTATTATTTGAGGTTTAATAATCTGTTATTTAAATATTGAAGGAGATAAAATGGCTATAAATCTAGCGGAGATCGCAAAAAAGAAAAAAATAAAATACTTTTTAATAAGTTATGTAGATTTTTTTGGAGTACTTAGATCTAAATTAGTTCCTGCTCGATCTATAAAAGAAATGCAAAAAGAAGGTGCAGGATTTGCTGGTTTTTCTACGTACTTAGATATGTCTCCATCTGACCCAGATATGGCCGCAATACCTGATCCAAATAGTTTTATACAACTCCCATGGCAAATGGATGTAGGTTGGTTAGCAGCAGATTTATGGATGGATGGTAAACCAGTAGATGCTTCTCCTCGTGTTATGTTACGCAATCAAATTAATAAATTAGCAAAAAAAAATATGCACTTAAAAAGTGGTGTTGAATGCGAATATTTTTTAATTTCTCCAAGTGGTGATTCTATTGCAGATCAAAAAGATATTGCAGATAAACCTTGCTATGATCAATCTGCGTTGATGCGTCAGTATGATTTAATTAGAGGAATATGTGACTCTATGATCATGCTTGGTTGGGGACCATATCAAAATGATCATGAAGATGCAAATGGACAATTTGAAATGAATTGGGATTTTTCAGATTGTTTACAAACAGCTGACCGTCATGTTTTTTTTAAATTTATGGTTAGAGCTTTAGCGGAAAAAGTAGGTTTAAGAGCTACCTTTATGCCAAAACCCTTTATAGATAAAACTGGAAATGGTTGTCATGCGCATCTATCAATCTGGAATAAAAAAGGTAAAAATTTATTTTTAGATAAAAAAGATAAATTAGGTTTATCAAAAACTGCATACCATTTTATGGGTGGAATTATGAACTCGGCTGAAGCTTTAACTGCTTGGTTTAATCCAACTATCAATAGTTATAAAAGAATTAATGCACCAGTTACCGATTCAGGTGCTACATGGTCTCCTAATACAATTACCTATTCTGGTAATAACAGAACACACATGATACGTGTGCCAGGCTCTGGAAGATTTGAATTACGATTAATGGATGGCGCAACTAATCCTTATTTATTACAAGCTGGTATTATTGCTGCAGGATTAGATGGCTTAGATAAAAAAAGAAATCCAGGTAAACCTATTAATGTAAATATGTATGAAGATGCACATAAAGTTAAGGGAGCAAAAAAATTACCCTTAAGTTTAAATCAAGCTTTAAACAATTTAAATAAAAGTAAAGTGCTGAAGTCTGCATTTGGAAAAGATGTTATTAATTCATACATAACCCTTAAAAATAGAGAAATTAAAAAGTATAATTCATCTAAAGAAAAGAAAATTGGCTTCAGAAAATCAAAATCAAATAAATCTAATCTAATTACTCAGTGGGAAAGAGATAATACTTTAGATTGTTAAATTTATAAATTTAAAATGACAAATATTGGCTAAGTAATTTTGTTGTTTGGCAATGTAGTATTTGACAACGTAATTTCAGAATGTTTAGCGGAAAACCATCTGAGGGAACATCAGCTAATTTATCAGAAATAAATTGAAACAAATTTATTTATTTTCTTATCTTTTTTATAAAAATTATGCTTTTTTAACATAAATTATATAAATACTAGTAATTTTTTATATTAAATTTTGTTAATATATTTATTTAATAACTCTTTTTTTGTATAAATTTTAGTAGTAAATTATATGAGAATTTTACAATTTGCAATGGACTCAATAGTTAATCTTGAAAAGAATAAGTTTTTAGTGGACTTTTGTATAGCTTCTATTTCAAAAGAAACAATAAGAGATGATATAGTTAATTGGTTTCAGCAGTCGCCCTTACATTGGCTTTTTATTTTAACTGTAATGAAATATTATTATCAAAATAAAGATTTATCTAAACAAGAACTACTTGAATCAATTAATCTTCACTTAGCTACTGATGGTAAAAAAACTATAACAACAGAATTTAAATATATTGATGATGCTGTACAAAAAGGCTACGTTACAAGTGAATCTAGTAAAGCTGATTCCAGAAAAAAATTAATAATGCCATCTAACGAAACAATTAATTCTATTGAAACTTGGTTTAAGAATTTTTATTCAAAATTTAATGGATTAGGATTATAGTTTTTCATTACATTGTAATTTTAAAGTTTTGTTCTGAAGAGTGTTAAAAGTTTCCATGCCTGCACTTTTTCCACCTCCAAAAATATATAATTCATTATTTATAACACCTGATCCCATACCATGAAGACCATAAGGAAGATCTAATGATCTATACCAATTATTTTTTTTAAAATCATAATACCAGTTTTCCTTAAAAGTTTTATCATTATCTAAATTTTCTCCTCCTACAACATAAATTCTATCTTTTACTATTTCTGCTATATGCCCACTGGTCTTCAAAGGTAATGCTTCATTAGCAAACCATTTATTTTCTTTAAAATTGTAAATTCTAATCATATTAAGATTACCTGTTCTAAATCTTCCTCCTAAAATTATAATATCTCCATTAGTATTTATAATTGAGGCAATATGATCTGCTGGAGATGGCATCCTAGTTTCTAACTCTCTCATTTTTTTTTCTTCAGGTATATAATATAGTACATGACTTGGTTTATATCCATGACCTCCAAATATATATATTTTATTATCAATAGTTTCACTTGTGTGAGCTACTCTTAATCTTGAGAGATCATCATACTTTTTCCATAAATTTTTTTTAATATCGTATTGATATATTATCCCATTTGCATGTTTCCATGTTAGATCAACAAAACCTCCTATTAAATAAATTTTTCCATTAACTACCCCTAAAGATCCATGATGATTTGGCTCTATCATTGGTTCAAGAATTTCCCATTTATTTGTTTTAGGATCAAAAACTTCAAAATTTGCTATTGCTTCTGTTTTACTTATTCCTCCTAAAACATAGACTTTATCATTATGAACTACCGTACTAAATTCAGATCTAGCAGTTGGCATTTCCGCTTTTTCAACCCACTTACATTCTTCATTAGATAAAGCTGTTAAAGAATAAAATGTACATAAAATAAATATAAAATAAATAAATATATTACGGATCGGATGGAACATTATATCTTTTTCTCCAATCCCAGGGTTTGATAAATTTACTTTGCCATATGCCCAATTTATTTTTTTTTGCAATTTTTTCATATTGTACATAATCTTTAGTTTGTTTTCTTCTTGCTAAAGCATAACCTTTTTCTACTAACTCTCTATTAAGTTCAATATTTATATTAATTACTTCACAAATTCCAAACAATCTGCCCATTCTATTTTTTTTTATAATTTGACATTTTGTTTCACCTAAATCAACTAAGCTCTCTAGAAAACGAACAGTTATATCGTAACAAGGCCAGATTTTATTATCTATATAGCAAACTTGCTTTCTTTCCATTGCCTCTATTCCATAAAGGATTATTATTTGGTCATCAATTTTTATATAATCACTATTAATAACTTTTGCCTGACCCTGAATTATTTCTT
>CACFVT010000008.1 GCA_902569865.1 uncultured Alphaproteobacteria bacterium | reverse complement strand
TTATAAATTCTGAAGATAATTTATTTGTAAATATAAGCACAACAGTAGTTGCTGGAAGGGTTTTATTAACTGGTTTAGTGGACAACCAAGAAATAAGAATAGATGCTGTTAGAAAAGTATGGGAAGTTAATGGGGTTCAAGAGGTAATAAATGAAATACAGGTTGGAAACAGAGACAGCCTAAAAGAATATGCTAATGATTTGTGGATTAATACACAAGCAAAAGGCCTTGCTGCAAAAGCGGTTGGGTTAAGAGTGGTGGGTTATAATTTTGAGACAATACAGGGAAAAGTTTATATTGCAGGAATTACATCTAGACCAGAACAGTTAGAAGACCTTATTGAGGCTGTTAAAACTGTTAAAGGTGTAAAAGAAATAGTTAATTACGTTATAGTAGTCAAAGAGTAGCTATCTTATTTTAGCGCCAATTTTTTCACCCCCTAATATATGGACATGAAAATGCGGGACCTCCTGACCACCATCTACACCTGAGTTTGAAATAATTCTATAACCACTCTCCTTTATGCCAAGTTTTTCAATAACCTTATCGACTTTTTGAAAAAAATTTGCAACAACATCTTGACTATAGTTTGTCACAAAGTCTGAAAAATCAACACACTTTACTTTAGGTATTCCAAGAATATGTACTTTTGAAACAGGATTTATATCTTCAAAAAAAAGTGTGTCATCATCTTCATAAATTTTTTTACACGGTATTTTTCCATCAATTATTTTTGCAAAAATATTATTATTGTCGTACATTTTTTCTTTTTGATATTTCTTTTTCTAATTCATTGAATTTAATTTTTTTTGCTGAAAGTAAAACAAACAAGTGGTAAATTACATCAATTGCTTCTTCAGTTGTTCTTCTTTTAGATCCTTTTAAAAAATCAATTATTAGTTCTACAGACTCTTCTCCAAATTTTTGAGCTATTTCTTTTTCGCCTTTTTTGTATAGCTTTCTAGTATATGAGCTTTTATCTTTAGATGTCTTTTTTGACTCTATTGTTTTGTATAATTTTGAAAATAAATCTGACATTTATATCCTCACATCAATATTATTTTTTTTTAGAAATTCTTTTACTTCCAATATACTAATTTCATTAAAATGAAATACTGACGCTGCAAGCAAAGCGTCGGCTTGGCCAATTTGAGCGCCTTCATAAAAATGCTCTTTTGTTCCAACTCCACCGCTTGCTATAAGCGGAATATCAAGCATTTTGTTGGCTTCTCTTAAAAGATCTAAATCAAAACCAAGCTTTGTTCCATCTCTGTCCATCGATGTTAACAAAATCTCACCTGCGCCTAATTTTTGTGTTTTTTCCAACCAACCTAAAGCCTCAATATCAGTATTTATCGTTCCTCCATGTGAGTGAACCATCCAGGATGCGCCAATTTTTTTCACATCAATAGCAACTACAATACACTGGCTACCAAAATGCTCGGAAGCATTTTTTATTATATTAGGGTTTTTTATTGCAGCTGAGTTAATTGATACCTTGTCTGCGCCAGCCATAAGAGAGTCTTTAATGTTCTTAATAGATTTTATTCCTCCACCAACAGTTAGTGGGATAAAAACTTCTTCAGCTGTTTTTTTTAAAACACTGAGCATTGTGTCTCTTTCTTCGAGGGACGCACTAATATCTAAAAAACAAATTTCATCTGCCCCATTTTCAGAATAAAATTTTGCCTGTTCTACCGGGTCTCCCGCATCAACAAGATCAACAAAATTAATTCCTTTAACAACTCGTCCATCCTTAACATCCAAACACGGTATTATTCTTTTTTTAAGCATTTGTGCTAAGCAGTTTATCTGCTTTTTTTAAATCAATATCACCAACATAAAAGGCTTTACCCGCAATAACTCCTTCTAATTGCGGCGTTTGAATTTTTTTTAACTCTTTAATATCGTGCATATCTTTTAGGCCTCCTCCTACAATAAGTTTTTTTATTGTTAATGTTAAATTTAAAGATATCATATTTAGGTTTAGTCCAGATAGCATGCCGTCATTTTCTATATCAGTAAGAACATATCCTCTTATTTTTGTTTTGTCATAGTGTTGAAAAAGTTTAGTAGGTGTAAAAAAGCTTTTTTGTTGCCATCCGTTTATCATTATGTTTTCCCCCAAAACGTCAAGGGCGACATATATGCTGTCTTGAAAAGACTCAGAAAGCTCGGTTACTTTTTCGATATTTTTTACTGCGTAAGACCCTATAATTAAATAATTTATACCTAATTCAAAATATTTTTTTGCGATCTTCTTATTTCTTATTCCTCCTCCAAGTTGGATTGGGATTGATATAGAATTTCTTATTTCTTGAATTGTTTTAGTATTAATCTCACTTCTTGCAAAAGCTGAATCAAGATCAACTAAATGCAACCTTGTAGATCCTTGGTCTTCAAAGTATTTTGCTTGCTCAACTGGGTCAGAATTAAAAATTTGACTGGTGCTGTCTATGCCTTTTGTTAACCTAACACATTTATTATCTTTTAAATCAATTGCTGGAAAGGCTTTCACTATATATTTCTATAATAATAATAGCCCTTAATTGGGTTTCCATTAACAAAAGCATATATTGGGTTTTCTCCCCACTTAATAAAACCCTTGCTTTCAAAAAGTTGTATTGCGGCAGTTTGTGTTTGTCTTATATCTAGCTGAATATTGATTTTATTGTTTTCTTTAGATTTTACAATTGCGTAATCAATCATAGCTTTAGCAAGACCATATCCTCTTGCCCAAGGAGCTACAAAATGAGATTTTATTCTTGAAATTCTTTTTTGTGCTTCGTTGTTTGGTGGATAAAAAGAAAGCTGCATTGATCCAGCAATATCACCGTTTAGTCTTCCTACTATTAGTGTGTTTGTATTTACAAGTAGCAAGGAGTTCCAATGTTTTTTTAATACATCTCTTGGTGGAACAGTAATCCAACCAAAACCTCCGCCTGCTTTAATTGCTTGTTCTGTGTTATAACAAAGGTCGGCAAGGTCAGTGTTTGTGATTTTTTTCAAAGTATCAACGCTAATGTTAGTTTTTTCTTTTGGTAAAATAGTCATAAGTTTATAAAGTCTTTTATTATGTTCAGTCCTTGAGTAGAGCTTTTTTCAGGATGAAACTGACAGCCGTATATATTTTCTTTGTTTATAATTGAAGCAAAATTTATTCCATATTTCGTTTCTGCAACAATATCTTGGTTATTTAAACAATCAAAATAATAACTATGAACAAAATAATAGTCAGTTTCTTCAGGTCTTATAAGGGGGTGATTATTAATAATCTTTATTTTGTTCCAACCCATGTGGGGCATTTTAATTTTTGTGCTTGGTAGTTTTTTTATCTTACCCTTTACCCACCCAAAACCTTTATGTATTCCATTTTCTTCACTAATTTCTGCAAGCAATTGCATTCCTACACAAATTCCAAAAAAAGGTCTTTGTTTGATTGTTACAAACTCGTTTAGTTCGTCTTGCATCCCTGAAATTTTTAGTATTCCGTCTATACAAGTTTTAAAAGCTCCTTGCCCTGGCAAAACAACGTGTGAGGATTCCTTTAGGGCTCTTGGGTCACCTGATATTTGTATCTCTGCATTTATGTTTTTTAAATTTACTACCTTAACAAAAGACTGTTTTGCAGATAATAAGTTTCCAGAACCATAGTCGACTATGGTAATTTTTTTTTTCATCAGATTAAAGAGTGCCTTTTGAAGATGGGATTATGTTTTTTGTTCTTTCGTCAATTGTGAGTGCAAGTCTAACGCTTCTTGCAAAAGACTTAAAGCATGACTCGATTATGTGATGATTGTTTGTTCCATAAAAATTTTCAATGTGTAAATTACATTTCGCATTATTGGCAAATGCTTTAAAAAACTCTTTAAAGAGCTCTGTGTCCATTTCACCTATTTTTTCTAAACCAAGCTCTACCTTCCAAACAAGTTCAGGTCTGCCAGAAAAATCAATAATTGTTCGAGACAAACTTTCGTCCATAGTGATATAAAAAAAACCATATCTGCTTATTCCTCTTTTGTTTCCAATAGATTTATTGATCGCTTCTGATAAAGCGTAAGCTGAATCTTCAACTGTGTGATGAAAATCAACATGTGTGTCTCCATCTACATTAAGCTCAACATCGATTAAGCTGTGATGAGAAAAAATTTCAAGCATGTGATTAAAAAAACCTACTCCTGTAGAGATTTTTGATTCACCAGTGCCATCAATATTTGTTTTACAAAATATTTTAGTCTCTTTTGTGTTTCTTTCTACAGATGAGGTTCTCATAAAATTGCCTAATATCAGTGAAATAATAAATATTCTAGGCAAATCACTTGATTAAAAGAATTAAATAGCCATTTATTCTTAGAGATGAAAGAAGTTATTAAATCTACAACAATAATTGGCATAAGAAAAGACAACCTGGTAGTTGTTGCAGGCGATGGACAGGCTAGTTTTGGCAACACTGTTATGAAAGCTAATGTAAAAAAAATAAGAAGATTAGGCCAGGACAATTCAGTTATTTCTGGTTTTGCTGGCTCAACAGCAGATGCGTTTGCGTTGTTTGAAAGGTTAGAGTCCAAGTTAGATCAATATAAAAATCAACTCAAAAGAGCTTGTGTGGAATTAGCCAAAGACTGGAGAACTGATAGATATTTAAGAAGGCTTGAGGCAATGATGATTGTCGCGGACAAAGATATAAGTTTGCTACTTTCTGGAACAGGCGATGTTATTGAATCAGATGACGGAATATTGGCAATTGGATCTGGAGGTCCTTACGCTAACAGTGCTGCTAAAGCGCTTATTAAAAATACCAGTATGGGTGCAAAAGAGATAGCAATTGAATCTCTAAATATAGCTGCTGATATTTGTATTTATACAAATCATAATATTATATCAGAGACAATAGAATTATAATGGAGTCGAGCTTCAGTCCCAGAGAAACAGTTTCAGAGCTGGATAAATTTATTATAGGTCAAAAAAACGCAAAAAGGGCAGTTGCTGTAGCCCTTCGAAATAGGTGGAGAAGAAAACAACTAGACAAAACTTTAAGAGATGAAATAGTTCCAAAAAACATCCTTATGGTGGGCCCAACAGGTTGTGGTAAAACTGAAATATCACGTCGTTTAGCAAAATTAGCAGATGCTCCTTTTGTTAAGGTTGAGGCTACCAAATTTACTGAAGTTGGATATGTTGGAAGAGATGTTGAGCAAATTATAAGAGATCTTGTAGAAATAAGTATCAACAAAACTAAAGAAAAGATGGGCCAAGAGGTTAAAGCAAAGGCAGAAAAAAATGCAGAAGAAAAAATCTTAGATATTTTGGTTTCAAAAACATCAAGTGAATCTACAAGGGAAAGTTTTAGACAAAAACTTAGAACGGGTGAACTAAATGAAAAAGAAGTTGAAATTCCAGTATCTGCTAACCCATCAGTAGGGCTCCCAACCATGGATATTCCGGGCATGCCGGGCTCTCAAATGGGGATGATAAATTTAGGCGATGTCTTTGGTAAAAATTTTGGTAAGCAGAAAAAAATGAAAAAGATGACAGTTAAGGATTCTCATACATATTTATTGGAAGAAGAAATAGACAAGTTGTTAGATCAAGATAAAATTACAACAAGAGCCCTTGAAGACGTTGAGCAAAACGGAATAGTTTTTATTGATGAAATAGATAAAATTACATCACGAAGTGAAAGAGCTGGTGCAGATGTATCAAGAGAGGGCGTTCAAAGAGATTTGCTTCCTTTAATTGAGGGAACTGCGGTGTCAACAAAGCACGGGGTGGTCAAAACTGATTATGTTTTATTTATTGCTTCTGGTGCATTTCATCTTTCAAAACCGTCAGATATGTTGCCTGAATTACAGGGTAGGTTGCCAATTCGTGTTGAGTTAGAAAGTTTGTCTAAAGATGATTTTAAGCTTATATTAACAGAAACACAAAACAGCCTTATTAAACAATATGTTGGCCTTCTTGGAACAGAAAAAGTCAGTTTAGAATTTGATGAAGGCGGCATCGAATCAATTGCATCCTTGGCCACAGAAATAAACCAAAATGTTGAAAATATTGGAGCAAGAAGACTGCACACTATAATGGAAAAGCTTCTAGAGGAGGTTAGTTTTAATGCCTCTGATATTGGGCCAACAGATATTATTATAGATAAAAAATTTGTTGAAACCAACCTTGTTGATTTAATAAAAAGCCAGGATCTGTCTAAATTTATACTATAAATATTGATTTTAATCTCAACCTTACCTAACGATTGATTGTGATTAAAAAAATACAAGTTGAGATAGCCATACTAATTTTTTTAGTGGTAAATATTTTTTTATCCTACAAGCTTGATATTGTTCTTTATAATTATTTTTTTAATCTAAATTATAATTTTGAAACACTCTATCTAAAAAATTTTTTTATTAGAATAACACAATTGGGCGACTCCTTGTGGTATTTTATAATTATTATATCTGTTTTTTTATTGTCTTTTTTGGGTGAAAAAATAAAATTGATATCAAATAAAAAATGGCTGTATTTAAAAAATCTTAGTATTTTCAGTTTTTTTTATTTAATTCTGGTAGGTTTGGTAACCCAACTCTTAAAACACATTATTGGAAGACCAAGACCAAACTATGTGGATTTTGATATTGGTACTAGTTTTAGTTTTTTTTCTACTGACGCCTCTTTTCACTCTTTTCCCTCTGGACATTCTTCAACGATCTTTGCAATAGCAATAATATTGAGCTTGTTAATTCCAAGTTTAAAGGTGTTTTTTTTATTATTAGGTTTTGTTGTTGCGCTTAGCAGGGTTGTTGTGGGTGCTCATTTTACAACAGACATAGTTGCCGGAGGGCTTGTTGCTATAATTTTATATAAGGTTTTTTTAGTGTTTCTTGAAAAGCGCTACCCGGAAATGTCTGTTCAAAATTTTAAAATAAAAAAAACTTCATTGTTATTAAAATCTAATGTTATTTTTTTAGTGATGGGTGTGTTTGTTACTGTTGGTTATGCTTTTGATGTTTTTCTAAGCAGTCTTTTTTATTACGGAGGTGCTCAGTTTTTTCTTCAAAGCCAGCATATTCTCTCTGTAATTTTTAGAGACATTTTACTTCCTTTTTTAGTGCTTTATATTTTTGTTTTACCATTAACTGGGAGCTTTATTCCTGTTCATAAAATTTATTTTGGATATAAATTTCGCCCAAAAGAAATAATTTTTATTTGGATAGCAGGAGTGGCAACTTTGATTGTGGTTGTTAATGTCTTGTTGAAAAATATGTGGGGCAGAACAAGGCCTAACGATATTTTAGAGTTTGGTGGTAATGATGTTTTTACCCCTTGGTATAAGTTCAGCGATTCATGTATTTCAAATTGCTCTTTTGTTTCTGGTGATGCGTCTGTTGGCTTTGCCTTAATAGTTTTTTATTTTATAACAAAGAAAAATATTTTTATTTATTTGTCTGTTTTGTTTGGCACAAGCCTTGGTTTTGTTAGAATTATTGCGGGGGGTCATTTCTTTAGCGACGTCGTCTTTTCTCAAATTATTGTAACAGGTATAATGTTTTCTTCTTTTTTTATATATAAAAGGGTTTTGAATGCATAGGGTGTTTGCCTGCTTGGTTTTAGCCATTGTTAGCCTTAAGGTTTGCGCATCTTTTTTTACTAATTTTTCATTATATGGTGATGAGGCACAATATTGGTTGTGGTCTCAAAATTTAGATCTCGGGTATTTTTCTAAACCCCCTCTTCTTGCTTGGTTTTTATCAGGACATATTAAATTATTTGGAGATTCTTTTTTTTCTCTGAAAATGTTTCCTCTTCTGATTTATTTTTTACTGTTCTTTTCTTTTTATAGGCTTTGTTTGCAACTAAGTTTGTCAAAAAGCAAATCTATTATTTGTTCTTTTAGTTTTTTATTAATTCCAGCCGCAACCGTTTCATCGTTTTTGATTTCTACAGATCTTTTACTTCTTTTGTTTTGGGTGCTGGCTATGACAAAACTTCTAGAGATAAGAAAAGACGGCTCAGTGATAAACTTTGTTTTATTGGGGGTTTTTTTGGGCTTGGCATTTCTGGCCAAATATGCCGCTGTTTATTTTTTATTAAGTTTTTTAATACTGGTTTCTGCCGACAAAACAATGCTGGCCTCTCTTAAAAGTCGCGTTCTTGGGTGGTTGTTTTTTGTTTTGGTTCTTTTGTTAATTTTGTTGCCTAACATCTATTGGAATATTATTAATGGATGGATAACAATTGCCCATACTTCAAGTAATGCAAATTTAAAAAATTTTAATCTTAATTTTGGTGAGCCATTAAAGTTTTTGGTTTCACAAATTTTTATGGTGGGTCCTATTTTGTTTTTGTCTTTTTTGTATATGTTTAGATCTTTTCGTTTGGATTTTGAAAACAAGTTTTTATTAATATTTTCATTACCAATTATTATCATCATTTTATTTGAAAGCTTTCTTGTAAGGGCCAATGCCAATTGGGCAGCGCCGGCTTTAATTTCTTTGTTTATTTTGTTCTTCAGGTTTGTAGAAGAAAAAAAGAAAAACTTAATAATAATTAACTTTGGCATCAACTATGTGTTTGCTGTTTTCCTGTTTGTGTCTATTTTGATTTCCTCAAATGCTAAAATGTTTGATAGAATTAGAGGGGTGGATGTTTTTGTTAAAGAGGTTTTGAAAAAAACAGGGGATAAGGATTTGGTTATTAGTGATCGAATAATTTTTGCTAACATATCATATGAAATAAAAGATCGGCCTAACAAGATATATATGCCTTATAAGAGTGGTGGTGTAATAACAAATCACTTTCAAATGGTCTCTCCTCTAAACCAAGCAAAAGAGAGTGATTTTTATTTAATCGGCAATAATGCCGACATCAAATATCTATTAAAGGCAAATCAGATGAAGTTGCTAAAAGAGTTTGATGTTCCCTTTAGTTCTAGTAATTTAAAATTTTATGAAGTTATTTTTAAATAGTTTTGTTTTTTTATTTCTTTTTGGTTGGCCTGTGTTTGGGGCAGAAATTAAAAAAAGTTATGGTGTTAAGGTTGGGGGCATAAAAATAGGCGAATTAAATTGGGAAATCAATATAGACAGTGATGAATATTCAAACAAACTCAGCCTAAAAAATAAAGGTTTTTTGTCAGCAATATATCGTTTTAATGGTGAGTATTTTTCTGAAGGATTAATAAACAAAAAGAGGTTAATACCAAAAAAATATAAGCACTTTTGGCAGACTAAAAAAACAATTAAAAATATGGAATTAAGGTTTGGTGGAGATAAGTTGATTTCACTAAAGCAGAAGCCGGCTGAAGAAGAAATAATAAGACTCAACGTGTTTGATGTTCAATATACAAACGACCCGCTAACAGCTTTTCAAAAAATAATGATGGGTGAAAAAAGCGCTTTAGTTGTTGATGGTAGAAGATTGTACACTATGATGGCAAGACCTAATGAAAATAACAATCAAACCACAATTGAAATTGTAAACTATTATAATTTGTGGGCAGATCATAAAAGAAATAAGTTTGAAAAAATAATTTTTGAAAAAAAAATTACAGAGATTTTACCTCACAAGATGCATATTTATTTTGATGGGAAGATTTTTAAGTTAGAGTAAAATTAATTTTTATTTTTTCTTAAATATACATAAAAGGCGCCGTCACCTCCGTGCTCTATTGAGGCTTGCTCAAAAGCAAGAATGTATTTTGAATAATTTTTAGAATTTACCCAATTAAAAAAAGCCGCCCTTATAACACCATGATAAAGTTTGGGTTTGTTGCCGTAATCGTAATCTTTTTTTTTAAAAACCCCCTTTCCTGTTACAAATAAGAGACATCTTTTGTTTTTATTAAAACACTCTACAATTGTGGATGAAAAAATTTCTTCTGCCTCTAATAGACCCCTTCCATGAAAATCTATTTTTTTATCAATTTTTAAAATATTTTTTTTGATATTTTTTTTGATATTAGATTTTTCAAGAGAAAAATGAGAGTGTTTTGCGTCTGTTTTTTTTTCAATTTCTAAATTATTGGCATTTGTTAGTCTGGTTTTTTTTTTAATAAATTTGTTTTTATTGGTTGTTTTTTTGTTGGGTGTTCTGTTGTTTTTTTTTATGGGCGTAACCCCCGTCATTTGTTTTAAAAATAAATCGTTTTCTTCGTTATTCATTTTTTAGAAATACTTTAATTAACTCTTTCACTCTTTTTGGTGTTTGATTATACCAAAGGCTTTTCATCATTTCAAAACAAACAAGGTGTTTATTGTTTTTTTTCATATTGCCTAGTAAACTTTTAAACTTAAGAACCTTGATTATTCCCATTTGAAAAACCATTTCAATTAAAAGCTCTTCCTCTTTTTTGTTAGATGTGTTTTTTTTTAAATATTTTTTATAATCTTTAACGGCGTTTTTAAAATCTTGTATAAATAATTTTTCTAATTTGGCTTTGGTGGGTTTGGTTTTTGTTAAATATTTTTCCTCTGATAATATTAAGTGCCCATATCCAATTGTTAAAAAGCCTAATTGATCTTTATATGGTATAGAAGAAAACCCTTCGTTTTTTTTTATTCTTTTTATAAGATTTAAATGGCGCAAATTATTAAGTTGATACCAGCGTCCAAGAAGGCCCTTTTGAGTTCTCTGGTTTTTCAAAAATCCATGTGTCTTTATTTTTTACAATATTTTCTTCGTTGTCTCCAAGTATTTGTTCGCTAATAAAATTTACTGCAATTGTAATTTTTCCTCCCTCTACTTTTGCGTCTTCAATTCCATCAACAACTAAAGAATAAAATTGCGAGTTTGGGTTGTTAGAGCCTGAATCAATAGCTTTTTCAAAAGCACTGTAAACATCTTTTGATACTAGGTTGTTTAAGGTTTTTTTATCCCCTTTGTTAAAAGCAGTAATTATAATTTCAAACGCTTTTTTTGCCCCTTCTAAAAAAGCTTTATGGTCAAAAGAGCCGGCTTTTTTATATACAATTTCTAATTTTTTTTCACTTTCTGTAAGTTGGGGTATTTTGTCTTGGTGGGGTTTGTTTTCTTTTTTAATAAATTCCTGCTCTTGTTGGTTTGTATTTTTTTGAAAACCAGTTCTTTTGCCAAGAACGCTCCTTAGACGATAAATAATAAAAACAGCAATTGCTGCAAATATAATTAAATCAAAAAACTGCAAATCACCATAAACCACACCTGAATATATAATTACTTTTTTATATTTTAATAGTTATATTTTTTCCAAACAGCCTCTTTTATTTCACCAACTGTTTTTTTGTGGAAGGCAACATCCTCTTCTAGCGCCTGAAATGTTATTATTTTTTTGTTGATTGTTTCTTTTTTAGAGGTTTGGTTTGTTTTTGTTTTGTTATCTTTTGAGAGATTCATTGAAAATTGCTTTCCTCCCTTAAGCTCTAAATAAACCTCTGCCAATAATCTTGAGTCTAATAAAGCCCCGTGAAGATCTCTTTCTGATAGATCTACCTTGAATCTTCTACATAAATAATCAAGGTTTGCTACTCGTGTGTTGAGAGTCTTTCTTGCAAGCGCAACCGTGTCGATCACAGGATTCTTAATAGAGGGTTTTCCAATAAGTGACAGTTCATTATTAATAAAACCAACATCAAAATCAGCATTATGAATAATTAGTGGATCGTTGCTTATGAAGCCTAAAAACTCCTGGTGGTGATCACCAAAGTTATTTTTGTCACTTAAAAAGCGGTTTGTTATCCCGGTAATTTTTTGAGCACTTTCTGATATTTCTTTATCAACTTTACAATAAAATTGTAAAAAGTTGTTAGTTGCAACATGATTAATCAACTCAACACAACCCATCTCAATAATTCTGTCACCGTTTTTATAACTAAGCCCGGTTGTTTCTGTGTCAATTACAACTTCTCTCATTTTAAAAACTCCATTAAAACTCTTTCCGCTGAAAAAATAAAGTCTTTTTTTGTTTTGTTGTTATTAATAATAATTTGCGATCTTAGCCTCCTGTCTCTGTCTGAGGTTTGGGATTTAAAAATTTTATTCAAAATTTGTTTTGTAAATTTTTTACTTTTTAGAACCCTTTCTGTTCTAAGCTTTTTCTTAGAGAGAACGCAGACAACTATATCGAAGTTTTTTTCAAGATTGTTTTCAAGCAAAAGTGGGATATCTACAAAAATAGCGCCCTTGTTGTTTTTTCGGTTTTTTTTTATAAAGCTTTCTCTAGATATTTTAACCTCTTTGTGAATATATTTTTCAAGCTTTTTTCTGACCTCATCTTTGTTAAAAACAATAGTGGAAACTTTTATTTTGTTTATTTTATCTTTTTGCACCACCTCTTTAGAAACATTTTTTTTAAGAAACTTTAAAAAGCGCTTATTTGGTTTTTTATAAATACTAGAAACAAACTTGTCAGAATCATGAACAAGGTATCCTTTTTTTTTTAAGTGTTTACAAAGTGTTGTTTTTCCAGACCCAATTCCACCGGTAATTCCAATAACTTTTGTCATGTTATTTTGCTGTTAATTTTATTTAATAATTCCCTGTCTACCTTTGGGTTAAAACCAAACCACTGGCGAAAACATGGTATGGCCTGCTCAACAAGCATAGTAAAACCATAGACTTTTTTGTTGTTGCTAAAACTTTGCAAGAAGTTTGTTTCTTTTGGGGTGTAAACAATATCACTAATTAATGCTTTTTTATTTACTAGCCTTGTTTGTTTTTTGTTTAGGGGGTTGGTTGGGGTGGTGTTTATTATTAAGTCCGCATCACAAAGGTGTTTGTCTGCCAAGGTGTAAGGCTTGGTATATTTAGCGGCACCTTTTAGTTTAATTAATTTTTTAGAACGGTTGAAAACTATAATTTTTTTATATCCTTTTAATGCAAGGCCATAGAAAATTGCCTGGGAGGCGCCGCCATAACCTAATATCAAAATCTTTTTATTTTTTCTTATTTTTTCTTTTTTAATGGAGTTTAAGTAGCCCACCCAATCTGTGTTGGTTCCTTTGAGTTTTTTTCCTACTGAAACACAATTAACCGCACCTATATTATCAGCATGATTATTTTTGATATCAAGGTGTTTGTTTATTTTTTTTTTATACGGGACTGTAACGTTAAAACCATAAACTTTTTTGTTTTTTATTTTTTTATTTAAAGCTTTTTCAAAACCGCCTTTTTTAACTTCGACAAATTTATATTTTGCATCAATTTTGTATTTTTTAAACCAGTGATTATAAATTAAAGGAGAAAGGCTTTTAGATGTCTTATTCCCAATTACAAAAAACTCTTTCATTTCTTTACTTTAGACAAAAAAGATAAAAACGGAAATAACGGAAAACCTAAAACGTTAAAAAAATCCCCTTTTATGGATTTTAGTATTTGTGGACCTAGTTTTTCGACCTGATAACAGCCAATGGACGACAATATTTGTTTTCCAGCTTTATTTAAATACTCATCAATTTGTTTGTCGCTTATTTTTTTTAATGTAACTGTTGATTGTTGTTTGATAGACCAAATTTGTTTGTTTCCATAGCACACTGATGCACCTGATATAATTTGGTGTTTTTTTCCTGATAGCTGTTTTAGTTTTTTCCTAGCCTCTTTTAAAGTTTTTGCTTTGTTTATTATTTTTTTTTGAAAAATTATAATAGTGTCTGAGCCAACCACCAATTTATTTAGGTTTTTTCTGCTAACACTCAAGGCTTTTTCTTTTGCTAAATGTTTGGGAAGATTTTTTTTGTTAATTTTTTTTTGCAATAATTTTTTTTTAATTTTTTCTTCATTACAAAGAGGGGGTGCTTTACTAAAAGAAAGTCCGGCGTTTTTTAATAGACTGTATCTCGAAGCACTATTGCTAGCTAATATAAATTTTTTCCCCAAAGCCATGTTAACAACACCAACTGTTATAAACATAATTATTGTTTTTTAAATTTTTAATTAAAAAAATTAAAATTTATTCAATTTAACTAACAACAAACAAGGTTTAAAAAAAGATACGCCTGTATTGTGGGTTTTTTTTTATAAAAATTAATTAACATGTTATTATGATTTTTTTTATGTTTTGGGGGTTGTTTTTTAACCAATATAAATACTTATCACGGTTATTCTTAGTCTGGGAACAAGCTTATTCTCATGTATAATTTTGTTATTAGTTAAGAAAAACAAAGGAATTAAGATTTTTAACACTACAACTACAAATACTAATTAAATATATATAAATATAATTATTTTGACATTGCTTCACATATTTTGTAATAAAAATATTCTTTTCTAAATCACCCCCAACAAAAAAAATGAACTTACAAGAATTAAAAAATAAACAACCTGAAGAGCTATTAAAACAAGCAGATAAGCTTGAAATAGAAAATCCTTCATCTCTAAGGAAGCAGGATTTGATGTTTGCTATATTAAAAAAAATAGCAACTGATGGTGAAATAATTACTGGACTAGGAGTGATTGAAATCATGCAAGATGGGTTCGGCTTTTTGCGCTCTGCTGAATCAAATTACTTACCAGGCCCTGACGATATTTACGTCTCCCCAACACAAATAAAAAAATTTAGCCTTAGAACGGGGGATAGTGTTGAGGGAGAAATAAGAGCCCCAAAACAAGGTGAGAGGTATTTTGCAATAACTAAAATTAATACAATAAATGGGAAAAAAACAGATGACGTTAAAAATAGGGTAAACTTTGAAGATTTAACACCGCTGTACCCCGAGTCTAGGTTTCAATTAGAACAAGAAAAACCAATGCCAGACTTAACAGAGAGAATAATAGATATTATAGCACCTCTTGGTAAAGGTCAAAGACAGCTTATTGTCGCCCAACCCTTTACAGGAAAAACAATAATTATGCAGAAAATTGCAAATGCAATAACTGCCAACAACCCCGAAACAAAACTTATCGTTTTATTAATTGATGAAAGACCTGAGGAAGTTACTGATATGAAAAGATCTGTTAAAGGTGAGGTTATTAGCTCAACCTTTGATGAACCGGCGTCTAGACATGTTCAAGTAGCTGAAATGGTTATTGAAAAAGCAAAAAGATTAGTGGAATATAAACACGATGTTGTCATTCTTTTAGATTCAATTACCAGACTAGGCAGAGCATACAACACTGTAGTTCCTTCAAGCGGTAAGGTTTTAACTGGTGGTGTAGATGCTAACGCACTACAAAGACCTAAAAGATTTTTTGGTGCAGCCAGAAATGTTGAAAATGGCGGATCTTTAACAATAATTGCTACAGCCTTGATAGAAACTGGGAGCAGAATGGACGAGGTAATCTTTGAAGAGTTTAAAGGAACGGGAAACAGCGAAATGATGCTTGATAGAAAGTTGAGTCAAAAAAGAACCTATCCTGCCTTTGATATAGGAAAGTCTGGAACAAGAAAAGAGGAACTATTGTTAGATAGAGACGAATTAGGAAAAATATTTATTTTAAGAAAAATATTAGCCCCAATGGGTTCAACCGAGGCAATGGAATTTCTGCTTGAAAAAATGAAAGACACCAAAACAAATAACGACTTTTTTCAAAGCATGGGAACAAAAAGCGCCTAGAAATTAATATAAAAAATTAATCATTGAAATTGTAGACTAAAAGGACCAATATGTTTATTGGCCAAAAATGTCTAAACATAATGATACTATTTATGCTCTTTCTACTCCACCAGGCAGGTCTGCGATTGCCGTAATAAGAGTTTCAGGAACGGGCGCCATTAGAGCTTTAAAAAAAATATCATCTATAAAAAAACCAAAAGTAGGTTCAGCGAATCTTCTTTTTATAAAGCACAAAACAACCATTATCGACCAAGTTGTTGCTACGTATTATAGGGCGCCAAAGTCTTTTACAGGAGAGGATGTTGTTGAGATTAACTGTCATGGTGGCCAAGCTGTAATTAGCAAAATTTCAACAACCTTTGAAAAACTTGGTTTGAGGCTTGCAGAACCAGGTGAATTTACAAAAAGAGCGCTTTTAAACAACAAAATAGATCTTGTAAAAACAGAGAGCATTTCAGACATCATTAATGCTGAAACAGAAAAACAAAGAGAGGTTGCAATAAAAAATCTTTCTGGAGGACTAAGCGATTTTACAAAGGAGATTAACAAAAGCCTTGTTGTGGCTTTGGCTAATTTAGAGGCGGTAATTGATTTCTCTGACGAAGACCTTCCTGTTGGAATGATAAAAAAGATAAAAGAACAAAATAAGAACATAATAAAAAAAATAGAAAATGAGTTAAGATATGCCAGGCTTTCAAAACCCATCAGAAACGGTGTTAATGTAGCAATTATTGGAAAGCCAAATACTGGCAAGTCATCATTTATTAACTTTATATCAAAAAAAGATGTAGCAATTGTTACAAACATTCCTGGAACCACAACAGATGCAATAACCTCTTCAATTGACATTAAGGGGTTTAAGTTTACATTTATTGATACTGCTGGCTTAAGAAAACACAAGAACAAGATAGAAAAAATAGGGATTCAAAAAACAAAAGATATTATTGAAACATCAGACCTCAACCTTGTTTTTCTGGAAAAAAATGAAAAAAACAAATACAAGAAAGTTCAAAACAAGCTTTTTGTAAGATCAAAATCAGACAAAAGAAAAAAAACAGTCAGTAAAGCTTCCCACCACAATATATCAACAATTACAGGAGAGGGTGTTGACCCTCTTCTTAGGGAGGTTTCAAAAAAAACAATAAAAATAGGAAAAATCACCCCCGTTCTTTCACGTGAAAGACACATAAATATAATGGAACGTGTATTAAAAACATTAAAGTCTATAAAGTTTAATCAAAATCTAGATATTGCTGCTTATGAATTAAGGGTAGCTCACGACTTATCCCTGGAAATAAACAAAAAATTTGATATAGAAAAAATATTAGATATAATATTTAGGGATTTTTGTATTGGAAAGTAATTTCACGTGAAAAAAAACAAAAAATATTCAGTGGTTGTTATTGGTGGAGGACACGCCGGGGTTGAGGCTGCGTGCGCCCCTGCCAGAATGGGCTCAAAGGTAGCTTTGGTAACTCATAAAATAGACAAAATTGGAGAAATGTCATGTAATCCGGCCATAGGGGGGTTGGGAAAAGGTCATTTGGTTAGAGAGATAGACGCCCTAGATGGTGTTATGGGGCAAGCAATAGACCAAGGTGGAATTCAGTTTAGAATGCTTAATGAAAACAGGGGCGCTGCAGTAAGGGGTCCCAGAGCTCAGGCAGATAGACTTTTATACAAAAATGCAATATTGGAAATTGTTAAAAATCAACAAAACCTTGATATAATTGAGGGTTCGGTAAAGGATATAATCATTCAAAACAAGCAAGTTGTGGGAATAGAGCTAAGCAACGGTCAAAAAATTAACTGTGATTCTGCGGTTCTTACAACAGGAACTTTTTTAAGAGGGATGATAAGGGTAGGAGATAAAAGCATTCATGCAGGAAGGGTTGGTGACAAACCATCAATTTCATTGGCAAAAAAAATTGAAAAACTAAAGTTTTCAATAGGTAGGCTTAAAACAGGCACACCTCCCAGAATACTAAAAAAATCTATAAATTTCAATAATTTAGATGAGCAGTTACCTGATAAAAAGCCGATACCATTCTCTTTTATCAACAGCGTTATCCACACTCCACAAATATCTTGTTTTATAACCCACACAAACAAGAAAACTCATAAAATTATTTCAGACAACTTAGAAATGTCACCGATGTATTCAGGGGCAATACAGTCAATGGGAGTAAGATACTGCCCATCAATTGAGGATAAGGTTGTTAGGTTTCCCAACAAGAACAACCACCAGATTTTTTTAGAACCAGAAGGCCTTGATAGCGATCTAATTTATCCAAACGGAATCTCTTCTTCCTTGCCAGAGACCATACAAGAGATGTTTGTTAGATCTATCAAAGGTCTTGAAAAAGCAATAATAACTCAGCCAGCATATGCTATTGAATATGATTATGTTGATCCAAGAGAATTATCACACACCTTAGAAACAAAAAAAATTAACAACCTGTATTTTGCTGGACAAATAAACGGCACAACTGGGTATGAAGAAGCTGCTGCACAAGGGATTGTTGCGGGGATAAATGCAGCACTAAAAACAACATCAAAAAAAGAATTCATAATTGATAGGGCTCAAGGCTACATTGGTGTTTTAATAGATGATTTGGTCACAAAAGGCACAAAAGAACCTTATAGGATGTTTACTTCACGCTCAGAACATAGACTTTTGTTGAGAGCTGACAATGCAGACCAAAGACTAACACGCTTAGGGGTTGAGATAGGGTGTGTTGGAAAAACCAGACAAAAACTTTTTGATAAAAAAATATCTGATATAAAAAATGGATTTAAACTAGTTAAAGATATAAAATTTTCACCAAATCAACTTCAAAAAAAGAATATCAAAATAAAGTTAGATGGTAAGAAAAGATCGGTTTTTGAGCTTCTTTCATACAAAAACATTAGCTTTCAAAAATTAGAAAAAATATTACCAGAGCTAAAAAACCTAGACCTTAACACCAAGGAACAAATACAAATCGAATCAATTTATTTTAACTACCTCTCCAGACAAAGAGCAGATATCGATGACTTTAAGAGAGAAGAGGGTTTGAAGATTCCTAAAATTATTGATTACAAAAAAGTCGGAAGTCTTTCTAATGAAATAATAGAAAAACTTACTAAAACAAAACCGCCAAACTTAGGAGCAGCATCAAGGATATCTGGCGTAACCCCCGCAGCAATTATTGCAATTATGCGTTACATCAAAAAAAACAAAAACAAAAAAGCCGCTTAAGGTGAATAAAGACGATGTAGTAAGTAAGTTTAGACTAACAAAAACACAGGTGAGTAAAATAGAAAGATATGTTTCAGAGATGTTTGAGTTTAACAAACACACAAACATTGTTGGGAGGTCAACCTTAGAAAATGTTTGGGAGAGACATATTGCTGACTCACTCCAACTTTCTCTTTTTATTTCCCAAAAAAAATTTAAAGTTTTTGATTTAGGCACAGGAGGAGGGCTTCCTGGCATCCCATTATCAGTACTTGGGTACGATAATATTTTCATGGTTGATTCTGTTGGAAAAAAAATTGATTTTGTAAGAGGTGTTATAAAACTACTATCACTATCTGCAAAAACTCAAAAAAAAAGAATTGAACAACTAAACATAGGTAAAGCAGATTTAATAGTTTCAAGGGCTTTGGCCCCACTAAACAAACTGCTTTCTTATTCACTTTTGCATTCAAATAAAAACACAACATCTCTTTTTTTAAAAGGAAGAAATGTTTATAACGAAATTGAAATGGCAAAAAAAAATTTTTATTTTAACTTTAAGACTTTTAAAAGCATAAGCTCAAAAGAGGGCTGTGTTTTAAAAATAAAAAACATAAAAACCAAAAAAAAAGATGACTAAAATAATCTCTATAGCCAATCAAAAAGGCGGTGTTGGAAAAACAACAACAACAATTAACCTTGCAACATCCCTATCTGCCATTAACAAAAAGGTTTTATTGGTTGATGCAGACCCGCAAGCAAATGCCAGCACAGGCATTGGAATAGCTTATAAAGACAGACTTCCAAGCCTATACGATCTTATTGTAAAAAGGGAGCTTGACACAAACTCAATAAAAAAAACAATTGTTCCCAACCTAAGCATTATTTCTGCAAACACAAATCTAGCTGCTGCAGAAGTTGAGCTAGCTAATTATGAAAAAAGAGAATTTGTTTTGGAAGATATTTTGCTAAAAACCAAAGCCTATGATTTTATATTAATTGACTGCCCTCCAGCATTAGGGCTTTTAACAATAAATTCTCTGGTTGCATCAAACTCAGTTATTGTTCCATTACAGTCAGAATTTTTTGCTCTGGAAGGAATATCATCTTTGGTTAATACCATTCAATTAATAAAAGAAAACTTTAACCCCAAACTTAATGTTGAGGGAATACTCTTAACTATGGTTGATAAAAGAAACACCCTTAGTTCTTTGGTTGAAAAGGATGTAAGAGAGCATTTTGGTGAAATTGTTTACAAAACAACAATTCCAAGAAATGTAAAAATATCAGAGGCCCCAAGTCATGGAAAGCCAGCAATAATATATGATGTTAATTGTTCAGGATCTATGGCATATATAGGTCTTGCTCGAGAAATAATGAACAAACAAGGTTAACAAATGAAAAAAGAAAACAAAAAATTAGGAATGGGCTTAGGCGCGCTTTTAAGTCCAACCAAAACTAACAAAAACAATGTTAACAAAATAGATATATCAAAGATTTCACCAAACAAACAACAGCCTAGAAAAAACTTTGAAGATAAAGATCTTCAAGAGCTCTCATACTCAATTAAAAATCAAGGCCTAATTCAGCCAATAATAGTTAGGGGTGTTGGTGATGATAATTATGAAATAATTGCTGGGGAAAGACGTTGGAGAGCCTGCCAATTAGCAGGTTTGCACTCAGTAGATTGTGTTGTAATGGACGCTTCAGAGGATAAGGTTTTTGAGCTTGCTTTGATTGAAAACATACAAAGGGAAAACCTTAATGTTGTAGAGGAGGCCAAAGCATACAAAAAAATAATTATAACAAATGGATTAAAAGCCGATGATTTATCAAAGAAGTTGGGAAAAAGCCCAGGCCACATCTCTAACCTTATAAGAATACTTGAGTTAGATGAAGAGATTCACCAAATGATTATTTCAGGAAAAATCTCAATGGGGCACGCAAGAGCGCTGATCGGGGTTCCGGATGCAGTGGCCAAAGCAAAAGAAATTTTTGAAAAAAAATTAAGCGTCAGAGATGTAGAGAAATCTACATCAAAATATAAAAAAGTTAGAAAAAAACAAACGCAAAAAGACCCAAATATTTTAGATCTTGAAAAAGAACTATCTGACAAAATTGGCCTTAAAACCTCCATTCATTTTAACGAGAGCGGTTCTTCAGGATCGCTAACTTTGTTTTACTCAGACTTAAACCAACTAGATGAAATAATGAAAAGACTTAAGAAATAATTTTCTTATAATTTAAAACAAACCTGTAAAACAGCGGCTTGAAAAGAGAAGGGTTTTTTCTAACAAGCCTTTCTGTTTTAAAAACCAAGGAAGACAAAACATTCTTTTTATTTTCATCAAGGGAGTCAAACAGATTTAAAAGACCTTGTTTTTCTCTAAAAAGATATCTGGGAATTTTGTTTTCGAGCTCTGCTTTGTTTTTAGACTCAAATAATAGCAGAGAATAAATTTTAAAATAGGAAAAATATCCATAAAAATCAGACAAGGAGGTTATAGAAGAGTTTAGAAAAGACGTAACATCATCTTTATTTAAATGAAGTTTAAAAAAAAACTTATTTGCATCGGTCAACTGATTCATATTTAAAACATTTGCAAGCTCAACAGTGTCATTTTTATTTTCCAACAACAGTATTTTTTCTAATTCTTTCTCTAAAATAGCATACCTATTATCAAGTAAACCCAACAAAAACCAATAAGTGTTTTTTTCAAAAAAAAGATCATAATTCTTAATAAACCCATCTAATATAATTTTTTTTCTACCTTGGTCCAACTCATAGCATTCCAACAAAACCCTTTCTTTTGATTTAGAAAAAAACTGTTTTATTGATTTGTTTTTTGCTGAAGATTTCTCACAAAATATTAATATGTCTTTATTTTTCTCTATTTCCTCCACTGAATTATTGTCTAAATATTTTTCACAAACAAAAACATATTTGTTTTCTAATTTAAATAAATCAGGAGCAACACCATCATCTCTAGTTAAGGTTTTTTTTATAAATCCATTGTTTAAAAAACTTTTTACTAATAAATTCATTAGTGCAAAAATATAACCCTCATCATTTCCACTAATAAAGAAGCTCTTATAATTTAGGCATAACCCCCCATCAACAACAAAGTTTTCTGGATTAACCTTCATCCAAGCACTGGTTAGATTTAAGTGTGTTATTGGCGTAAGATATAAAATTGTTCACATTATTTAAAATAGCCTCTTCATACAAACTGCCCAAAAGAACATCGCTTGCAAAATTAAAACCAGAAGATTTTGGGGTGAAGGAAAAATTTGATATTTGCCTATTTTTAATTTCTGGACACCTGTTTGTGGTGTCAATTAAAACATAGTCAACTATAATTTTATAATCAATTTTTATTGCTACCTGGTTTTCACTAACAGACCTTTTGGTTTGTTTTTCATCAACTTGAGCATTTAGTATAAATTTATTTTCTTTCGCTTCACCAATTTTTAAAAACAACCCATCTTTTAAAGCTGGATTGTCCCAACCAACAGTATAAATAACAGTTTTGTTTTTTAAAAAATTTGAAACTTCTTTTGTGTCTAATAAAAAATCAATATTTGAACAAGAAACAAGCGAAAAGAAAAATATAATTTTTAAAAACAACAACCTCATTTAATAACTATATTTAATATTTTTCCAGGTATATATATAATTTTTACAATTATTTTATCTTTTAACACCCCGTTTAAGTTAGGTAATTTTTTTGCTTTTTCTAAAACAACCTCTTCTTTATCATTTTTCTTTGAAGAAATAAGGCCTCTCAACTTTCCATTAACCTGTATCGGAAGATTAATTTTATTAACAACATCATTTTTTTTAAGCTCCGGCCAATTTGCATTAGCGCAAAAACCTTTGTGGCCTAGAAGCTCCCAGATTTCTTCACTTAAATGAGGCGTGAATGGATGTATAATAATACACAAATTTTTGACTACACCTTTTAAACCATCGCTTGAAATTGTTTTTTTATCCATAGACTTGTTAATCTCATTTACATATTCATAAATGTTTGCAACAGATTTATTAAAATGAAATTTTTCAATATTTTCTGAAACACTTTGTATAAGGGGGTTAAATTTATGTGTTTTTAGCAAACCATCTGGTGCTTTGTAATTCTTAGCCCTTATACAGGTTTCCCAGATTTTATTAATAAACTTGTGTGAAGAGGCCACACCAACATCTGTCCACTCCAAGTCTCTTTCTGGAGGAGAGTCTGATAACATAAACCACCTTGCTGTGTCAGCGCCATAATTATCAATTATAGACGAGGGGTTCACTACATTTTTTTTAGACTTACTCATTTTTTCAATTTTACCAACCAAAATCTGCTCATTATTATTATCAAAATAATTTCCCTTACTTTCAACAATCTTATTGGGCTCAACCCAATTGCCCATTTTGTCTTTAAATGTTTTATGGGTAACCATGCCTTGTGTAAAAAGACCTCTGAAGGGCTCGTTAATATCTAAAAAGTTTAAATCTCTTAGTGCTTTTGTAAAAAACCTAGAATACAAAAGATGAAGAATTGCATGTTCAATACCGCCTATATATTGATCAACAGGAAGCCAATAATTAACATCTTCTTTTAAAAAAGGCTTGTTGTTTAAACGCGGGTTACAATAACGCAAAAAATACCAGGAAGACTCAAAGAAAGTATCAAAAGTATCTGTTTCTCTAATTGCCTTCATACCAGTTATAGGGCAGTTGGTATTTTTCCACTCATCAACCTCTTCTTTTGTTGGGCTTGGATTGTTTTGGTTTAGCACAGGTAGCAAAACGGGCAGTTCTTTTTCTTCAACAGGAATAACCGAGCCATCTTCTCTATATAATATTGGAATTGGGCACCCCCAATAACGCTGTCTGGAAATACCCCAATCTCTTAATTTATAATTTATTTTTTTATTACCAATCCCCTCTTTTTCTAATCTTTTCACAACCTCTTTTTTTGCTTTTTCATTATCCATTCCATCTAGAAACCCAGAATTAATCATCAGACCATCATCTAATATTGCAATATTTTTAATGCTATTTGAGATTTGTTTTGATTTTATAGACTCTATAACCTGAACAACCTCCAAATTATACTTTAGTGCAAAATCTAAATCTCTTTGATCATGGGCAGGACAACCAAATATAGCGCCTAATCCATAATCCATTAAAACAAAATTTGCTATAAATAGTGGAATTTTTTTATCTAAAAAAGGATGTTTAATAAAAACGTTTGTATTATAGCCTATTTTTGTTTTTTCAGAGTCTGTGGATTTAATCTCATTACTAAATTGTTTAGCGTTGTTATCTTTTTTTAATATTTTTTTTGCAAGATCATGATCTGCTGAAATAGCAACAAATGTTGCGCCAAAAATTGTATCAGGCCTTGTGGTATAAACCCTAAGATGTTTTTCCTCTAAAAAATCATTTTTAATTATTGAAAAGACTATTTCTGCTCCTTCTGATTTCCCAATCCAGTTAGATTGCATGACCTTAACTTTGTTTGGCCACATATCCAGTGAGCCTAAATCACTTAACAGCTCTTCTGAGTAATTGCTTGTTTTTAAAAACCATTGTGAAAGATTTTTTTTCTCAACTATTGCGCCTGATCGCCACCCCCTACCATCAATAACTTGTTCATTTGCTAAAACTGTTTTATCTACTGGGTCCCAATTAACCTCCGACATTTTTTTATAAGCTAGGCCGCTTTTATACATTTCTAAAAAAAAGAGCTGTTCATGCTTGTAATAACCAGGGTGACAAGTTGCTATTTCTCTGTCCCAATCAATAGAAAAACCCATAGATTTAAGTTGGTTTCGCATGTAACTTATATTCGCATACGTCCAATTTGAAGGATTCTTTTTTTCTGTCATAGCAGCATTTTCTGCAGGCAGCCCAAATGCATCCCAGCCCATAGGATGGAAAACATTGAACCCCATCATTTTTTTGTAGCGCGCAACAACATCGCCAAGTGTATAATTTCTTACATGCCCCATATGAATTTTCCCCGAAGGATAGGGAAACATTTCAAGTACATAATATTTTTTTTTATTATCTTTTTTTTCTACCTTAAATATATTGGCATCCGACCATTTTTTTTGCCACTTTGGTTCGGCTACCTTATGATTGTATCTATCCGACACTTTAGGTGTTTTTAAGTTTTAGTTTTTTAGCCTTGTTTAATATAGCGTTTTCCAGGTCTATGTCATCTTTGTTGTTTTTTGTAACACCAACCCATTTATTATTTTTAAAAATCTCACAAAAAGACGACACCCTTAGGTTTTGTGTTTTTAATTCTGCACCACTAATAAATACATTTATTTTACACCTTTCGTTTTCATTAGCTTGTGTACTGTACCAGTCGGTAAAAATAGTTCCCCCAAATGGGTCTGCTGAACTTAGGGGGATAAAACTTAGTGTCTCTAAACTAGCCGACCACAAATAAGGGTTTATTGGCATACCAACCGAAGCAAACCCACCTTCTTGTTTTTTGTCTTTGTCTGTACTAAATATATCAAGTCCATCTTTTCCAAATAAACCACCACCAGTAGCATTTCTTGTCTCAGCCTCTCTCATTGCAAGCTCTTTGTTGTTTGCAGTATTAACCACTGTGCCCGATCTACCTACTATTTCCCCTGTAGTCTGTGCTTTTGACCACAATTCTTCTCTTTCTTCTTCTGTTAAGTTTTTGTTACATGAAAAAAGAAATATTAATAATATGAATGAAAGAGCTTTCAAAAGAGACATATTATCTAAATATTCTATTGCTTGAAAAAAGTAAATTATAAAAAAAAACGGCACTTAAAAAAGTGCCGTTTTAATAAAATTTATATTAATTAAAATGCCATGTTAGCACCGATGTACCATGAAGTACCACCTGATGCGTCAGAAGCGCCAGCCTCTTGTGAGTCAACGTTCTTCCATCCAATGTTAGCAGTTACACCTGAAGCTACAGCATACGAAATACCAGCATCAGTAGAGTCATTAGCATCCTCTGCAGTACCAGCAGTACCAAGAGTAGTTGAATCTTTACCTGATCCAGAAGAGTAACCAACACTTAGAGTTACATCACCAGAAACATATTTAGCTCCAACTTTAGTAACAGTGTTGTCATTTACTTCGTATTCTCCTGTTTCTCCTGTAGCAGCTCCAGCTGATACTTTGTCACCATTAGCATAACCAGCAGCAACAGTTAAGTTTCCAGTAACAGCACTAATACCAATGTGGAAACCATTAGATCCACTTGATGGAGCAGTACCAGAGTCTTTCCAATCAGAGTCAGCAATACCAGCACCAATTGTTACAGCAGTGTCACCAGCGCTTGTTACATAAGTTGCACCAAGACCCCACGAGCTTTCAAGAGTAGCTGATGCATCTGCAGCAGCACCTGTGTCAGCTGAGAATGAAGCACCAATTTTAAGGCCGTCAGCCATAAAGTCAGCAGCTGAATGCCACTCAAAACCAACTGCAGTAGCTTCACCAAAGAAGTCTAGTCCAGTTTGTGCTCTGTTATTACCAGTTACAGTGATTGAAGCCTCACCAGCTCCACCAGGAACAGAAATGTCGTGAGTTTTAGCTGCGTTACCACCATTGATGATGTCTAATTTTGATCCATCAGTGAAAGTAAGTGTAAGACCAGCAGACTGAGTACCACCAGTACCTTCGTTTGCTAGCATAAAGCTTGAAGCAATACCTACGCCACCATCAGTAGTCTCTGAAAGAGAAACTGAGAAGCTAGATGCTACAACCTGTGTTGTAGTATCAGCACTAGCAGAATCAATGCTTTGACCCCTTAAACCAGTATGATGACTACCAGAAGTAGATGCAGTAACAGCATTAGCAACTGAGGCAGCGCCTAAAGTTGATACTAAAGCTGATGCAATTAATAGTTCTTTTTTCATAATATACTCCTTATTGAGTTAATGAATATTCATTAAATATAAGAAACTACTCTTATATTGGCCTGATTATTAATAAAAAAATTGCTAAAAAACCAAAAAAAGCATAAAAATAAAGAAATTAGTTAAGTTGTGTTGTTTTTTTACAACAATTATAAATGTTCAATATTGATAAATATAAGAAAATTATAGAAGAAATCGAGCTTTTGGGGAAAAAAACTCAAGTTATTGCAGTTTCTAAAAATCATCCCAAGGAGCTTGTTGAAGACGCTCTAGAACAAGGCGTCAGAATATTTGGTGAAAACAGAGTTCAGGAGGCCAAAATAAAGTTTGAGGACCTTAAGATAAAACACCCAAAACTAGAACTACATTTGACAGGCCCCCTACAAACAAACAAAACCAAGGAAGCCATAAAGCTTTTTGATGTATTCCATACCCTTGATAGGGAAAAACTAGCAAAAGAGTTTGTAAAACAAGGAAATTTAAAGAATAAAAAATTTTTTATTCAGGTTAATACCGGAAGAGAAGAAAATAAAAGCGGCATTTATCCTGAGCGACTTGACGAATTCATTAACCATTGTAAGAATGACCTTACCCTTAATATTGTTGGTCTAATGTGCATTCCGCCCATTAATGATCCCCCACAAGAGCACTTTTCTGCATTGGAAAAAAGGGCTAAAAAACACAATCTGTCAAATTTAAGCATGGGAATGAGCGATGATTATATTGAGGCGATAAAGTATAATGCAACCTATATCCGCATAGGCACATTGCTGTTTGGAAAAAGACAACAATGAAAACTAAATTAGAAATTTTTTCAACAGAAGAATTAAAAAATTTTTTTATAAATCTGAACGAGTTTTTTGACATAAGTATTAAAAGTTTAAAGGACCTAGAAACATATAATGATAAAAAAAACCTATCAATAGTGTTTTTAGATAATCAAAACACAGTTTCTAAAAAAATTGTAAAAAAAATACATGAAAATGAAAACCTTATATTTATGTGTAAGGATTTTTCTGTTTTTCAAAAATTTTCATTAAATAAAAAAAATACTTTTGTTTCACCGGTTTCTATAAATAAATTAGTAGATATAATTAACGGGTTTATTAATACAAGAAAACACACCTTTGCAAATATTGAACTTAATAATCATTCAGTAGTTAATATTAAAACGAATGAAAAAATTGATTTAACTCACGCAGAAAACAACATTCTTTTACAATTGTTTAAAGAAAAAAATGTAAAAAAAGGCATCCTTGAGAGAGAAGTTCTCCAAATAAGACAAGATTTAAACACCTCTTCAATGGAGAGCCACTTAAATCGAATTAGGAAAAAACTAAAAAACATTAGATCTCATTTTACTATATTCAGTAAAAATGATTATGTTTTTTTAGAAATTATTAATCAAGATACATAGGGACAAAAGAAAACAAACTTTCATCAAAAGCATTATTATAATTGTGCTCACTGAAGCTTATCGAAATGAGTTCATTTTCAGTTTCTGCAATTATTTTTCTTAATAACAGAGGTTTGTTTTCAAAAAAAATTTTTAAATTTGTAACTTTTGAATCTATTATAATTTTTTTTTCAAAAACTACCTCTTTATTATTTTCTTTAAAAGCAAATGATGAAAAAAAACTATAATCAAGAAAAACATCATAAAATAATCTTACTATATTTTTCTCAGTTGAAAAAAAGGTCTCTTCTTTTAATTCATGATTTATGTAAACCCCCTTTTTTTTGCTTATTAACAAGGTTCTGTCTGGGTAAAAATAATCCAGTCTTATTTTAGCATCCTTAATATAAATATCACCTTCCTCTATGGAGGTGCCATTTGATTGAATAAATTTTGATGAGAAAAAATTTAAATTTTTTATATAATTTATTACCTTAGAATCAACTTGCTCAGCAATTGTATTTGTAAAAAATAAAATTATAAAAAATATAATTGCCAATAAAAATAAATTAGATTGTTTTTTTAAGAACTTGTCTTTTGCCGGCATTATTTGCTTCTGAAACGATTCCATCTTCCTCCATTTTTTCAACAATTCTTGCTGCCCTATTATAGCCTATTTGTAAGTATCTCTGAATAAAACTAGTTGAAACTTTTTGTTGATTTACAACAATATCAACTGCTTTAGCGTAAAGCTCATCAACGTCACCATTGTCAAAATTTAAAGATGGTGAGCCATCTATACTTTCTTCCTCTAAAGAAATTTCATTTTTAAAATCAAATACGCTCTGTTTTTTAATAAACTCAACAACTTTTTCAATTTCTGCTTCACTAACGAACCCACCGTGTAATCTTTTTAAATAAGCACCATTTTCTAAAAACAGCATATCACCACCACCCAGTAATTGTTCGGCTCCCATTTCATTAATAATGGTTCTGCTGTCAAACTTACTAGCAACTTTGTAGCTAATTCTACTTGGAAAATTTGCTTTAATGGTTCCAGTTATAACATCAACACTTGGTCGCTGTGTTGCAGTAATTAAATGTATCCCAGACGCTCTTGCCATTTGAGCCAGTCTTTGAACCAGGCTTTCGACCTCTTTTCCAGCAACCATCATCAGGTCAGCCATTTCATCGATAACAACAACTATAAAAGGCATTTCCTCAAGAGGTATTTCTCTTTTTTCAATAATTGGTTTTCTAGTATCTTTATCTATACCTGTTTGTACTTCTCTAAACATTTTTCTTCCTGATTTTTGAAAATTATTTATTTTATCATTGAAAGTTTTAATGTTTTTTACATTTATCGAACTCATTAATTTGTATCTGTTTTCCATTTCTCTAACAACCCATTTTAATGCAAATACAGCTTTGTTTGGACTAGTAACAACTGGGGTTAAAAGGTGAGGAATGTCTTCATAAATACTTAATTCTAGCATTTTTGGATCTATTAAAATTAACTTACATTCATTGGGTTTAAATTTAATTATTAAACTCATGATCATTGAATTAATTCCAACAGACTTACCTGACCCAGTAGTACCAGCAATTAGAAGATGAGGCATTTTTTCTAAGTCTGTATAGACGTTTTCCCCAGAAATATTTTTACCTAGTGCTAATCTTAATGAATTTTTACCATCAAAAAAAACATTATCATTTATTAAATCACCAAAGAAAACAGCCTCTCTTTTAGCATTTGGTATTTCTATACCCAGGCTCGTTTTTCCTGGTTGCGAAGAAATTCTAGCGGACAGAGAGGACATCGCTCTAGCTATATCATCTGATAATCCCACTACCTTACTAGCCTTAATTCCTGCTTTTGGTATAAACTCAAATAGCGTAACTATGGGACCTGATTTAAAGTTTATAATTTTTCCTTCTACTCCATATTCAAGCAAAGTGTTTTCTAACTTTAATGAAAGTTGTTGATTCAGTTTTTGAGCCTCTTTTGTTTGGCTGTGTTTTAAAGATGATCTTGTGAACAGCTCTATGCTTGGCAATTGATAAACATAGTTATCAAATTCTGAGTCCTGTGTTTTTTTTGTTGGATTAACTCTTTTAACAAAGCTAGCTTTATTTTTGTTTAAAACTGGCTCATTTTTGTAAGGCTTTGAATTAATTCTTCTTTTTTGATTTTTTTTATTTAATTTCGAAAAACCAACAGCAATTACCCCAAAAGTTTTTTTGTAAAAAAATGAAAATATTACTTCTAAAAATTTAAATTTTTTTAAATATCGAAATTTTATACTAAAAACATAGAATATTATGATGATTAAAAAAAACAAAGAAAATAAACGAACAAGCAAATGAAAAAGATAAGTTTCTACAAAAACTAAACTATAATTATTTAAAAAACCTTCTAAAATATTTGCAACTGTTTTGTGTATTATGCCTGTGCTCTCGTAAGAAAACATAGTTTCAACAAATAGATGATTAAAAAAAACAGAAGAAAAAACAATTAAGCAAAATTTAAGAAAAATATTTCTAACCAAGATTCCAAAAAAAAATGTTATACCAATAAACAAAATAAAAAAACCAAAAACATACGAGTATGTGGCAAAGAAAAATAAAAGCACACTCGATGTTAAAGCACCTAAATGCCCAAAAAAATTTGTTGTATCCCCAAATGATTGTAATTTACCTAGACCAGGATCTTCAGGGCTGTATGTTCCTAAGCTTATAAGAATAAATAATCCACAACCTACCAACACCAAACCTAAAAAAACTTTAATTAGAAATAACTTAAATCCGCCATATTTAAACATATTAATTGTTTTTAATACCTTTAGAATAAGGTAATTCGAAGAAAAATTATGAAAGAATTGAACTGTGATTTACATATTGTGGGAGGGGGATTAACCGGTCTATTAACAGCATATTGCTTATCAAGTTTAGGCTATAAGATTGTTGTTACTGAAAGAGAAAAGATTAAGCTTAATAATAAAAAACCAACAACAGACACAAGAACAACAGCTATAGCTGAGGGCTCAAAGGCTTTTTTAGAATCTCAGGGATTTTGGAAGTTTATTAAAGCATTTGCTGAACCAATAAAAAATATTAAAGTTGTTGATAAAACAGCTAATTCTAATTTAGATTTTAAAAATCCTATAACAAAATCTAATCTTGGTTATATAGTAAAAAACTCAAAGTTGATTAGTGTCCTAATTAAGCAATTAAACAAAAAGAATAATGTAAATTTTATAACAGGATCAAATCTTAATTCTATATCTTACAGCAATTCCAGCATTATTAGCTCTTCAAATAACAAAAAAATAAATTCAAAATTAATAATAGCTGCTGATGGAAAGAACAGTACAGTTAGAAAAATATTGGGAACTAATTTTTTCAAAAAAAATTATAATGAAAAAGCCCTTGTAATAAATTTTTTTCATGAATGGCCTCACAATAATATTGCGTATGAAATTTTTTTAAAAACTGGACCATTGGCTATTTTACCAATGTTAAAAGAAAGAAACAAAAATCAAAGCGCTTTAATTTGGTCTAATAAGCCAGAGATAGTTGATAAGATAGCTTCTTCAGATTTAGATAATAAATATATAAAAGAAATGCTTAATGAACAACTTTATCAGCAAGTAGGCAGTGTTACAAATATTAACTCAGTACAATCTTTCCCCCTGTCTGCACATATCAATGAGAGGTTTTATGACAATAAAACTGTTTATGTGGGTGATGCTGCTCACTCTATCCACCCTATTGCTGGTCAAGGATGGAATTTGGGCTTGAGAGATGTTAAATCAATAACAAAATTACTCAAAAAATCTAAAGAAAGGAAGTTAGAAATAGGTTCAAAAAGTTTTTGTAAAACTTATAATGATGCCTGCTATTATGATGCATACAGACTGTATGAAATAACTGACAAGCTAGATTGGATATTTAAAAAAGATCAATTTTATTTTAAATTTTTTAAAAAGGCTGGCTTTAAAGCAATAAACAAAAACAAAATTTTTAAAGAAAAAATTGTTAAATTTGCTATGGGAATTTAATTAATTAAGGCTGATTCTTGATTTGAAGCCAATTCTATTTCTAGCGTCGACAAAATTTTTTCATATAGCTCTTTGTGTGATTTTAATTCTAAAAACATTTGCTTCACACTAACATCAAAGGGTGAAATCATTACTATAAGCTTCAGTAAATCAATTATATTTAGTTTAGAAATATCATCAATACTTACATTTATGTTTTTAACATTTTTATATTTTTTAAAACTATCAAGTATTTTTGATTTTAATCCATCTTCCAATTTATGGCTATTGAAGCTATCAATAATTTTAATTTCACAAATTCTGAATTTATGCCCAGAGTCTATTTCATTAGTAATTTTAAAACAATTTATGCCCTCAATATTTATTAAATATCTCTTATCGGGCATTTCATTAAAAATAGTAATTTTTCCATAACACCCTATGTTATAGAGTTCATTTTTTTCTTTATACTGTACCATTCCTATAAGTCTACCGCTTGATAAAGAATAATCTATCATATCAATATATCTTTCTTCAAAAATATTAAGAGGCAGGTTTGTTTTTGGAAATAGTATTGCTCCGTTTAGTGGAAAGATTGGTATTTGCATTTATATAAACAACAAGCTTGAAAGTTGTTTTCTATAATTTTTTGTAGCCTCGTGGTCATTTCCAAGCGCTTCAAAAAAATCGACTAATTTTTTTTTAACCTTTTCTTTATCTACAGAATAATTATTTAATAAAAATGGAAATGCGCTTTCATATTCTCCAGAAGAAAAATAGTATTCAGCTATTGCTAACAATATTTTAATGTTCTTTGGGTTATGGTTGTATTTTTCAAGCAGTACTTCTATAGACTCCGATCCTTTTGAGTCCTTTACTATTTTTATTTTTTTAATAATTTTATCTATTTCTTGATTTTTTTTCATCTTTTCATCAAGAGAGGAGACAAACTCATCTATTTCTTTGAATTCTTTTTGTGCTAATAAACATTCCAAATATAGGCTTACAACTATTGCATCTCCTGTATTTTCAGTAAAAAAAACTAATATTTTTTCTTTGGCTTCATTAAATTTTTTATCATCAATTAGATTTTTTATTTCACTATAAAAATTGCTCAAATCCTCTTTTAGTTTTTTGCCACCTGATTTTTCAATAAAATCAATAAAATCTTTTTCAGAAATTACTCCCTGAAAAGCATTAACAACCTTTTTATCCTTAAAGGCAAAAACAGCAGGAATTGATTGAATTCTAAGTTGAGATGCTATTTGTTTGTTTTCATCTATATTAATTTTAATCAAATCAAAATTATCTGGATTTTCTCTCGCAACTTTTTCCATTATTGGGGTTAGTTGTTTGCACGGGCCGCACCAAGGTGCCCAAAAATCAACAATAACTAACTTATTTTCACTTGCATTTATGACTGTGTTTTGAAAATCACCTTCATTCACATCAATTATATTACTGCTATCCATATGTTTTAACAATTACTTCTTCTTCTGGTGAGAAAATATGTATTTTTTTATTATTTTCAATCATAAATTCAATAAATGTGCTGCACTTCATTGTTATTGTTGCTGTATTTGTTAGTGGGTGGAAATTAACAAATTTTGAATTGTAAAGTTTTTCATCTAGATAAAAATCTATATCGTTTTCAGCGTTATTTAATAAAGCAAAAGGAGTAACGGAACCAGGCTTTACCCCTAGTAAGTTTATTAAATATTCTTCTCTTGCAAAAGACACATTACCTAAGCATAAAAATTTTGAAACACTCTTTAGATTTATATTTGTAAATTCTTCACATGAAATTAAAAAAAATTTATTTTTTTTATTTTTTAAAAATAAATTTTTACTATGTGATCCTTTTATTTTTCCTCTGAAATTATTTGAATCTTCTACTGTAAAAAGCGCTTGATGGTGATGAAGTTCATAATCATACCCTTTGTCACTAAATAATTTTATAAATTCTTTTGAGCTTAACATAAATCAACGTCTTTTTATTATACTTTATGAAACTATCATGATAGTAGAAAAAAATCATTGCGGGCGTAGCTCAGGGGTAGAGCGCAACCTTGCCAAGGTTGAAGTCGAGGGTTCGAATCCCTTCGCCCGCTCCAGCGTTTAAGCCAAATTTTTGAATCATGTAGCTGGTAAATTGTCCTGCGTCTCATATATGTACCAGTTGTTAATAATATTCAAAAAACCATTTATTAAGTAATTGATTTTTTTCAAGAAGTGAAATTAAATTATTATATTTTTTTTCTAAAAAAATATTTTTTTTGAAACCTTTTCGACTTAAATTTTTTGGATTACCGTGTAACTCACATAATACATATTTAATTTTATGTTTATTATTAATCAAATCCTGAATTATTTCATACTCATATCCTTCAATATCAATTTTAATTAAATCAATATATTGATATTTTTTAATAAGACTATTTATAGAGATGGTAGTTACTATATCAAATTTGTTAATATTAATATTTTCTTTTAACTCTAAAAAAGAACTGGCTTCAGAAAGATCTTTTTTGTTAAAGTCATCTTTATGATGATAAAGCTTCATGTTGGACCCATCTTTTGATATCCCTTTATTGTAACATTTTACGTTACCATAACCTTTTAAATTTTTAATGAGCTTTCTAAATGCATAATTATTTGGTTCAAAAGCTTCTATTAGACAATCTTTGTAGTGATCTAATACATACCTACTTACTTTACCTTTATTTGCACCTATATCTAAAAGTAAAAAATTTTTTTTCAAATCTAGTTTTTTAATTAAAGAATATTTATTATCTATTGAATAATAAATCATCCTAAATAATTTATAATTGTTAAACATTAAAAATAACTTAATTTTTTCTAACACAAAATTATTATAGTGTTTAATTGATACATTTGAAATTATTTTCCTGACTTAAGAAAAAATAAATTTAAAATTAAGAAACTAAAAGGTGAGATTATGAGATATGTGCATTATAGAGTAAAATAATCTACCCATCTAAATTTTTACTGTACACTAACTTTATGGAACTTTTTGTTATTTTGATCTCTTAACTATTTCTACTTACACGCCCCACTTACGTCCCAGTTAGCCTTAATTTTTATGGTTTTTAATAGAATTTTTTTTAGCAAATAAGATCAAAACATCTACCTCAACTTTTAATGTCAACCTTGCCAAGGTTGAAGTCGAGGGTTCGAATCCCTTCGCCCGCTCCAGCCAATTTTTAATAAGAAAATGAATTTACGAAAACAATAAAGTCTAAGTATACATATAAAATATAAAGCCAATTCTCTCATCGAAACCTCTGAAAAATGTAAACTTAAAACCAGAATCATAGATTATTTTTTTCCATGAGTTTAAAAATAGGTGCCACTCCATTTGTCGACTTCCACCATTTAGTTCTCTGAACCCTTCTACCTGTTGGTCCTTATTAATATCGTAACCAAGATTATTTGGAACTGCCATTAAGAAAAAACCATTCTTTGATAACAGTTGCTTAGTAAGCCTTAATGATTTCTCCAAATTTCTAAAATGTTCGTGAGTGCCGTTTGAATAAATAATATCAAACTTTTCATTGTTTGAAACTCTTGATTCTGCAAAAACAAAAAAATCCTCACAAAATGTATTAATAGTTTTGAATTTATTATTGATAATTTCAATTGCTTTAGAAGAGATATCTATAACTGATATATTTAAGTTATGATTATTATTTTTTAAAAAAGTTTCAAAAAATCTTCCATCTGTCCCAACCTCTAACATAGTTTTATGATCTTTTTTTAAATTACCTAAAATGATTTGAGTAAATAAATTATCAAATTTAAAGTTTAATTCTTTTCTCCAATGGTTGTTTGGATTTTTATAGATGTTATCATAAAAATTTATTCTATTTGACTCCCAATTATTATCCATAAATTTACTATAATTAAATTTTTTTAAAAAAGTAAAATATTTTTACATTTTTAAACTTCTTGCTTATAGTTAAATTAGAGCGCAATAAAGGCTGACCTAATCACCCATTTTTAAAATTTTTTAAAAAAATTAACTTAAGTTTTCTATTATTAGGCATAGCTATTTTTGTACTACATCGTTTTTTGGGGCTGACATTTGCAGGTTCGAATCCCATCGCTCGTTCCAAGATTTTAGAGATTTTCATGAAAGTTAGAGAGAAAGAGTCTGGGCGCTACACACGTTTCAGTTGAGTGTTGCTTTTTTTTATAAATTGATAAAGAATAATTTTAAAATTTAAAATGATTAAAATTAAAGACTATTATCTTCCTGAAACAGATTTACATTTTATTGAGTATCTCAAAAAAAATGACCATTATCAAGAGGGACAAAGAAACAGGGCAATTTCATATGTTGAAGACTGGCAATTTGCAATTGATATAGGTGCGAATATCGGTTTATGGTCGAAAGATTTATCAAAATATTTTGATAAATTGGTCTGCTTTGAGCCAAACTCTTTTTGTCAAGACTATTTAAAAAAAAACATTAACTTAGATAACTCAAAAATATATTCTTGCGCCTTAGGAGAGAAAGAAGAAACTAAAAATCTTTTTATTCACAAATCTAATTCAGGCGCTTCTTCATTTGTAAATAAAACTAAAATTGGATTTAAAGAAGATAAAAGCATTATCTACGGTGAGTTTCCACAAGACACACCCACAATAAAATCTGTTGTAAAAAAGCTAGACACTTTTAATTACAAAAAAATTGATTTTATAAAAATTGATGTACAAGGATTTGAACTTAGCGTTCTTAAAGGGGCATACAATACACTAAAAACTAACAGACCTGTATTATGTATAGAAGAAGATGATCCAAAAAACTCATTAATTATACCATTTCTGGAAAATTTAAATTATGAGCTTGTTGACGTTGTGCTTAAAGAACATATTTTTAAAAAAAAATAAAATTTTACAAATCGATTATCTTAATTAAATAAAATTAAGAGAAAACAAAGCAAAAAGTAAAAATTTTTTTAAATATAACGAAACTCTTGCATTTGTTCTTCAAACATATTTATTAATTTTTTTTTAATTTCTTTGCTTACATCACTGTTATTAAGGTCCCCCTTTCTAAAAAAGTTTTTATCTTTGCCAATTCTAAAATTATTATCCTCTTCTAATTTTTTAATTGTTTCGAATTTTGTGCTTTCATAAATATTGTCTAATTTTTTCGAGTTATAAGTAAATTGAATATTCAGTGATTTTAAAAATTCAACGCACTTATAGATTGTGTTAACAGTATCAGAAACTAAGTCTTCAAATCTGACAAAAATAATCGGAATATTTGTTTTTTGCCAACTTTTGATATGGGTCTCCCAGTTTGAAAGTGGTACACAAATATTATTCCGTGGATTAAATATAATTTGTTTGATGTTGGTAACTTTTTCAAACGCCTCCTCATTACTAATATTTAGATGATAGGCATAAGAAGGAACAATCCCTCTTGGGTCTCTAACCAAATAAATAACACCCATACAATTTTCTTGAGAAGTATATTTATAGTTTCCAAACATTAGATTGGCTGCATGAGATTTAAAAATATAATTATCCGTTATATATGAGTGTTTTTGCTGAGCTAATCTCCAATACTTACAAGCTGTATCAACTTTATCAAGTTTTAAAAAATCTTCAGAATTTATTTTTTTTACAAAATCATAAAATGGATTTGTATCCAGAAGGGTAATTTTTTTATATAATTTAGATTCAAAAATTCCATCTTGTGAGTAAATTAAACTTGAAATTATTGCCCTCATAAAAGTATTGCCACTTTTTGGGTAAGATGCAATGAATAGTAATTTTCTCTCGTTCATATGTTACAATTAAGCTTTTAAAATAGATCTTCTAGCCTACCTTTTACAAACATGTCATTGTGAGAATAACCCTTACTGAGATTAACCATTTTTACTGAATGGTGATAAAAAAATTTATTTAAATTTATAACAGTAATTTTTAATGCGTCACTAAGTAATCTTTTTGGTTTTTTATCCTGTAAATATATACTTTCTTCTTTTCCGTAAAAATGTGTTTTGTTATTATCTTTGTAATAGAGGTCAACACCAAGAATGTAGATTTCCTTGAAACCAAGAAAAAACGCAATTAGAGCTGTGTCAACAACAACTGTGACGGCCTTGCCCCATCAACTGAAATAATCCTGTGGGCTCTAAAGATGACAGCTGATCACTTCCCCACATATGTCTATCTAGAGTTATATGTCTTTCAATCCACGAGGCTCCAAGCCCTATTGCAGCAAAGGTGGTTGATAGCCCAAATTCGTGTCCACTGTAACCAACTTCTACGTTCTTATATTTTGTTTTAAGATATTGAATATAATTTAAATTAAGCTCACTTACTTTAGCTGGATATGTTGATATGGTGTGCATTATTATGTTTGGTTTTAATATTTTAATTGCACTAT
>CACFVT010000007.1 GCA_902569865.1 uncultured Alphaproteobacteria bacterium | reverse complement strand
TTGTAAATAATATCTTTATTTAATACTCTCTTTACAGGTTTATTATTTTTTTCGAATTCAGCTTCTAAATCTCCTTTAGTAAGACCTAACCAGTTTTGGTAAGCTAAAATTTTATCATCAGCATCAACAGTTGCTACACTATCCTCACAATCAAGAATACTAGATATCGCAGACTCTACCAATATATCTGAGATATTTGCAGGATCATTTTTTCCAATTGCATCATTTTCATTAATTAATATTCTACAATGAAGATTGTTTTTTAATAAAATTAATTCTAGGAGTTGATCGTCTTTAGAAGACTTCCATCCTATAAGCTGTTTTTTATTTACAAAATTTACTGAACTTTCCTTTATACTACCTAAAATAATTTTATTATCTTGCAATTCAATTTTATTAATTTCACTCCATTTTATATTTTCTAGGGGGGCAAATTTATCTAAATGTGATTTAGCGAATCCAATCACCTTATTTCCTCTTGCAGGATCATAATTATTTCCTTGTGGAACTTCCCCCAAAGCATCTGTTCCATAAAGAGCATCATATAGACTCCCCCATCTTGCATTTACTGCATTAATAGCAAATCTTGCATTTGTAATAGGTACTACTAGTTGTGGACCACAAATTGTTGAGATTTCTTCATCAACATTTGATGTTGTAATTTTGAAATCAGGTCCTTCATCAACTATATAATTTATTTCTTTTAAAAAACTCTTGTATTCATCAAGATCAATATCTCTAGATCTATTTTGTTTATGCCAATAGTTGATTTTATTTTGTAAATTATTTCGCTTTTCTAAAAGAGCGACATTTTTTGGATAGTAAGTATCTACAATATCTGAAAATCCATTCCAAAAGATATCCTCATCAATTTCAATACCTTTTAGTGCTTGATTATTAATAAAATTAAAGAGCTTTTCATTAATTTTAATATTTTTCTTTTGAATCATATTTCTTAAAGCCTGATATAGAAAAAATTATGAAATAGAATAAAATAATTAAGTTAAATTAATTTTATTGACTGTAAACATTTCCATATTCTTTAATTTTCATTAGCATTGAATATACACCATTTCGTCTTCCAGGTGTTAACAAGGTATCTAATTTTAATGAAGATAAAAGATCAAAGTCTGCTTTTGCAATTTCACCTGGGTTTCTGTCTCCATAAATTTCACAAAGAATTGTTACCATTCCTTTTGAAATAAAGGCATCAGAGTCTGAATAAAAACATAAATTTTTTTGTTCTATATATGGCACCAACCACACTTGTGCTTGGCATCCATCGACTTTAAAACTATCTTGTCTATATTCTTCAGGAAAGGGTTTTGCATTTTTTGCTTGGTCTAGAAGATATTTATATTTATCCATATCATCATCAAATAATTCTAAGTTTTCTTTAAAAAAATTAATTTTTTCTTCAATTGATTTCATGACATAAACTTTCTAAGCTCAATTGCAGTCTCTTCAGGAAAAACATCCATGATGAATACCCCAGCCATTGACTCTGAGCCAGCTAATACTTTGGGCTTATCACCATGTCTTAAAGGGGGATAAAATTCCATATGAAAATGGAAATTATTATCTTCTAGATTAGGACCAGCATGTAATCCCATTATATAAGGGCACCTTCTGCCTAAAAAACTATCATATCCCTTAACTACTTTTTGAAGAGCAACAGCAAAAGAATTATATTCTTGGTCAGTAAATTGCCAAGGTCCTGCTATCTGTCTTTTTGGAATTATCCATATTTCATAAGCATATCTTGCAAATGGTGGTATAGCTGCAATCACATGATCATCTTGGTAAACAAAATAATTTTTTTCTAAATTTTTCATTAATTTTTTAATAAAATTTTCTTTATTAAATGCTTCTATTTCTTTTTGAATTACTGGAGGAATAAAAGGATAGGCATAAATTTGTCCATGTGGATGATGAAGAGTGACGCCACATTCTACACCTCTATTTTCAAAAGGCATTACATATTTAATATCATCTCTTTCTAATAGTTTGATGTAACGATCTGACCAAGCATTAAATAAAAGTTCTATTCTGCTTAATGGCATCTGAGCAATTGTATCTAAGTGTTTAGAAGAATAAACCACTACTTCACACTCTCCATTTGATGGTTTTGCGCTTAAGCCATCAATGGATATTTGATTATCATTAGTATGAAAACTGGCCCATCTATTTGGAAAGATGGCAACCTCAAAATTACTAAATGGGATTTCAGTTGCAAAATTTAATTCAGCACCAGGACACAAAGGGCAATATTCTTCTGGTGGAAAAGAGGTTCTTACTTTTCTGGTTTCAGAATAAGTTACCCATTCTTGTCTTGCAGGATTCCATCGCATATGTGGCGTGGGTGAATCTATTTTTTCAAGCTCTTGGACAGATGTTTCAACATGCTTGCTATATCCATACAATAGCAAATGTTTATTATCGTTTCTCTTAAACTGTCTTTTATAAATTTTTTTCATTAATTTTTTTTTCCCAATTTATGGATGATTCTATAATTTTTTTTAGATTATTATATCTTGGTTGCCATTTAATGTATTTATTTATTTTATTAACATCAGCAACAAGCTTTTCAGCATCTCCTCGTCTTCTTTTTGAGAATTCAAATTTAATTTTATTGCCAGTAATATTATTTGCTTCATTTATTACTTCCAAAACAGAATATCCTTTTCCATATCCACAATTAAAAACATTGGTTTGTTTATTTTTTAACAAATATTTAGCAGCTTCAACATGTATATCTGCTAAATCACTTACATGTATATAATCACGAAGTGCCGTTCCATCTAATGTTTGATAATCATTTCCATAAATTAAAATTTTACTTCTTTTACCAACAGCCACTTCACTTATAATTTTTATTAAGTGTGTAGCTTCATCACTTATTAATCCAGTTCTTAATTGACTGTCAGCTCCTGCTACATTGAAATATCTTAAGATGATTGAGTTAAATTTATCATTATTTGCTAAAAGATATTTTTCTGTTCTCATTTTTGACTCACCATATGGATTCAGAGGTTCCAAAATTACATTTTCAGTAATTGGATTGTTATTTTTAGGGTTGCCATAGATAGCCGCAGTAGATGAAAAAATAATATTATTTAAATTATTTTCTAAACATGTTTCAAAAAGAGAAATTGCATTCTTAGTATTATTTTCAAAATATTTTTCAGGTTGATATACTGACTCCTCAACTTTAATATATCCAGCAAAATGCATTAAAATATCAAATTGAGAAGATTGAATTATTTCTTTAATTTTTTTTTTATTATTAATATTACAGTTATAAAAATTAATGTTTTTAGGTAATATTTCTTTGTTTCCAGTTATTAAGTTATCAATAATCGTTATGTCATTTCCACTATCAAGCAATGATAATGCTACGTGACTGCCAATGTAACCAGCTCCACCAGTTAATAAAATATTCATTAGTTTTAAAAATACCTATATTACTTAATATTTAATTATATAGTATAAAATAGTCTAAATAGTTAGGTAATTAAACTAAATGTTAAATCATATAAATTTCATTGATACACATATTCATTTATGGGACTTAAATAATGATTATCCTTGGATTCAAAATAATGAGAATCATGATTTAAAACAAAATTATTTAATCGAAAATTTGATGAATGATGCAAAAGGTCTTTCTCTTAAAAAAATTGTTCATATTCAAGCTGAAATTAGTGAAAAAAATAAAATAAAGGAAACTGAGTGGTTACAAAAAATATCGGATTCACACCCATTAAGTTTTCCAAATGCTATAGTTGGTTTTGTAAATTTATTAGATTCAAAAGCAGAAAAAGACTTAGAGGAGCATAAGCAATTTAAAAATTTTAGAGGCATTCGTCAAATTTTGAAATGCAAAGATCGAAAAAATGATTTTTTATATAATGAACTATGGCTACAAAATTTTAATTTATTAAAAAAATTTGACCTAAGTTTTGATATCTTAATTTATTATACGCAATATAAGCAAGCAATTGATTTAATAAAAAAATTTCCAAGTGTTCAATTTCTTATTAATCATTGTTTGTGGCCTGAAGAGTCACTTGATGATTTTGATGGCTGGAAAAAAGCAGTAAACGAAATGAGTAAACTTGATAATGTTGTTCTAAAAATATCAGGATTTGGAGAATGGAAAACTAATTGGAGTACTGATTTTATTAGTGATTATATTAAAGTTGCTATTGATAGTTTTGGAACAAAAAGATGTATGTTTGCAAGTAATTTTCCAGTTGATAAATTTTTTTCTAAGTCCACATATCAATCTTTTTGGTTAGCTTATATGAAAATTATATCTAAATTTAGTCATACTGAAATTAATGATTTATTAATGAAGAATGCTGAAAAATATTATAGAATATAATTGATTTATTCATACTAATTGTTAAATGCTAGTTTAAGATGGCCTAGCGCACTTGCCATCTAAAACATGTTTAGGAACTGATTTGGACTGAGAATTTATTTATAATCCAACATTTAAAAAATATTAACAGATGACTAAAATAATTAAATTTACTGTAGATGATGTTCGCTTTCCAACATCAAAAGATCTAACGGGGTCTGATGCTATTCATACTGATCCAGATTATTCAGCGACATATGTAACTGTTTTTACATCAGATAATAATTTAAAAGGATTTGGGATAGCTTTTACAATTGGTAAAGGAAATGACATTGTTGCAGAATGCATTAAGCACTTTTTTCCTTTGTTTATTGGAAAAACTATTGATGAACTTGAAAATGAAATTGGCAAACTTTGGTTTCAGTGTGTTGATCATAGTCAACTGAGATGGTTAGGTCCTGAAAAGGGAGTAGTTCATTTGGCTGTAGCTGCAATATTTAATTGCCTTTGGGATCTTATTGCAAAAAAAAATCAAAAACCTTTATGGCAATTTGTTGTTGATAGTAAACCTGATACTATTATGGAGTGGCTTACCTTCAAGTATATTGAGGATGCATTATCAAAAGATGAAGCCTATAATATTTTACAAGATAGTCAAAATGCTAAAGAAAATAGAATTCAAAAAATTCTTAATGAAGGTTATCCATCATATACAACTGCAGCTGGTTGGCTAGGTTACTCAGATGAAAAAATAATTGATTTATGTAATCAATATATGTCTCAAGGATGGAGACATTTTAAAATAAAGGTTGGTTTAGATTTAGAAGCTGATGTTAAAAGATTAGAATTAATTAGAAATACTATTGGGCCAGATTGTTCTATTATGGTTGATGCAAATCAACAATGGAGTGTGAAGCAATCAATAGAACACATTAATGCTTATAAGAAATTCAACTTATTGTTTGTTGAAGAACCTACTAGTCCAGATGATGTGATGGGTTTTGCAAAAATTAAAAAAGAAGTTGGTTCCGTAAAACTTGCTACTGGTGAGGCATGCAGTGGCCGTATTATGTTTAAACAATTCTTAGAGTCTGGAGCAATGAATGTGTGTCAAATTGATAGTTGTCGTTTAGGCAGTATTAATGAAATATTAACAGTATTATTAATGGCGCATAAATTTGATGTTCCTGTTTTTCCGCATGCTGGTGGGGTAGGCTTGTGTGAATATGTTCAGCATTTATGTATTATAGATTATGTTCTGATTAATGGTGAAAAAGATAATAAAGTAGTTGAATATCAAGATAGTCTTCATGAACATTTTATATATCCATGTAAAATAAATAATGGAAATTATATGCCACCTCAAGATCTAGGATACTCTATTGAAATGAAAGAAAATTCTGTTAATGAGTTCTCTTATCCTAATGGAGAATATTGGAAAAATAATTAAATGCGCTTAGAGAATAAAAACATAGTTGTAACCGCTGCTGCTCAAGGGATTGGGAGGGCAACGGCAATCGCTTTCGCTAATGAGGGCGCTAATGTAATTGCTACTGATATTAATGAAGAAAAATTAAACGAGATCAAAGCTAATCATTCTAATATTGAAACGCACAAATTAGATTCTACTAATAAATTAGATGTTGAAAATTTTTGTTCATCTTTAAATAATATTAATATTCTTTTTCATGCTGTAGGCTTTGTCCATCATGGTGCCATTCTAGACTGTGACTCTGCAGAATTCCAAAGATCAATAAATGTTAATATTTATTCTGCTTATCTGATGTCGCACTCTTTATTACCAAAAATGATAAAACAGAAAAAAGGAAATATTATTATTGTATCTTCTGCGGCTTCAAGTGTTAAGGGTGTTCCAAATAGATTTATTTATACAACAACTAAAGCGGCTTTAAATGGTTTTGTTAAATCAATTGCTGTTGATTATATAAAAGATGGTATCAGATGCAATGCGATTTTGCCTGGAACAGTAGAGACTCCATCTTGGGAAGGTAGAGTTCAAATGGCTGATGACCCTGAGCAAGCAAGAAAAGATTTTATTTCTAGACAAGCAATGGGCAGATTAGCTCAGCCTAATGAGATAGCATCAATGGCAGTTTATTTAGCTAGCGATGAATCAGATTTTGTGACTGGAACCCTTAATTTAATTGATGGAGGATGGACTTTATAATGAGAACTTTAAGATATAGAATTGGTAATGAGGTAAAACCTGGAATTTTAGATACAGAAGAAAATATTCGTGATGCTTCAAGTTTAGTGTCTGACTGGGATAGTGATAATGTTACTGTTCAAAAACTAAGTGAAATAAAAAACACTGATATCTCTTCTTTGCCTAAAGTAGAAAATATTGATAGTATAGCACCATGTGTTTGTAAAAAAAGCGTTGGTAAAATTATTTGTATAGGCTTAAATTATTCAGATCACGCAGAAGAGACAGGAATGGAAGTACCACCTGAGCCAATAATATTCTTTAAAGCTACAAGCGCAATTGTTGGACCTAATGATGATATTCACATTCCAAAAAATTCTAAGAAGTCTGATTGGGAAGTTGAGTTAGGAGTTGTTATTGGTAAGGAAGCAAAATATGTTTCTGAGGATCAGGCACAAGAATATATTGCAGGTTACTGCGTAGTAAATGATTTAAGTGAAAGGGCTTTTCAGCTAGAACATTCGGGTCAGTGGGTAAAAGGAAAATCTTGTGATACATTTGGACCTATTGGACCGTATTTAGTTACAAAAGATGAAATTACTGATCCACAAAACTTATCAATGTGGTTAGACGTTAATGGCAAAAGAATGCAAGATGGCTCAACCAAAACAATGGTGTATGGTGTAAATTTTTTAATAAGCTATTTAAGCAGATTTATGTCACTCCAACCTGGAGATATAATTTCTACTGGCACACCTCCTGGTGTGGGTATGGGTATGAAACCCCAAGTATTTTTAAAGCCTGGTGATTTAATGAAATTAGGTATTGAAGGTTTGGGAGAACAAACTCAAAAGACAGTAGCTGCTTAACAATGTTTAACAGTATTAATAATTGTCACAACGTAAAAGATTTTAGAGAATTGGCAAAAAAAAAATTACCTAGTCCAATTTTTCACTATATTGATGGTGCTGCTGACGATGAAATAACTTATAAAAGAAATACTGAAGCATTTGATTCATGTGATTTAGTACCTAATGTTCTATCAGGTGTTGATAAAGTTGATATGTCAACAACTGTTATGGGGCAAAAAATTGATATGCCTCTTTATTGTGCTCCAACTGCACTACAAAGATTATTTCATTATGAAGGAGAAATAGGAGTAGCTAAAGCGGCTGAAAAATTTGGAACAATGTTTGGTATATCTTCTTTAGGTACCGCAAGTATTGAAGAAATATCAAACTTAGTATCATCACCTAAATTATTTCAACTATATGTGCACAAAGATGAAGGTTTAAATAAAGATCTAATTGATAGATGTAAAAACTCTAATTTTGAAGCAATGGCTGTTACAGTTGATACAGCAGTTGGAGGTAATAGAGAAAGAGATCTTCAAACAGGATTTACTATTCCGATGAAATTGACTTTAAAAAGTGCATTAAGTTTTGCCACACATCCAGCTTGGGCATTTAATTATTTTACTAAACCTAAATGGGAATTAAGTAATTTAAAGAATCATATAGCTGCTGGGACAAGTGTTATGACAAGTATTGGAGATTATTTTACTCAAATGCTAGATAATTCTCTTGATTGGAAAGGTGTTGAAAAAATAAATAAAAATTGGGGAAAACAATTTGCTATTAAAGGAATAATGTCTGTTGAGGATGCGAAAAAGGCAGTCGATGTTGGGGCTACTTGTGTAATGATTTCAAATCATGGAGGAAGACAGCTTGATGGATCAAGATCACCTTTTGATCAACTTGCAGAAATAGTCGATGCTGTAGGTGATAAAGTAGATGTTATTTGTGAAGGCGGTATTAGAAGAGGAACGCATGTATTAAAAGCACTTTCACTTGGTGCAAAGGCATGCTCTGGAGGTAGAATGTATTTGTATGCTCTTGCTGCAGGAGGACAAAGAGGTGTTGAAAAAACTTTATCCAATTTAAAAAATGAAATTGAGAGAGATATGAAACTAATGGGTGTTAATAACATCAGTGAACTTTCTAGAAAAAATTTAAAATTTAGATAAAAAATTATTTATTATATTTGAAATTTATTCTACAATTTTTTTATGAATATGGAAATTGAACCTGTTCATATTGGGCAGCAGGATGATATTGATGTTGGAAGTGTTGAGAATTTTGAACACGAAGAAATAGATTATGCTATTTTTCGACTTGAATCAGGTTTTTTTGCTCTTCAAGGCCATTGCCATTGTGAAGACCAGACTTTTATAAGTGAATCCAGTGTTGAGGGAGAAGAGCTTGAATGTGCTAGTTGTGGCAACACCTTCAGCATCGTATCAGGTGATCCAATAAGTGATTTGGAACTACCCGCTTTAAAGATGTATGATATTATTGAAGAAGAAGGTGAAATATATTTAAATCTTTAAAATTTAAATTTTTCTTTATTTACAATATTATTGATATTTAATTTTTCTTGATTTTTTAAAAAATAAATAACATTTTCAGCAGATTCAATCGCCATTCTCTTTCTACATTCCAATGTCAAAGCGGCATTGTGGGGTGATAGTAAAACGTTTGATAATTTAAATATTGGGTGATTTGAATCTGGAGGTTCTTTTTCAAAAACATCTAAAGAAGCGCCAAGAATTTTTTTACTTTTTAATGCATTTAGTAAAGCATTTTCATTGATAATACCTCCTCGTGCCGTATTAGCAATGATAACTGAGTTTTTCATCAATGCAAACTCTTCATCTGAGATAAAATTTTTTGTGTCTTGGTTTAATGGAAGATGCACTGAAATATAATCGGCTAATTTTATACCTTCATTCTTATCAACTGGTATACAGTTATGTTTATGAATTTCACTTTTGTTAATAAATGGATCAAAAACATAAACATTAGTTTCAAAACCAATACATCTTTTTGCTAGAGCTTTACCTATCCTTCCAAAACCAAAAATAACAATATTTTTTTTATATAATTCAAAGAAATCTGGTAAAGAAGATTTATTTTTAAAACCCCCATTCCTTGTTAGCTCATCTGACAAGTTAATATTTTTTGTAAGATATAAAAAAGAAGCAAGTACATGTTCAGCAACACTAACGGCGTTAGATGTTCCAGTTACTCCAAGTGCAATATTATTTTGATTAAGATATTCTAAGTCTACATTATCATACCCCACTCCATGACGTGCAATAATTTTAATTTTACGGCAATCTTTAAGAATATCAGAGTTTAAGTTTGGTGCAGATCGTATAATTATCCCATCAACATCTTCAAGTGCTTTTTTTAAGTTATTTTTTTCAATGTTAGAAATTTCAAAAGCATTAAAATTAGATTTTTCAAGCGTTTCCAAGCCATCTGGATGTATTTCCCCAATTATAGCAATCTTCATAACATTTTTTATAATTTATATATGATCAATTTCAAATAAATTATAAAAAATAATAATAAAATATTCAAATAACAGTTCTAAAAAATTATTTTTCTTATAGAATTTAAATACACTTTTGTTGAGGAGGATTTTATGAAAACAGTTAAATTATCATGTTCACATGCTTTATTTAAATATTTGATTGCACAAAAAACAATTATTGACGGAAAGAAGGCTCCTTTATTTCCTGGTGCATTTGGAATTTATGGGCATGGAAATGTTGCTTGTATTGGGCAGGCTATGGAAGAGTTTCAGTCAGATCTTCCTGGCTATCGCGGTCATCATGAACAAAACATGGCTTTAACTGGAATTGGATACGCAAGAGCAATGCGACGTAAACAAATTTTTATCGCAACCTCTTCAGTTGGACCTGGATCAACAAATATGGTAACCGCAGCAGCTGTAGCTTTAAGTAACAGGCTTCCTTTACTTTTGATTCCAGGAGATACATTTTCAAGTCGTTTTCCTGATCCTGTTCTCCAACAAGTTGAAAACTTTAATTCACCAACGGAAACTCAAAATGATTCTTTTAAATCAGTATCAAAATATTTTGATAGAATTACAAGACCCGAACAAATTTTATCCTCTTTGCCACAAGCTATTCAGACAATGTTAGATCCAGCTGATTGTGGACCTGCCACCATTTCAATATCGCAAGATGTACAAGGAGAAACATTTGATTACCCAGAAATTTTTTTTGAAGAAAAAATTCATGAAATTAGAAGAATTTATCCAGACCCAAAACAAATAAAAGCTGCTGCAGAAAAAATAAAAAACTCAAAACAACCAATTATCATCTCTGGAGGAGGTGTTTTATATTCTGAAGCGGAAGCTGAGTTATCAGCATTTGCAAAAAAACATAATATACCAGTCACAGCTACTGTGATGGGGATAGGTTGCATGCAGCATGATGATCCTTATTATATAAGCGCTATTGGATGTTTAGGTGAAGGATCTTCTAACAGTTTATCAAAGGATACCGATTTAGCGCTTGCGGTAGGAACAAAGCTAGCTGATTTTACTACGGGTTCATGGACTAATTTTCAAAATCCAGATTTCAGTTTAGTTTCAATTAATACCTCGCGTTTTGATACAACAAAACATAGAGCCGCTCCAGTTGTTAGTGATGCTAAGATAGGATTAAATCAATTATCTGCAGAACTAGCTGATTGGAAAGCACCAAATGGATGGTATCAAAGAGCTGTTGAAGAGAGAACAACTTGGGACTCTTATGTTAAAAAACAAAGTGGTCCAACAAATCAAGAAATACCTTCATATGCTCATGCTGTAGGTGCTGTCTATAGGAATGCTGATCCTTCTGATATAGTAGTCACAGCAGCGGGAGGTTTAGTAGGAGAGGTTGTACAAATATGGAAACCAAAACAGCTTAATACTTTTGAAACTGAATGGGGTTTTAGTTGTATGGGGTATGAAATCTCAGGTGCGTTAGGAATAAAAATGGCAAAACCTGAACAAGATGTTGTTGTTTTCGTTGGAGATGGTTCTTATCTTCTTCATAATAGTGATATTTATAGCTCAGTTTTATATGATCAAAAACTTATCATTGTTGTTTGTGACAATGGTGGACACATGGTTATTAACAGACTCCAACTTGCTAAAGGTGGTAAAGAATATATTTGTAATTTAAGAGCAGCAAGAGCAACAAACATGCAGTTTGTAAATTTTGAAGCGCATGCAAAGAGTATGGGTGCAAATGGGGAGACGGTTAAATCTACCTCAGAACTAGAAGCTGCTTTTAAAAGAGCTAAAGCATCTGATAAGACTTATGTAATTGTTATGGAAACGCATGGATATGAGTGGTTAGATGGAACAGCTTTTTGGGAAAGCCCAACTTTATTGAATGCAACTTCAGAAAATAATAAAGAAGCACTTAAAGAGCATTTAGATGGCAAAAATAAACAAAGAAAAGGTGTTTAAAAATAAGTAAATATCAATTCACAACTTATTAAATTTTGTACTTGATTTAAAAGGCCTCACGAATATTAGTAATTTGTTAATTATTAATAAATAACAATGGAGGAAATTATGAAAAAATTTCTAATTTCAATAGCGGCACTAGTTTTTGTTACTAGTTCTGCATTCGCTGAGAGATATGTAATGGTAACTCACGGTGAAGGAAAAGATCCTTTTTGGCCAGTTGTTCAAAAAGGTGGTGAAGATGCAGCTCGTGCAATCGGTGCGGACTTTGAATATATTTACAATCCATCTGCTGATATGGCTGATATGGCAAGCTCAATTCAAGCTGCTGCAGCTACTCAGCCTGACGGTATGGTAATTTCTCTACCAGATCCAGATGCATTAGGCCCTGCTATTAAAGCTGCTGTTGCTGCTGGTGTTCCAGTAATTACTATGAACTCTGGTTTAGAAAATTCTGCTGCTTTAGGTGCACTTATGCACGTTGGTCAGCCAGAATATCTTGCTGGACAAAAAGCTGGTGAAAGAGCAAAATCTGAAGGTGCAACAAAAGCACTTTGTATGATTCAAGAAGCTTACAATACTGCACTAGTTGACAGATGTGAAGGTTATGGTGAAGCAGTTCCTATGGAATTTACTGATACTACTTCAGATCCTGCAACGATTCAAACTCGTGCTACTGCTGCTTTACAGGCAAACAGTGATGTTGACGCTATCCTTTCAGTAGGACCACATGTATGTGAAGCTGTTGATAAAGCTGTTGCTGATCTTGGTATGACAGTACACCATGCTTGTTTTGATTTAAGTCCTGCAGTTATGGACTTAATCGCAGCTGGTAGAGTATCATTCACTATTGATCAACAACAAAGATTACAGGGTTATGTGCCAATTATCGTATTACACCTGTACAATAACAGTGCTGGACTTCTTCCAGGAGCTAACATCCCTTCAGGACCAGGCTTCGTTGATAAGTCTAACGCTGCTTCAGTTGCTGCTCTTGCAGGAATTGATAGATAGTTTATTAATCTAAGGGTCGATTTTATCGGCCCTTTTTTGATATATAATGAATACTTCTACCACACAGCAACCACGACAAGAGTCAGATCGACAGGGACAAAAAAAGTGGTACTCTTCAATTACTGCTCGTCCAGAGATTGGCCCTTTGGGAGTTTTGCTTTTACTGTTTTGTATGCTGGGATATTTTTCTATTCCTGAAGGAGAATTTTCTCTTAACCCATTTTCGGGTGAAGGTTTTAATGCTCTAGGAATACGAAATAATTTTAGAGTTATTGCTCAACTAGGAATAGTAGCCCTTGGTGCGGGCATGCTCATTATAGCTGGAGAATTTGATCTATCAGTTGGTTCAATGATAGGTTTTGCAGGTGGCTGTATGGCAATGATACTTAAATGGGGCTTTGCTGTTGTCATCCCATATATTTCTTTTGATGGAGGTTTTCATTTTGAAGGTTTAAAGCTTTTTGAAATAACCGATGTCTCTCCATTAACTGCACTATTAATTACATTATGTTTTACTTTATCTTTTGGATGGTTTCAGGGTTGGTTAATTGTTAAAAGTGGCATTGCATCATTTATTGTTACACTTGGAGGATTATTCTTTTTAAGAGGTGTTACTGAAGTATCATACAGAGCGTTTAACCGCGCGCCTGATCAAACTGCAGGATCTACAACAGTTACCGAATTACCAGATATTAAAAATATCATAAATGTGCCAGGCCACGGTGAAATGGAAAGAGATGCTGCAAAATTATTACCAAACGACCAACTTCTAGAAATTCTTAGTAATGTTCCAGCAAATACTGTTGCTAAATTAACTGCACAATTAACTTACGTTAATGAAAAAGTTGCAGAAAGTAAAACTATCTTAGCTTCAAAAAAAATGATTGAAACACTTGAAAAATCATTAGCTGGTGCAAAAAAATCAGGCAATGATTCAATGGTAGAAATTTTAACAAAAAAGATAGAAGCTGGTGTAGAAGTGCCTGCTGTAGTTGCTAAAGCAGTTACAGATATTGATGTTGCAAAAGCATACATAGATACAATTTTTACAGCTAGACCAGTAGCTAACTTTTTTGGTGGCGATATTATGGAACCTGTTTTTGATTGGTTGTATTTTACTGCAGACTGGAATGTAAATAATTACGGTAATATTTTTGCTAAAGGGATGTATTCATGCCTGATGATATGGCTACTTCTAGCTCTTGTTTGTTATTTCGTCTTAAGTAGAACCCAGGCTGGTAATTGGATATATTCTACAGGTGGTAATCTTGGAGCAGCACAAGCTAATGGGGTGCCAACCAATAAAGTTAAAATTTCTTTATTTATGTTCACTGCATTTTGTGCAACTATGTTTGCAGCATGCCAAGTATTTGAAGTAAACACAGCGGATACAGCTAAAGGAAACTTAAAAGAATTAGAAGCAATTGCGGCTGCTGTAATAGGTGGAGTTGTGCTTACAGGTGGTTTTGGAACAATACTTGGAATTATTTTAGGCACAATTATTTTCGGCATAGCAAAAGAAGCATTCTTTTATATTCCAGGAATTGATGGATCATTCTACAGAGTATTTCTTGGTGCAGTTCTTGTTGCTGCTGCACTCACAAATGAAAATATAAGAAAAAGAATAATAGGTAGCATCTAATGGAAAGAAAACCTTTAATTGAAATTACAGATTTAGTTAAAAAATTTGGCTCATTTACAGCTTTAAACGGCGTATCCTTAGATGTTTATCCAGGTGAGGTTCATGCATTATTAGGTGATAATGGTGCAGGTAAATCTACACTTATTAAAGTATTATCCGGTGTTCACTCTGCAACTAGAGGTGAGATAAAGGTTGACGGAGAAGTTGTTAAGTTTACATCACCGAGACAAGCTTCAGATGCGGGTATAGGGACAGTCTATCAAGACCTTGCATTAAATGCCCTAACGTCAGTCACTAGAAATTTTTTTCTTGGACGCGAAATAAAAAAAGGACCTGGCCCATTTGGTTTAATGCAAATGGAAGATATGGATAAAATAACAAAGGAAGAAATGTCGAAAATTGGAATAAACATTTCAGATCTTAATCAACCCGTAGGTACAATGTCAGGTGGCCAAAGACAAACATTAGCTATCGCAAGAGCTATCTATTTTGGAGCAAAGATACTTATTTTAGATGAGCCAACTTCAGCGCTTGGTCAAAAACAACAAATGGAAGTTTTAAAAACTATAAAAAAAGTTCAACGTCTTGGAAATATTGCAATTATATTAATCACTCACAATGAGATACATGCTCGTCTAATTGCTGATCGCTACACCTTCCTTAGTTTAGGAGAAGTAATAGGCTCAGGATTATCGTCAGAACTTGGTGGTGATGATGTCAAAAGATTAATGGCTGGAGGCGCAGAAATCGGTGATCTTGCAAAAGAACTAGAATTATAATTTATTTTAATTTAAAATTTAATCATGAAAAAATTTACTAAAGAAAATTTTAATACTAATGATGTATTGAATGAACTCATGCAGGAATCTGGAGTAATAGTTTTTGAAAATGTTTATAATTTAGATGATATAAAATCTGCTAGAGAAATAGTTAATCATTTTGCTGATACTCAAGAGCAAAAAGAATCTCACTTTAATGCTGAAGCTGAAGCTTCTGGAAAGATTCAATTACAGCAACGTGTATGGAATTTATTTGGTAAAGGAGAAGTTTTTAATAAGTTAATTACAAATGATATTATTTTTAAGTTAATGTCTAAACTTTTAGGATCAGAATTTATCTGTGGGTCTTATTGTGCTAGTAGATTATTACCAGGTTCACCTGGACAAGAATTACATATAGACTATCCGTATTGGGATTATTATAAAAGTGAAACTTTTCCTATGGGATTAAACAGCTCTTTTGCTCAAAATTGTCAAGCAACAATCCCTCTTGATATTTGTTCTGTTGAGTCTGGAGCTACAGCATATATTCCAGGATCACAAAAAAAATTAAAGTATCCAAATCAAAATGATGACTTTACCAATAAACAACAAATGGTTGCCAAACCTGGAGATTTAGTATTTTTTAATGGAAATTGTTGGCATGGAGCATCGCCAAATAAATCTGATCATCAAAGAGCTGCATTGCTTATTGAGTTTTTACCTAAGTACATAAAACCAGTGGAAGATTTAATTTCCTATTTAAATGAAGAATTTAAAAAAAACTCTAATAATAAAGTTAGACAGCTTTTAGGCTTAAATTATGAGTATCCAAAAATAATGGATGTAAGTAAGAAGACTAATAATATTGGTATTGGCTATCAGGGCAAAAATAAATAACAGAGTGTTTAAAAAAAATATTTTTAAAAATAATAATGTTGTTGTTACCGGGGGAGCAGGAGGTATAGGTTCTGCTACTTGTGAATTATTTTTAAATTATTCAGCAAACGTTTATTTGGTAGATAAAGATAAAGAAAAAATTAAAAAAATTAAAAAAAAATTAAAACATCCTAAGCTTCAAACTTTTAATTTAGATATAACTTCAGAAAAAGATGTAAAAAATTTTTATACAAAAATTGCAAATAAAAAATTAAATGTACATCATCTGATTAATAATGCTGGTGTTGCAACCTTAAATTTATGTAAAGACTTATCAGTTAAAGAATGGGATTTAGTTATGAATGTAAATTTAAAAGGTATGTTTTTGATGACAAAGCATGCAATCCCTTTATTTAAAAAAGGATCCTCCATTTTAAACATCTCTTCTCAAGCAGCAAGGAGAGCTCAAAAATTTACTGCGCATTATAATGCTTCAAAAATGGGTGTAATAGGGTTCACTAGAGCATTAGCTCTAGAATTAGCTCCAGATGTTAGAGTAAATGCAATTAGTCCAGGGACGATTGGGACTGATATGATTAATAATGAAATTAATTGGCGTATAAAGCATGGATGGGATAAATCTAAATATGATGTTGAAAAAGATTGGTTGGATAGAATACCTCTAGGTAGATATCAAATGCCTGATAATATAGCCAAAGCTATTGTTGCAGTATGTTCAAATCAATTTAGTGAGACTACTGGTGAAACAATTAATGTAAGTGGTGGCGCTGTAATGGAATAAAAAATTTTAAATTAATAATAGAGATATTTAATTAATAATTTAAAAGAATGCATATGAAAAATATAGGACTAATTGGTTGTGGTAATATTGCTGAGACATATTTTCGCTCTCAAGAGTATTTTAATAATATTAAGTTTGTTGCATGTGCTGACAAATATCCTGAAGCAGCCAAAAAATGTGCTGATCAATACACTATAAAATCATTGAGTGTTGATGAACTTCTTAATGATTCTAATATTGATATCATTCTTAATTTAACTATTCCTCAAGCACACTATGAAGTTTCAAAACTAGCTTTAGAAGCTGGAAAACATGTTTACAGTGAAAAACCAATGTCAATGAAATATGATGACGCAAATCATTTACTTGAAATTGCTAAAAAAAATAATTTATATGTTGGAAACGCTCCTGATACTTTTCTGGGTGGAGGTGGTCAAACTGCAAGACAATTAATTGATGAGGGCGAGATAGGTCAAATATTAACTGGTAATTTTATATTTGGATTTCCAGGTGTTCAAGAATTTCATCCAAATCCAGAATCATGGTTTCAACAAGGAGGTGGGCCAGTAATTGATATGGGTCCTTATTTTTTTACAACATTAGTTAATCTACTTGGTCCTGCAATAAATGTACGCGCAAGAGGAAAAAAATTTTTAGACAAACGAGAATATTTAGCTGGTCCTAAAAAAGGTAAATTTTTTGATGTAGAAATTTCAACTTCTGTAATGTTTGATGTTGAGTTTGCCAATAAATCAATAATCCAAGGGTTTATTTCTTTTGATGTTCAAAATCATGGAAGAAATCACATGGAATTGTATGGATCCAAGGGATCTTTAATAGTTCCTGATCCAAATATGTTCGGAGGCCCTGTGTTGTTATCACATAAGCTAGGCTCTGAATGGAAAGAGTATTCAGTTGAGAATAAATATTTAGGTAAAACTAATATTATTAATCATAGTGGCCGTAGTAATGAGGCACCAAAACAATCAAATTATCGAGGTGCGGGATTATCAGAGATGATTTACTCAATTGAAAATAATCGTAAACATCGATGCAATGGAGAAATAGCCTTACACGTTTTAGATATAATCGAGTCAATAATTATTGCTTCTGAAACAAAAAATGAAGTGCAATTAAGATCAACATGTTATCAGCCTGAACCATTTTCAGAAGATGAAATAAAACTTTTATTAAAATAGCATTATAATTTATAATTCATTCTTATTTTTATTTTCTAAATTATACTTTCATGATAATTATGAAATTATGAAAGTTGACTTAGATAAATGGTATCGTCCAGAAGTTGATAAAGAAGAATTCAGAAAATTGTGTGAAAAATCTGATTGGGCAGGTTTTAAGCACGTATCTATATATTTTAGTGTTCTAATTTTTTTTGGATATCTTGCTTATGCTACTTGGGGAACATGGTGGAGTCTTCTATTCTTTATAATTTATGGGAACATATATGCTTGCAGTGATTCTATTTGGCATGAAACGGGTCATAAAACTGCATTTAAATCAAAATTCTGGAACAATATTTTTTATCAAATTTCCAGTTATATGGATAATTTTGAACCAGTAAGATGGAGATGGTCTCATTTTAAACATCATGGATTTACAGCATATGATGATCCTCATGATTTTGAAATTGCAATAAGAAAACCAACTGATTTATTTTTATTTTTTTCATATTTTATTCCCTTTGCTCCAATGTTAACATTCCATAAAACACTGCAATTTGAAACTATAAAACATGCTATTGGAATTACTACACCTGTGATGGAGCAATGTATTCCTGAGAAAGAACGATCAAAATGCAGAAATTCAGCAAGAATACATGTTGGTATTTGGTTAGTTGTAATTTTAATATCTATATTTTATCAGACTTGGCTACCTATTTTGTACTTAGTTCTTCCTGGGTTTTATGGGAAAACTCTTGTTGCTTCTTTTGGATTAACACAGCATACTGGCTTGCAAGAAAATATCAAAGATCATCGTTATAGCACACGTACTGTATATCTAAATCCTGTTTTCAGTTTTTTATATTGGCATATGGAATATCACATTGAGCATCATATGTTTCCTACAGTACCATCGTATAATTTGCCAAAACTTCATAATTTAATTAAAGATCAGATGCCTCCTGCAAAAAATGGTCTTTGGGGAGCTTATAAAGAAATTATTCCAGCAATTTTTAAACAAGCTAGAAATCCAAATTATAAAATTGAGTTGAGTGTACCTAATTAGATTTTTTCAGCTAATTCTAAAAATTTATCAAATTCATCATCCTTGATTTGTACGTTTATTTTAGGATCATTAAACTTTTTATTTATTGTATCTTCATGAAATTCTTTAAATGCTAATATTCTCTCTGCTTGTAGTCTGGCATATTCTTTTTTAAAGTTTCTGTATACTCTTGCATGTCTTGGTATGTGCCCCTCATTCCAACCTAACACATCATTTGAAAATAAAAATTGTGCATCGCAGTCAGAACCACTTCCCATTGACATTGTTATAATTTCAACTTTATCTGTTATTACTTTTGCAACTTTGGGTGGTACAACTTCAAGCTCAACACCAATTACACCTGCTTCTTGAAGATCTAATGTATGTTTTAAAACACCTATGGCCTCATCTGCTGTTTTGCCAATTGCTCTTAACCCACCGATCCAGGTTGCCTTACCAGGAATTAAGCCAACATGACCAATTGTAGGAATATTTTCATCACGCATAGCTCTAATCCATTTTAAACTGTGATTACCAACATAGATACAATCTACCCCAAAGGATAAATAATCATGTGCGAATTTAATGGCTTCATATTCTGAAGCTGGTGGTATTGGTCCAGCAGATTGCATAAAACAATTTGGAGCAACTTCTCTTATTTTTTTTACATCATTTAATGAGGCATTGATTCCAAATTGTGGCAAATCATGTGCTGCAACAATATAATCTATTCCAGCCTCTTCAGCAGCCGCAGCTTCTTCTATAGTGTGAACAAATAAATTGCTCAACTGTCTTTTACCTTTAGACTTTAAATAATCATAAACTGTTAATTTTTTTCTTCTACTCATAGCAATTTTTACCAAGAACCATTGTTTTCCATTGAAGCCCATGGTTCTTTTATAGGAAGAGCTTCACCTTCTTGAAGTATTTCAATAGAAATATTATCTGGAGATTTTATAAAAGCCATACGCCCATCTCGAGGAGGTCTATTGATAGTAACACCACTTTTAATTAATCTATCACATGTTTCATAAATATTTTTCACACTATAAGCTAAGTGACCAAAATTTCTTCCACCAGTATATTCTTCAGAATCCCAATTATATGTTAATTCAAGTAAGCCAGTATTATCATCACTATTTTTAGCTCCAAGAAAAATAAGAGTAAACCGTCCTTTTTCACTTTCACGCCGTCTTATTTCTTTAAGACCTAATTTGTTGCAATAAAAATCAATAGACTCTTCAATATCTTTAATTCTTACCATCGTGTGCAAATATTTCATTCCTACCTCTAATTTTAATTATTTATACTAAATTTTTTAAACCTAATTCTATCATAAATTTTATAATATAGTATGCTTAAAGAATGTTTATAGGAATAGAATGGGAGGAATAAATGAGTGACTATTTTAAAAATATTAATGAGATAATTTATGAGGGTCCAGATAGTGATAATCCTCTAAGCTTCAAATATTATGATGAAAATAGACAAGTTTTAGGGAAAACGATGAAAGAAAATCTTCGTTTTGCCACTTGTTATTGGCACACATTTACTTGGCCTGGATTAGATCCGTTTGGAGGGGCAACATTTGAAAGACCTTGGATGTCTAGTGGAGATCCTCTTAAAATGGCTGAGATGAAACTCGATGAAGCTTTTGATTTTTTTAATAAAATAAAAACTTCTTTTTTTTGTTTTCATGATAGAGATATTTCTCCTGAGGGATCTAACTATAAAGAAACCCAAAAAAATTTTCTTTATATAATTGATTTAATTCAATCAAAAATGGAAACTTCTAAAGTTAAACTTTTATGGGGAACTGCAAATGCATTTTCTCACAAAAGATATATGAGTGGCGCCTCCACAAATCCTGATCCAGAAGTTTTTGCTTATAAAGCAGCTCAAGTTAAAGATTGTATGGACGCAACAAAAAGATTAGGTGGAAGCAACTATGTTCTTTGGGGTGGCAGAGAAGGATATGAAACTATTCTTAATACCAACATGGGATTGGAAATTGATAATCTTAAAAGATTTCTTGAGCTTGTAGTGGATTATAAATACAAGATTGGTTTTGATGGTCAAATCTTGCTTGAACCTAAACCACATGAACCAACAAAGCATCAATATGATTTTGACTCAGCATCATGTTTAGCTTTTTTAAGAAAAGCTGGTTTAGAGAATGAAATAAAATTAAATATTGAAGCAAATCATGCGACTTTATCTGGGCATAGTTTTGAGCATGAAATAGTATATGCTATTGCAAATAATGCTTTAGGCAGTTTAGATATTAATAGGGGTGACACTCTGTTAGGTTGGGACACTGATCAATTTCCTAATAGTGTTTTAGAATTAATTCTTCCTTTTTATCATATTTTTTCAAATGGAGGCATTGGTAAAGGTGGCCTGAATTTTGATGCAAAAATTCGCAGACAATCAATAGATCCCGAAGATTTATTTTATGCTCATATTGGTGGAATGGATATATGCGCTAAAACACTTCTAGCCGTTGAAAAAATGATAAATGATAAAAAACTTTCTGATTATGTAACAAAAAGATATGAGGATTGGCAAAAGGATTTAGGTAATTATATCTATAACAAGGGAACAACACTTGAGTCAATTCATCAAAAAGTCCTTGATGAAAATATTGAACCTAAACCAAGGTCAGGGAATCAAGAGTATTTAGAAAATATTTTAAATAAGTACCTGTAGTTCAATTTTTAAATCTAGTTTATAGGTATATTTATATACCTATAAATTAAAGTGAAATTACATAAATTAAATACAAAAAAAGATTTTAAAATTCGAAACCTTTGTCTTTGCATTGGAAATTTTGATGGTATTCATCTAGGCCATCAACATTTAATAAAAAAAATAATAAATAATTCACGATCAAATAATCTTAATTCAGCAATAATGACATTTGTTCCACATCCAAAAATTTATTTTAAAAGCACTGATAATAATTTTAATATAATCACAAATGATTACAAAAAATATTTTCTCAATTCTTTAGGTTTAGATAATTATATTGAATATAAATTTAATAAAACTTTATCAAATTTAGATGCAATAAATTTTATTGAAAAAATTTTAGTTAAACAATTAAATATTAAAAAAATAATAGTAGGAAGAGATTTTAGATTTGGTAAAGATAGAAAAGGGGATACCACATTATTAAAAAAATTATCTAATAAATATCATTATAAGTTACATATAATTGACCATGTTAAAAATAAAAAAAATAATCTAAAATTTTCTTCATCAATAATTAGAAAAGATATTAACGATGGTTCATTTGAAAAAGTTTTTGAAGCTCTTGGGCGTCATTGGTTCATGCAAGGCAAAATTATTAAAGGTGATCAAAAAGCTAGACTTATCAATTTTCCTACTGCAAATATTAAGCCAGGAAATCATATTTTACCAAAAAAAGGTGTGTATTGTGTAAATGTTATACTTGAAGGTAAAACTTATAAGGGAATTGCTAATTTTGGAGAAAGACCAACAGTAAAAGGATTAAATTTACTTCTAGAAACTCATTTATTTGAATTTAATAGTAATATTTACGGTAAGCAATTGACTGTTGAATTTCTAACATTTATTAGACCTGAAAAAAAATATAAGGATTTTAAAATACTAACGAATCAAATTCAAAAAGACGTTAAAAAAGCTAAAAAATATCATAAAATTTAATGGAATATAAAGATACTATTTTTCTCCCAAAATCTACTTTTGAAATGAGAGCAAACTTACCCACTAAAGAACCAAAAATTTTAGATGAGTGGGATAAAGAAAAAATATTTTATAAATTGCGAGAAAAATCAAAAGGCAGAGAAAAATTTGTTCTACATGATGGACCTCCATATGCAAATGGACATATACATATGGGAACAGCATTAAATAAAATATTAAAAGATGTCATTGTAAGAACACAACAAATGGCAGGTAAGGATTCTATTTATGTTCCAGGATGGGATTGTCATGGATTGCCAATTGAATGGAAAATTGAGGAGAGTTATAGAAAAAAAGGCAAAAATAAAGATGATGTTCCCGTTGTGCAATTTAGACAAGAGTGTAGAGAGTTCGCAGAAAAATGGATTGATATTCAAAAGAAAGAATTTAGGAGATTAGGAGTTGAGGGAGATTGGGCAAATCCTTATCTCACTATGTCTAATCAAGCAGAAGCTCAAATTGTTCGTGAACTTGGAAAATTTCTAATTGATGAAAGTTTATATAAAGGTGCTAAGCCTGTTCTTTGGTCTGTTGTTGAAAAAACAGCATTAGCTGATGCAGAAGTTGAATATGAAGATCATACTTCAAACACAATATATGTTAAATTTTTAATTAATAGTGCTTCATATAAAGATCTTGAGGGGGCTAATATAGTTATTTGGACAACAACACCTTGGACTATACCTGGGAATAGAGCATTGGCATATGGTGAAGATTTAAAATATTCATTAATTGAGGTTGAGAAAATAACAAATGAGTGTTTAGCTAATATTGGAGACAAACTTATATTTGCTAAAGAGTTAGTTAAGCAAGTATGTGATGAAATAGGAATAGAGAGTTATAAAGAAATTACAGAATTTGAAGGTAAACATTTATCTGAATGTCATTGTGAGCATCCATTTAAAAGTATTGGATATGATTTTATAGTAAGACCATTTCATGGAGAATTTGTAAATTTAGAACAAGGAACTGGAATAGTGCACATTGCTCCTGGTCATGGAGATGATGATTATAATTTAGGAATCAAAAATGGCGTTGATATTGTTCAAACTGTGCAGGATGATGGTAAATATAATAATCATGCAAAAGGATTTGAAGGTGAGCATATTTACAAAGTTGATGGCAAAATATCAGATAAATTAAATGAGTTCTCAAAATTATTATTTAAAGGAACACTCCGTCATAGTTATCCTCATTCTTGGAGATCAAAAGCTCCTTTAGTTTATAGGAATACTCCCCAGTGGTTTATTTCTATGGAAAAAAATAAATTAAGAGACATAGCTCTTAAATCAATTGATAAAACTGTTTTCTATCCACCACAAGGACAAAAACGTCTTCGCTCAATGATAGAAACAAGGCCAGATTGGTGTATTTCCAGACAAAGGGTTTGGGGGGTTCCTTTGCCATTATTTGTTAACAAGGAAACAGGACAGCCATTAAGAGACGAAAATGTTATTGATAGAATTGCAAATATTTATGAAAAAGAGGGTAGTGATACCTGGTTTACTGAAGATCCTCAAAGATTTCTTGGAGATAAATATTTAATAAATGATTATGAACAAATTAAAGATGTTGTTGAAGTTTGGTTTGATAGTGGGTCAACACATGCTTTTTGTTTAGAAAAAAGAGAAGATTTAAAATGGCCTGCATCAATGTATTTAGAAGGAAGTGATCAACATCGTGGTTGGTTTCACTCTTCTTTATTAGAATCATCAGGAACAAGAGGTAGGGCACCATACGAAAGTGTATTAACTCACGGTTTTGTTGTTGATGGCAAAGGAAGAAAAATGTCAAAATCTCTTGGTAACGTTATTTCTCCTGATGATATTTTAAAAAAATACGGTGTAGATATTTTAAGATTATGGGTAGTTGCGTCAGATTATTATGATGATTTAAAATTAGATAATGCTATTTTACAGGCACAAACTGACTCTTATAGAAGAATTAGAAATACATTTAGATATTTAATAGGTAATCTGGACGGCTTTAATGATAATGAGAAAATCAATGAGAATGAATTTCCTGATTTAGAAAAATATATTTTACATAGATTGTATGAAATTGATCAAATTATTTCTGACTGTGTAAAAAACTTTAATTTCCATCTTATGTTTACTACTTTACTGAATTTTTGTTCCAATGATCTTTCAGCTTTTTATTTTGATATTCGAAAAGACGTAATATATTGTGATGGAAAAAAATCAAAAATTAGAAGATCTTCTAGAACTCTTTTAGATATAATATTTAACTATTTAGTTAGATGGTTAGCTCCATCTTTATCTTTTACAACAGAAGAAGCATGGAAAGCTAGAGGAAATCAAGATAGTGTCCACTTGGAGGATTTTTTACATACCCCAACAGATTATCAAAATTCAAATATCAAAAAAAATTGGACGATTTTAAAACAAATCAGAAAAGTAATAACTGGGGCATTAGAAAATAAGAGAACTGAAAAAATGATTGGTTCTAGCTTGGAAGCACATCTTGATATTTATGTTAAAAGCTCAATAATAGAAAAAATAAAAAATTATTCGTTAGATGAAATAAGTATTACTTCCTCATTTAAATTACATGAAATTAATAATGAGACTCAAGGCTTTTCATTAGAAGAAGTTCCAAATGTAAAAATTGTTGTCTCAAAAACTAATGGACAAAAATGCCAAAGATGTTGGAAATATAAGAAGAAATTAATACGTGAAGAAATATGTGATCGTTGCGAAAATGCAATTATATAAAGTAAAAAATTTACAAAAAATAATAATTTTTTTTCTTTTAGTATCTTTAGATTTACTTTCAAAATATTATGTATTTAATTATATTGATTTATATAAATTTATAAAGATAACCTCTTTCCTTGATATTACGCACATACATAATTTTGGTATTTCATTTGGTTTATTTTCAGAGACCATACCTGCTGTATTTTTAATTATGATAGCTTTATTGGTTGTTTGTTTTATTATTTATCTTTTATTAAATGCACAAGATTATCTTGAATATTGGGGCTTGTTTATTATAATTTGTGGAGCTATCGGAAATATTATTGATAGATTTGTAAATGGTTATGTAATAGATTTCATATACTTCCATATTAACCAATATTATTGGCCAGCATTTAATTTTGCTGATATTTATATATCTGTAGGAATATTAATGATATTATTAAACATGTTAAAGAAAATTAACCTTAATAAAAAATGAAAAAAATTTTTATTCTTCTTTTATTATCTTCTTTGTTGGTTGTTTCGTGTGCAAAAGTAAGGGAAAGCGCTGGTGTTAATAGAAAAAATATTGATGAATTTAGTATCATTGAAAATCCTCCACTTGTAATGCCTCCAGATTTTAATCTTTTACCCCCAGATCAACTAGAGGAAAAAAATCTTGATAAAGCAGAGAGTAATTTAGCTAAAGAAATACTTTTTGGATTAGAGGATGAAGCTGATAATAATAATTCAGAATTATCGACAATGGAAATTATTTTAAGCAAAAGTAATGCGGACGAAACTAATGATAGTATAAGAGATGAAATTGATGAGCAATTTGCATCTGAAAAGCGATCCATGTCAAAATCATGGGATGATGAAATTGAAATTTTAGATTCTATTACTGAATCAGAAAGAATTAGAAAAAAACTTTTAAATGATGAAACTGAATCAAATTTAGAAGCTCCTACAGTAAAAATTAAAAATACAAATAAGAAGAAAAAAAGATTTTTCTTTTTTTAAAAATAAATGCAAGTTAATTTTACAAATATAAATTTTGATAAGGATGTACAGCTTACTAAAGATATTGAAGATATAAATGTTAAAATTAAAAGTATTTGTAATAACCTTCCCGCCCTTAATATTGTTAAAGATAATGATTTATTAAATTCAACAATAGTTAAAACTAAAAAATTTACAAAAAACAAAAAAAAATATGTTGTTTTTGGAACGGGGGGGTCAAATCTTGGCGCTAGAGCTCTTATCAATATATCTATAAATCAACCTGAAAATATTTTATTTTTTGATAATATTGATCCCTTGTTTTTTCAAAATCAAATTCTTAAGTTAGACATAGAAACTACTGGATTTATAGTTATTTCAAAATCAGGAACCACACCTGAAACACTCTCTCAACTTGGATGCGTAATAAATATTGCCAATCAGAAAAATATTTTAAAAATTTTATATGAAAATACTATGATAATAACTGAATCTAAAGACTCTCCACTTTTTAATATTGCTAAGAAAAATAAATGCCTTCTCCTGGAGCATAAAAATAATATTGGAGGTCGGTACTCTGTTTTTACAAATGTAGGTATGGTTCCTGCAATATTAGCAGGATTAGATGTTAAAAAAATCCATCAAGGAGTAATCAGTGTTTTAAATCAAAATGATTTTATTGATTTATTTAAGTTTGCTCAAATTTTTAAATTCTGTAAGTCTAATAACTTTTCATCAAATGTTTTAATGACTTATTCAGATGGATTAAATTATTTTGGTAAATGGTATCTTCAATTATGGGCTGAAAGTATAGGAAAAAAAAATAGAGGAGTTACTGCATTACATGCTACCGGTACTACTGATCAACATAGTCAACTTCAACTTTATTTGGACGGACCTAAAGATAAGTTTTTTACTTTTATAAAAAGCAATTATAAAAACAAAGGCCTAAATATAAATTCACAAATTATGAAAGCTGAGTCAGTAGATTATTTGGTTGATAAAAAAATGGGAGATTTGATGCATGCTGAACAAGATGCAACAATTGATACTTTTAGGTTAAATAATTATAAATTTCGTGAAATATTAATTGACATAATAGATGAAGAATCAATTGGCATACTAATGGCAAATAGTATGATTGAAACAATTGCTGCATGTATTTATTTTGATGTTGATCCTTTTGACCAACCTGCAGTAGAGCAGGGTAAAAAATTAACAAAAAAATATTTAAGTTAATTTAGAAATAATAATTTAGTTTTTCCATATATTTTTTTTTTAAAAACAATCAAATTTTCAGGAATTACAATTTGCTCTTTACGTTCAGTTTCTATTATAATGATCGTATCTCTAGATTTAATATTATTTTTAAGAATTGTTAATAAAATTAAGTGTATATTTTCTTTACTATAAGGAGGGTCTATGAAAATTAAAGATGGTTTAATTTCAAATACTCTATTTATTCCATTTATTGCTCTTTCAAAAATAATTTCATATTCGTCAGTTTTGCAAATTTTATTACAGTTATTTTTTAGGATTTTAAAAACACTTTCATTATTCTCAATGAAATAAGATTTTTTCATTCCCCTTGAAATAGCCTCTAAGCCAATCAATCCAGAGCCTGCATAAACGTCAATAATTGATTTATTTTCGTAAAGGTTTATTGAATTTTGCAAAGCATAGCTTTCTAATATTGAAAAAACAGCTTCTCTTTTTAATGCAGATGTAGGCCTAACTAATTTACTAGGAACTTCTATTTTAGTCCGTTTGTATTTACCTCCAATAATACTAGGCATGTTTTTTTAATTTAATTTCTTCTATTTCACCTACTTTTAAATCTCCTAATTTATAAGGTCCATATTGAATTCTTATTAATTTTACAATTTGCCAAGAAAAATATTTACAAATATTTCTTATTTCTCTGTTTTTTCCTTCTTTTAATTTTACAACTAACCAAGTAAAATTTTTGTCAGATTTATCTATTTTAATTTTAATTTTTTTGTAAATAATTTTATTTATTTCAATTCCTTTGTTAATTATTTCTAAATATTTTTTTTCAATTTTACCTCTAATACATATTCTATATATTCTTTCATACCCTTTATCTGGAAGTTCTAATTTGCGTGAATAGTCTCCATTATTTGTCAATAAAATGAGTCCTTCACTCATAAAATCTAATCGCCCAATACTAATGGTTCTTGGAAAATCACTTGGTATTAAATCAAATATTTTTTTTCTATTCTGCTCATCTTTGTTTGAACAAATATATTTTATAGGTTTATATAATTTCCATAACTTAATAGTTTGACTTAATTTTATAATTTGTTTTCCAATAGTGATTTTATCATTTTCACTTACAGTATCGCTTGGGTGTAAACATAAATTATTATTTATTTTAACTATTCTTTTTTCAATTAATTTTTCAGCTTCCCTTCGTGAACAATAACCAGCATTAGCAATAAATTTTGCTATTCTCATTTTATTTTGCATGAAAAATAAAATCCTTAATGATTGCAGTATCAGATTTTGTAATCAAAAATTCAGGATGCCATTGGAGTCCAAGGCACCATGGATGCTTAACATGTTCTATAGCTTCAATTATTCCATCTGGCGCTAAAGCAGAGGATACAAAATCTTTTCCAAGACTATTTACTGACTGATGATGAGCACTGTTAACTTTTATTTTTTCACTTTTAACAATATTAAAAAGTTTAGAATGTTTTGTAATTTTGATTTCATGACTGACTTCGTTCCTTGGATTTTGTTGTTCATGGTAAATTTTAGTTTGTATAGATTGATCAATATCTTGAATTAAACTTCCACCACTAGCAACATTCATTAATTGCTCTCCACCACAAATACCTAAAATTGGTTTTGAAGTTTCAAGAAATTTTTGAAAAATATCTATTTCAAAGTTAGTTCTTTTATCTTTAATATTTTTTGAACCCCCATTATTCTCTGAATAGAGTTTTGGATTGATATCAAAATTACCTCCTGTAATAACTAAACCATCCAATACTTTAAGTAAGGTATTATTTAGAGAATTTTCGTGCAATATTGGAAAAGGTATTGCACCAAATTTATATAAACAAGTCAGATAATTTTCTCTTATTGCATACCAGGGAAACTTTGAGTATCCACCGCTATTTTCAAAATCAAATGTAATTCCTATAATTGGATTTTTCATATGATGATAATATAATTTTATTTAAATCTTTACTATATGAACATTGATTATTTTATGAAAGAAGCAATTAATCAAGCTAAGAATGCCTTTGATAATCAAGAAGTGCCAGTAGGAGGGGTATTAGTTGATATTAATACAAACGAGATTATTGCAAAAAGTTACAATAGAGTAAATAAAGAACAAAATGCTATTTATCATTGTGAAATAGATTTGATAATAAATGCATGTAAAAAATTATCCCGTAAGTATTTAAATAATACCGCAATGTTTGTAACATTAGAGCCATGCCTTATGTGTGCTTCAGCGATAAACGAAGTACATATTGATAAATTATATTTTGGAGCTTATGATGAAAAAAATGGATCTTTAGAAAAATATAAAATTTCGTTGAAAAAAAAACATACTTTTAAAACTGAAATTTATGGAGGTATAATGGAGAAAGATTGCAAGAGCTTGCTAGAAAAATTTTTTATTAAATTGAGAAAATGAGTCTAAAATTAAATATTCCAGAATATGGAGTAACTCAATTTAATAGAGAGTTAAAAGATTTAATAGAAGACCATTTTAGTTATGTTCGTATTAAAGGTGAAATATCAGAAATACGTGCTGCTACTAAAGGTCAACTTTATATCACTCTTAAAGATGAAACATCTATTTTAAGTGCTGTTGTATGGGAGCAAAAAAAACGATTACTAACATTTGAGCCTGAGATGGGCATGGAAGTTATTTTAACTGGAAGAATTACAACTTGGTCAAAATTTAAAACTACTTATCAAATTGATGTTGATAAAATTGAAATAGCAGGAGAAGGTGCTTTATTAAAAATAATTGAAGAAAGAAAAAAAAGACTCAGCGCAAAGGGATATTTTGATGATGAAAATAAAAAGCAAATTCCATATCTTCCATCAAGAATTGGTGTGATAACCTCTCCAAATGGCTCTGTAATTCATGACATTATAAATAGAATTTCAGATCGTTTTAAAACCCCTATTGATTTATGGCCAGTTGCTGTACAGGGCACAGAAGCGGTAAAAAATATCATTGATGCAATTAATGGCTTTAACAAAGTCAAAGAAAATAAACCAGATGTAATTATTATAGCAAGAGGTGGTGGTAGTACGGAAGATCTAATGACTTTTAATGATGAGAAGCTTGCAGAAGTGGTTAGCAAATCACATATTCCAATTATTTCTGCAATTGGTCATGAAACAGACACAACCATTATAGATTTTGTATCTGATTTAAGAGCTTCAACACCAACAGCTGCTGCTGAATTAGTTGTTCCTGTTAGATCTGAACTTATTAATAATATTAGAGTTTTAAAACAGAGATTAAATTATGGTATTGAAAATCTTTTAAAACAAAATTCAACTAATATATATAAATTATCTTCTTATATTAAAACTCCAGAGCAAATAATTCAGTCATTTAAAGATCGCTTAATTTTTATTAATTCTGGCTTAGGTAGAATAATAAAAAATTATATTGCAATAAGATCTAAGGATTTTTATGCTCTGTCTAATAATCTCAAAATTTCTAGTAACTTAATTAAGTTTAATAAATCCAATCTTAAAAATCTCTCATATAAGTTTCACTCCTCGATAAAAAGAGAATTAAAGAATAATAAGGAAAAATATATATCTTATCTTAAGTTGATCGAAACTAATTCTATTAATTCAAACTTAAAAAAAGGTTATTCTATTATATCAAAAGGAAAAAAAATTATAAACGACTCAAAGTTAATTAGAGAAAATGACATTCTTAATGCAAAATTAATTGATAACACAATAAAAATTAAGGTAAAAAAAATTAATTAAATCTTTTGTGTTGCCAAAACCAATTTTCTGGACTCTCTCTAATCCATCTCTCTACAATGGTATTAATTTCTAACATTTTTTTATCATCACTTATGTTGTCATTGCTATGACCAAGAGGTTCTTCAAATGTTATCTGCAATGTATTATCCGGAAGTCGTATATTTCTCATAGGAATAATTTTTAAATTATATTTTCTTGCTATCTTTAAAAAACCTGTTTGAGTTTTAACTTTTCTTCCAAAAAAATTTATCAAAGTACCTGCTGAATCTTTTTGATCTACAAGCAAAAATATATTTTTATTATTAATAACTCCTTCAAGTATTTCTTTAGCGCTTAATTTTCCTTTTGGTGTATAAAAACTATTTTTTGTTTTAAGTGAGTCTGTTCTTTTTTTAAAAATATATCTATCAAAAAAAACATTATTTATGTGCCTATATATGGCTCCAATATTGAAACCATTTTTATCTAATATTGGAACGCAAATTTCCCAGTTACCTGAATGAATACTAAAAAAAATTACTGGTGAGTTTTCTTTTTTAATTTTTTTAAGTTTTTCTAAACCTAATATTTGGATTGCATTCTTATCATCTATAAGTTTTTTTAAATTATTTAACTCATACAGGTTTTTACCTAAGTTTTTCCAACTATTATTAATAATTTTCGTTATTTCTTTATCACTAAAGTCACTAAAAACAATTTTACAATTATCTTTAGCTATTTTATTATATTTTGATATTCTGCCTAAAAGCATAAATGAATAACTAAAAATGTTTTTAGAAAATTTTTTAGAGAATAGGTTTAAAATAACGAAAACAATTTTATAAAGAAAAAACTCAATAAAATATCTAATGAGCACTAAAAATCGCATTAATTATTAATTTTATTTTCAATTAAATTAGTTAATATTTCTAACAAAAGTTTCTCATCATCAAATTGAATGAAACCGTCTATTGTTTTTACAAGAGATCTAAAGGTTTTAGGAATTCTAACTATATCTTTTTTTGTTGTAATAAGTATTGATTTATTTTTATTTGCTATTTCTGCTAAATTAAGCAGATCATTTTCACTGTAGATATGATGATCGGAATAACTTATCTGATCAACAATATTTGCCTTTACTAATTTTAAGGAATTAAAAAATTTTTCTGGATAAGCAATTCCTGCAAAAGCAGTAACTTTTTGACCTTTTAACATTAAATCACCTTCTTTTATTTTAAAGCTTGCTGCAATCATTGGGATATTTTTAGGAATTTTGTTTTTAACAGATTCTGAAATGTCTCCTATAGTTATAACTAAGTTTGTTCTGGATAAACCTCTGCTAATACTCTCTCTTAATGGACCTGAGGGTATAACTCTTTTGTTACCAAACCCTTGTTCTCCATTAACAACTACAATTGAAAAATCTTTTTGAAGAGTTGGGTTTTGAAAACCATCGTCCATAACAATACAATTAGCACCTTGTTCTCTAGCTAACTCAAATGATTTATTTCTATCTACACCAATCCATGTTGGTGCTATTTCAGATAATAATAAAGGCTCATCCCCAACACTCCTTGGAGAGTGCCAATCATTTACTAATATGTTATTTTTTTCTAATCCACCATAACCTTTGGATACAAAATGAGGATTATACCCAGCTTTTTTAAGCATATTTCCAATTTTTAAAGCAACTGGAGTTTTTCCCGCTCCACCAATCACAATATTGCCAACACAAATTATAGGTAATTTAGCTTCCCTTTCTTTGCTTATGAGGTTCCGTATTTTTGTGCCAAGTCGAAATATTAAAGAAAGTGGATATAATGAATTTGATAAAAAACTATCTGTTTTGTAATACCAGAATTTTGGTGCTTTAAGCATTATACCTCAGTTTATAATTTAATAATTTTATCAATTTGTCTTCTTTAAAGAAAACAGTATTTGAAAAAGTAAGGGCATTTTTTTTGTATTTTTCTAGAAGGTCCTTATTTTTAATTAGATTTATTATTTTTATTTCTAATTCTTTTGCTTCATTAATCATTAAACAAGAATTTTGATCCATCATTTCTTCATATAAATTCTGCCAATTAAACACATAGGGACCAGAAATAATTGCACAATTTGCTAAAGCAGCTTCGATTGGATTATGACCACCTTTTTTTATAAGAGATCCACCTAAAAAAACTATATCACTTTTATTGAAAAATTCTTCCATTTTCCCAAAACTATCAATTATCAAGTATCTACACTTATGATTTTCTAATTGACTATGATATTCAACATCTAATTTTTTATTCTTTAGTAAACTATAAATTGTTTTTGATCTATTTGGATGTCGAGGTGCAATAATAAAATTAATAAATGGAAATTTTTCGCTTATATTTTGCATGTATGGAATTATTAAATTTTCTTCATTTTGGTGCGTGCTTGCTATCATAATATTTATTTTTTCTGAAATTTCATATTTGGATAGTGAGGTATTTCTTTTGGTTAGTTTTAAATTACCTAAATAATCTACATTTACATCTGTAAGTTTTGTTATTCTGTCCAAATCATTTTTGCTTTGTGCATAGATTGAAAAAAAACTTTTAGTTATAAATTTATAATAAGAAGAAAAAATTTTCCACCTTTCAAAAGATTGAGGAGATATTCTAGCATTTAAGAAAACTGCAGAAATTTTCTTTTCACGCAATCTAACTATTGTGTTAGGCCAAATATCGGATTCAATCCAAATTACTAACTTTGGTTTCCAAGTTTCTAAAAATTTATCAATCCATGGGATAACATCATAGGGAGCATATTGATGAATAATTTTTTCTCCATAATTTTTTATGGCGTAATCTGAAGCTGTTTTAGTTGTTGTTGTAATTAATAAATTATATGTCTTATAGAAATGATTTATTAATAAATCACATGATTTAAACTCACCAACACTTGAGGCATGAATCCAAACAAACTCTTTTTCAACATTTTTTTTTAAATTTGTAAATCCAAATCTTTCTTTGTATCTATTACTATCTTCTTTTTTTTTAATTAATCTTATGAATGTATTTAAATAAATAAACGGAATTAAACAATAAGATATAAATTTATATATTTTATGCATTTATTTCTTTTTTTGCCTGATCCACACAAATATTTATTTCACTCTCTAACTTATTTTTAAATTCCTCAATTTCATTTTCACTACAATTTTTAGGTATAGTTATTGAATTTCCCCATACAAAAGCACACCTAGCAAAAGGTTTAGTGATTAAGAAAGAATCCCAAGATTTAAGTCTTTTAAATTTAGATGAGGCAAACCCAATGGGTATAATAGGAACTTGTGTTGTTTTTGATATTTTAATTATTCCATCTGATACTTTTTGATTTGGTCCTCTTGGACCATCAGGCGTTATCCCTATGTAGCTTGAGTTTTTTAGTAATTTAAAAATTGGCTTAATAGTAATTGATTTTTCATTAGATGATGTTGGAATATTATTTAAATTAAAATATTTTCCTATAATTGCTCCAAATCTCCCATCACTATGACCTGAAGCTAGAACATTTATTTTAGAATTTGATTTCCAACAATAACTAATCAACATTAATTGATTGTGCCAAAAAGCTAGTATGAAAGGTTTATTATTTTTCCAATAAAATTCTGGCGATTCAATATTTTTTTCTAAAATAACAGATGTTGCTTTGACTAGTTTTATATACATAGCACTTAAAAAAGCTAAAAAATGTTGAACAAAAAAATTTTTAATAATTTTTTTTTTAATTGTCATTATAGTCTTCCTGCAATTGTAATTTTTTGTAAACTGCAGAATTTTTAATTAAATATTCATGATCACCATTACTTTCTATTATACCTTTTTCTAATGTAAAAATCACGTCAGCATTTTGTATAGTACTTAGTCTATGGGCAATAATAATGGTTGTTTTATCTTTCATTAATTCATCAAGAGCTGATTGTATTTCCTTTTCAGTAAGGTTATCTAATGAAGACGTTGCTTCATCCATAATAAGTATAGGCGCATCTTTGATTAGAGCTCTTGCAATTGCTATTCTTTGTCTTTGTCCTCCTGATAGTTTAATACCACTTTCTCCAACAATTGTATTTAGCTTATCAGGTAACTGATTTGCAAATTTACTTACACCTGAAATATCTGCAATTGCTTGAATTTCATCATCATTAGATGACATATTTCCATATCTGATATTATCTAATATACTCTCATTAAATAAAAGAGTTTCTTGAGTAATTAAGGAAATATTTTCTCTTAAATCAAATAACGACAATGATTTAATATCTTTTTGATCAATTTTAATTGTTCCCTTATAATGATCATAAAATCTCAATAATAAATTAATTAAAGTCGATTTTCCACTCCCTGACATTCCTACAAAAGCAGTTTTTTTCCCGGAATCTATTGTTAAATTTATATTATTAAGAATTTTTTGTTCACTATAAGAAAAATTAACATCTTTAAATTCTATATTTCCATTTAATTTAATATTGCTACTAACTCCATGTTTTTCTGATTTTTCTAACGGCGTATCCAGTAATAAAAATATTCTTTCAGCACCTGCTAGACCTTCTTGAACACTTATATTTAAATTACCAAGAGCTTTTACAGGCTGGTATGCCAAAAGAAGACTTACAAGAAAACTCATGAATTGGCCTGTTGTCATGCTTTCATTCAAAACAAAAACTCCACCAGCATAGATAGAAACAGCAACAGCTAAACTCCCTATAAATTCCATTAGAGGACTTAATCTATTGCTCACAAAGGCTGATCGTATAAAAAATTTCTTTATGAAATTAATAGTTTCAAATGCTCTTTTCTTTTCATATTCTTCTCTGTTGTATGCCTTAACTTGACGAATTCCTTTAATACTCTCAGCTAAAACATTAGAAAATTTCGCAATTTCATTTTGAATTTCATATGTAATATTTCTAATACTTTTACCAATTTTTTTTATTGGCCAAATTGCTAAGGGGAATGCAAAAAACGCAAAAAGTGTTAATGACCAACTTTGATAAAACATATTTGCTAGCAAAAAGATAATAACTAAAATATCTTTGATTACAGCTGTTACAGATTTTACTATCGCCAATCTTAAATAGTAGGTATCATTAATAAGTCTTGAAATTAAATTTCCTGACTTAGATTCATTAAAATAGTTTAAATTTAGATACATTAATTTTTCAAACATATGTGTTTGAAGTTTAGCAATTACAGAATGAGCAACTTTACTCATTTGGAAAGAATGAGTATAAGTCGCAATACCTTTGCAAAGAGTAACAATTATAATAGCAAGAGGAATTAGAAACAGCATTTCTTTATTTCCTTTTATCAAAACTTCATCTAAAGCAGGTCTTACAAGCCAAGCATGCAAACCTGTTGCTGCAGCTGATATAATCATCATTAATAATGCTAAAAAAATTATATATTTATGGCTAAATAAATAATCAAAAATCAAGCGATTAATTACAGATCTTTTATTTTTATACACTGAAGGCATTTAAAAAAATAATAAATATAAAAAAATAACACCACCCAATAAATTATTTTGTCGAAAATAATAATTTGAACTTTCAGTAGAGTGTGGTTGCCATTTATTTATAATTATGTTTATACCAATAAGTATTACAATTATCACGCCTAAACTAGCTAGATTTTCTGATGATTTCCAAGATAAATAACTGATTATGCTTAACATACAAAAATAGCTAAACCTTACAAATAACTTACCTTTTTCCCCTAATAGTACAGCCGTAGATTTTACATTATTGCTAATATCATCGTTTCTGTCTTGATAGGCATAAATCGTATCATAGCTTAAAGTCCAAAAAATGCATGCTAAGTAAAGTAAGAAATAATCTAATTTTATTCCTCCATATAATTCAAAAGAGGTAATTAATACCCCCCAACTAAAAACTATACCAAGAACAAGTTGAGGCCAATATGTAACTCTTTTCATTAATGGATACAGAATAATAATAGGAACACTCAATAAACCAATAATTATAGTTAATATTGAAAACTGAATTAAAATTGCAAAACTGAGAAGAAGTAGAACAAAGAGGAAAATTATTGCATTTAAAATATTAATTTTTTTTGATGCTAGAGGCCTCCTATAAGTACGCATTATTTTGCTATCAATTTTAATATCAATTAGATCATTTATAATGCAACCAGCACTTCTCATTAGAAATGATCCAAAAAAAAATAAAATGTATAAATAAAATAAATCATTATAAGATTTATTTGAATAAGCTAAACCAAACCAACAGGGCCACATCAATAGTAAAAAACCTATAGGATTATTGAATCTAATTAAATCAAGAAAATAAAAAAAATTTTTTGGAATAAATTTATCCAACATAGTTAAAGTTTTGGCTAATTTTTATAATAAAAAAATCTGATATAACAAAAACTTAATATCTACTATAATTATTTAATCAAAAATTACATTTTTATCTAGATTAGGAGTTTTTATTGTTTTTACAAAGTTAATTAATTAGCATAGAATAATAAAATGAATGAAGAAAATTTAAATCTGGAAATTAGAAAATTTTTAAAAAAAGTAGGTATCACCTCTCAAAAAGTTATTGAAAATTATATAACTAAATCTGTAGGAGAAGGAAATTTAAAAACAAGTGATGAAGTTGCAATTGAAATGAAAATGACTATTAAGGACCAAAATATTGAGCATACAATTTCAGATAAAATAAAAATTGAATAATTTATTAATAATTTATGAAATTTCCTCTTAAAGAAATAATTGCTTTTTTAATATTAGCTATCTTAATATTTATAGGTTTTTCTGTTTTTTGGACAATACTTTCAATATAATTTAATAATATTTTAAACTATTTTAATCTATCTTGAATTTTATCAAGAGTTTCAAGTTTTTTTATTGGGCCAATACTTGAAATAGTTAATGGTCGCGATACAATCAATTGTGCTATTTTTTTTACTGATTCGACATTAACATTTTCAATTTTTTTTAAGATTTCAGATGGTTCAATTACACGATTAAAAACTAATAATTGTTTTGCGGCACTTTCACAGCGACGAAATGCACTTTCTCTACCCATCATTAAACTTGCTTTTAATTGTGCCTTCCCTCTTTCAATTTCTTTCTCAGTAATAGTAGTTGGACTACTATTTAATTGATCACATAAAACAGGGATTAGTTCTGTTATTTGATGTTCTCCTGTTCCACAGTATATGCCAAAAATACCTGTATCTGTATAAGATGCACTAAAAGAAGAAATCCCATATACTAACCCTCGTTTTTCTCTAATTTCTTGAAATAATCTTGAAGACATTCCTCCGCCTAAAAGTGAAGAATACACAAGTAGAGAATAATAATCATCATTGTGATAATTAATTCCTTCAAAACCTAATAGGAGGTGAATTTGTTCGAGCTTTTTTTCTTCCCTATATTCACCAGAATTATAATTTGCTTTAATTCTAATATTGTTTGTGCCATTAGGTAAATTGTTACAAACTTTTTTAATACTTTCAACAAAGGAAGAGTGATCAATTTTACCAGCAGCACTCACAATCATTTTTTTTGGATTATAATGGGAACTCATAAAATCTTTTACCTGTTCTCTTGTAATGTTTTTTATTATGTCTGTTTTACCTAATATTGATCTTCCCATTGGTTGATTAGGATAAGCTTTGTCTTGCCAATAATCAAAAATCATATCATCAGGTGTATCAAGGTACATTCCTATTTCTTGAATAATAACACCTCTTTCGCGGTTTAATTCGTCTTCTTGAAAAGTAGAATTTTGAAGAATGTCTGTCAATATATCAATTCCATATGGTAAATCATCTGCAAGTAATTTAACATAATAAGCTGTAATCTCTTTAGATGTATATGCATTTATATCACCACCAACATTTTCAATAGTTTCTGCAATCTGTAATGCTGATTTAGATGTAGTACCTTTAAATGCCATATGTTCTAAAAGGTGAGCAACACCGTTAACATTTTCCTCTTCATCCCTTCCTCCAACAAAATTCCAAATTCCCATTGATACAGTTTCCAAACCAGGCATATTTTGTGTGACAATACGTAGTCCATTATCTAGAGTTGTAATTTGTTGCATATTTAAATTAATTTTAAAATTTCTGATTTAACTAATTTTTTATTATTTTCTAATATAATCATCTTTTCATCTTTATCAAAAATATTTTTAAGTTCTTTAGGAACAGCAGGTTCTTGATTAATAGCATCAAAGATTGCCTTTTTAAATTTAGCAGGATGTGCACAAGCCAAACTAATATTTGCAATATTGTTATTTATTTTATTTAATACATTTAATCCAGTTGCTGTATGAGGATCAGATAAATAATGGTATTTATTATAAAATTCTTTAATTGTTTGCAATACTTCAGAGTCAGTAACAGCGTGAGTTTTATAAATTGATTGCATATCCTTAACTATATTCTCTGGTATCGTAACCTCTTTATCTTTAGAAAAAGATAGCATTAACTCATTTAAATAATTACTATTTCTTCGTGAGCTTTCAAATAATTGCCGCTCAAAATTGCTAGAGATTTGTATGTCCATACTCGGACTGTAAGTTTGTTTTACTTTAAGAATTTTCATTTCACCTGTATTAATAGAGCGATGCAAAATATCATTTTCATTTGTAACTATATGAAGTTCATTTATTGGAAGTCCCATATATTTTGCTACTCTAGCAGAAAAAATATTACCAAAATTTCCTGATGGTACGATAAAATTAATCTTTTCTTCATTTAGTTGTAAATAAGACCAAAAATAATAAACTGTTTGAGCAATTATTCTTATCCAATTAATTGAATTTATTGCAGTTAAAGAAGTCTTGGATTGGATTTCTTCATCGACAAAAAGTTCTTTTACAATGTTTTGGCAATCATCAAAAGTACCTTCAATAGCAAAATTATGTATATTGTTTTCTTCTACTGTAGTCATCTGTCGACGTTGAACTTCAGATACATTATTGTGTGGATGTAAAATAAAAACTTCAATATCATTTTTTCCTTTAAAAGCATTTATTGCTGCTGAACCTGTATCTCCAGATGTTGCTCCTAAAACAGTAATTTTCTTTTTGCTTTGATTTAATAGATAAGAAAATAAGCTCCCTAAAAATTGAAGAGCATAATCTTTAAAAGCAAATGTAGGACCATAAAACAGTTCTAATATATATTTATTCTGATCGATATTAAGTAGAGGTGCAATTTTTTTATGATTAAAACTTTCATAAGCTGTATTTATGATTAATTGTAAATCAGAATAGGGAATATCATCTTCTATATATGGATAAATTATAGAGTGAGCAACCTCTTGATAAGATTTACCTTGCAAGTTTTCTAAAGAAACAGTTGGCCACTCTGATGGTAAAAATAACCCTCCATCTTTTGATAATCCTCTAAAAAGAATATTTAAAAAAGATTCTTTTAGTTGATTATTGCGCGTACTTAGATAATGCACTTTTCTCCTAGTTGATAAATATTAAAACTTTAACTTTTATATTCTGAAAACTCGTATGTGAATACTAGATCTTCTAAATTTTTAAAATACCAGTCTGAATCAAGGGCAGGGTCAACATAAAAAACCATTGTAAATATTTGACTTTCACCAGATTTAAGAGTTTGTTCAGTAAAACAAAAACATTCAGTTTTTATTAAGTATACTTGTGCTGCCTCAGGATCCACAATAAAATTTGCAGTTGAAGTAATAGTTTTGTTTGATATGTTTTTGCCCTGATATTTTACTATGTTATTTTCTCCAATTTTTACTTTTATATTTTCTTTTAAAGGCTTGAATTCCCATTCTAAAGATTGATCAACTTTTGCAACAAACTTTATGTTAAGTGTTCTTTCTAATATAGCGGGTGATTTTGCTTCTGGGTTTATAACTATTTGACCTTTCACAAACTCATTATCCGCTACATTATCTTTACTTAAATATTTATACGTATAAATTCCTATTGATAAGATACAAACAATAAATAAAAAATTGATTGCAATAATAATAAAATTTTTTTTTTTATATTGCACAATATTTGTTAAATTTTATCCTTCTATCTCAGCAATAAGTGGTTCTGCTATTTTTTTTGATTTACCTATAAATTTAACTTTTTTAATTGATTCCAAGTTAGATAAATCATCTCCAACTATTACAAACCCAATCATCCCCATTGATTTATGAGGAGTGCACCAGTAAGCATAAATGCCTGGTATAGTAAATGTATATTCTGCATCTTTTGAAACTTTAGATTTGAATTTGTCTACACCTTCTGGAACACCGTTTTTTATAATAAATTCTACATTATGCCCTTTATCAATTGATTTCCAAAAGACAGTATCGCCTGCATCGATCCTAACAATTTCTTTACTAAAGACCATACTTCTATCTTCACCCTTATTTAACATATCAATAGTCGTATCTTCTGCTAATACTGAGTGTGAAAATAATAAACCAAATATAATAATGAAAAATTTCATAAATATTACCTCTTATTTTTTAAATTAATTAATACCTACATAGCCAATAAATTGCTCAAATCAAAAAAAATATTAAAAATTAATCATAAAAAATAGACTAAAGGTCGCAACAGCATATTCTTCATAGAAAAGCGCTCTTTTATATTAGTTTTTTTTAATTTTTTTATAAAAATTGATTTGATTCCTTGAATTATTCTATTATGTAGACCCTTGAATGATCGTAGCACTTTTAGTTGTATTAGTTACCATAGGTTCAGTTATTTTTCATATGTGGTCGCCGTGGTGGTGGAGTGAA
>CACFVT010000006.1 GCA_902569865.1 uncultured Alphaproteobacteria bacterium | reverse complement strand
AAGAGTAGTAAATTCAGGCAAAGTTATATTTTTAAGTGAAATAAAAGTTATAAAAGGCATAGGAGCAAAAATTAAACCTCTAATTAGAGGAATCCAATAATTATTACATATTATATTTTTTTTAAGAGTTCCTCTAATTAAAAGAAATATAGGTACTGCTATATATGCTGGTGATCCATAAAAAATAAAATGATAGAATTGAATATTTTGAGAAGATAAATAATTAATAATTCCATCATTAATTACAAAAAAAATACTAGATAATAATAATGCTAATGATGCTGTAATAATATTTTTTTTCATTTTTTTTTCTAATTGATTGTATCAAAAGATTTAATTACTATATTAAATAGCATTACATCATTTATGGAAAATAAAGAAATTAAAACTTATAGATTAATTATAAAAGGCAAAGTGCAAAATGTTGGTTTCAGACACTGGTTTAGTGATTTAGCAATCTCTTTAGGTTTAAATGGTTATGTTCAAAACAAAGAAAGTAAAGATGAAGTAGAAGCAATTATTCAAGGAGATATGCAATCAATATTATCAATTACTGAAAAATCCAAAATAGGTCCGGAATTAGCACTAGTAGAAGGTGTTATCCCTAGCAGCATTATTAGTAATGTTAGTTATTCTGGATTTATTGTTAAGTACGAAAATAATTAATTAAAAGCTTTCTTCAATGTATTGTGCAGACTATCAAACATTTCATCAATTTGATTTTTCGTAATTATGAATTGAGGACATAAAACTATAGCAGGACCTAAAGGTCTGCAGATTAAACCATTATCAATAGACATATTAGCAACTTTATCACCCATATTTAAATGACCCTCAAAAGGTTCTTTTGTATTTTTATCTTTAACCATTTCCAAAGCTGCCATTAGACCAACACCTCTTGTTTCACCTATATGTTCGTATTGATTAAATTCTTGTAACCTTTCATGAAAATAAGGAGACACATTTTTAACATTTTCAAGCAAGCCTTCATTAATAATAACATCTATAGCTTTTAGTGCTATTGCACAGCCAACAGGATGACCGCCAGCTGTAAATCCATGTGGAAATTCTTCTGCATCCTCAGAAGCTGAAGTAAATTCATCTGCAAATTCTTTTTTAACAATAACTGCACCCATTGGAAAATATCCAGCGGTTAAACACTTTGAAGAAATAATTATATCTGGTTTAATATCATATGTTTCGCAGCCCCATAAATTTCCAGTTCTACCAAATCCACATATAACTTCATCTGCTATTAGAGGTATCTTATATTTTTTTAGTATAGGTTGAATTAAATCAAAATAACCTTTTGAAGGTGGAATAACTCCCCCTGCTCCCTGGACAGGCTCAGCAACAAAACCAGCAATCGTATCTGGATTTTCTTTTAAAATAAGATCTTCTAAATTTTTCGCCATTCTATTTGTAAAATCTTCCTCAGTTTCATTTTCTTTAGCAAATTTCCAATAATGAGGGCAATCAGCATGAATAAAGCCATCTAATGGTAGTTGAAAAACTTGATTATATGGTTTGCCAGTCATGGAAGTAGCACCAAGTGTAACTCCGTGATATCCATTTATTCGTGTTATAATTTTTCTTTTTTGGGGATTGCCTTTTATCTTATTTAACATCCACAACATTTTAACCATTGTATCATTAGCTTCTGATCCCGAATTACAAAAAAAGACTCTGCCATCATCAAATGGAGAGACTTCAATTATTTTATCAGATAATTCTAAAGTTTCTTCAGATAGTCTACCAAACAAGGAATGGTATCCAGCAAACTTAGCATATTGTTTTTGAGCAACTTCTATTAAACCAGGGTGATCAAAACCTGCACAAGCATTCCATAAACCAGAATTAGCATCTAGATATTTTTTTTTATGAATATCATACACATAAATGCCCTTACCATGGGTTACTATAACAGGGCCTCTTTCATTAAGAGTTTTTAAGTCAGTAAATCCATATAGATGATGTGATTGGTTTGATTTTAACATAATAAAGACTAATTATTTTTTTTTAATATGAAACGCAAGTATATTCTTTCAGCTGGTGCAATAGGTATCATATTTATGATGCTAGGTCAGTTATCCTTTTCAATAAATGACACTCTCGTAAAAGAAATTGTAATTGATAACAAAAATAATTTATCGATAATAAATATCCTTTTTTTAAGAGGTATACTAACCACTTCATTTATTTTTTTGTATTTAAAATTTTATGAAAAAAAAAATATATTAAATATATTCAAAATGAAGAAATATCATCTAAGGGGCATTTATGAAGTTTTAACAGCAGTCTGTTTTTTTACTGGACTTATTTTACTGCCTGTTGCTGAAGTTTATACTCTATTAATGACTAATCCATTTTTTGTAACTATTTTTGCTTTTATATTTTTAAAAGAAAAAGTAGGAATAAGAAGATGGTCTGCTGTTATATTTGGATTTATTGGCGTTATATTTGTAATCAATCCTCAAAATATAAATTTTAATTTTTTATATATTTTTCCAATTATTGCTGCAGTTTTTTTAACAATTAGAGATATAACAACTAAAGGTATAGCAAATAAAAAAAATAGCTTTGAAATTATATTTATAACTTCTGTTCTCATCACATTATTTTCAGGAATAGGATCGTTATTTTATGATTTTACATTTAGGATTGAGTATTTACCAAATCTCTTTATCTCGAGTATATTCTTAACAGCTGCATATATATTCTCTGTTTTGACAATATTTTATGCACCGCTATCATTAACAGCTTCGTCTAGATATTCAGTAATAGTTTTTGGTATTATATTTGGCTACATTATATTAAATGAAATACCATCATCAAATATGATAATTGGTGCTTCAATAATAAGTTTTAGTGGTTTGTTTGTAATAAATAGAGAAAAAAAACTTGGAAAAATTAAATAAATTTAAAGTTTATTAACCTTAATATTGCTTTACTCATGTTTAGTTATTGTCACATTTAGTTTTAAGCCATTTTCCAGTAATGCCAGTATTGCCAGTTCCATTGTTAGTAATCGCATCACTAGAGTAATGGCAAATATCTTCACCTCTATTCTTCACTATATAAACGTGATTTTTAACATCAGAAATTAGTTGCCATTCATTTTTGGGATCATAATATAAGGTCTTGTAAGCATATATTCCGGCGATGATAAAAGTTGAAAGAGCAGACAAAATAATACATATTTGAGCAATTCTATAATTCATTACTAGTTATCGCAGTGAGTTTTAACCCATTTTCCATCAATCATATTTGAAGTATTTGTATAAAGAAAACAAATATCCTCACCTCTATTCTTTGCTACATAAACATTCTCATTTTCATCAGATACTAACTTCCACTCATTTTTAGGATCATAATAAAAGGTTTTATAAGCAAATATACCAGCTATGGCCATATATGAAATAGCAATCAGTATAAAGCATGAGTTGATAATTTTATAATTCATTATATTTAAATTAGTTATGGTGCTGCAAATATCAATGTTTAATGATTATTTTTTAACATTAGTTGCCAAAAGCAAAGGTACTATCATTATTAAAGTCATTAATACAGATGGGTTAAATAACCAATATAATAGTCCGATAGAAAAAATTAATAACCAAAATTCATTTTTTTGAAAAATATTCATAACTATTTAATAACAAAAAAATATTAATTTGCTATTACTAATTTATTGTTGTTATACATTTTTCATCATTATTTTTTGGGTTATTGACATACTTTGATACTTCAGAGAAATTTAAATCAACATCTTCAAAGTTATCAAAAATTAAATTATTATTCTTAGCTTCTAAAAAATCTTGAGCGTTATTTGCATTTAAAACTACTGGCATTCTATGATGAATTTCATTTATTTTTTTATTTGCCACTTTAGTAATTATAGAAAATACTCTTCGTTTATCAGCATTATATTTTTCTTTTCTCCATACACCAGCAAAATAAATTAATTCACCATCACCTAATTTAATTAAGTATGGTTTTTTTTCTCCTTCTTTTTTACTCCACTCAAAGTAACCATTAGCTGGAATAATGCATTTTCTTTTTAAAAATGAATCCTTAAAAAGAAGTTTAGAATTAATAGTTTCAATTCTACTATTAATTACCATTTGTTTGTTTTGAGTATTACTATTTATAAAAGTATATCCCCAATTAGATTCTAAGAGATAATTTTCTAATTTATAGTTCAATATAATATTAACATTCTGTCCAGGTGAAATATTATAAGATTGTGTGATATTAAAATCAGAATTTGTAATGTTAAATATATTTTTTAATTTATTAAGATTTTTATAACTGGCAAATCTACCGCACATTAAGATGAAGTTGAAAGGGGCATTGGAGTTGATACGGCAGTAGTCATCCAACAGTCTTTAAATCCCCCCTCTTCCTTTACTTTTTCTAATGTCCATTTAAAGCCAAACATTTTTCCATCAATAGATGTTAATTCTATAAAAAAATATGCAATATTTTTATCTAGTTTTACTTCAATAATATCATGTTTTTTGTGATCTAGCATTACAGCATAAGACGGAGCATACATCATTTGTGTGAATCTCTGAATTGGTCCAGTAAATGCCCTATTGGAAGGATGAGCAAATTCCCAAGTTTGCTCAATACCAGCATTTAAATATGGCTCATTATTATTCATTAATGAAGATAGTTGAATTTTAACTACTTCTTCAGGATTAATTTCAGGCGTTGGTTTTAGTAATTCAGCTAGAAGAGATGTGGAGAATAAAATAATAAATGTTATAGTTGATATAAATCGCATAAAAATAAAATAGTTTAATTTAAGTTTTTGACAATATGAGTATATCTGATTTTATTCAAGGGTTTATAATAGGTTCATCTTTAATTATTGCTATAGGTCCCCAGAATTTATATGTCATTAATCAAGGGCTAAAAAAAAACTTTATATTAATAGTCGTTTTAATTTGCAGTTTATCAGATAGTCTGCTTATTGTATGTGGAATCTATCTTTCGAACAATATTTTAAGTTTAAATCCATCCGTGATAACTATTATGAAGTTAGTTGGAGGAATTTGGCTAATTTTATATGGAGTTAATAAAATTAAAAAATCAAGAAATCATGTAATTAATAATAAAGAATTTAATGAAGCGAGTTTTACAAAAGTTTTAATGACTACATTGGCCATCACTTATGCTAATCCTCACGTGTATTTAGATACAGTAATATTACTTGGGTCTATTTCAGTAAATTTTGATAGTAAATTATACTTTGGCTTAGGTGCTATATTTGCAAGTTTTGTATTTTTTTTTAGTCTTGGCTATTTTTCAAATTTTTTATCTCAATATATCAAATCTCAAAAAGTTTGGTTTTATATTGATAATGTAATAGGTTTCTTGATGCTTTTTTATGGTTTATTTTTTGTATTCATTAATTAAAAATTTATCAATTTCACTACAAACAAAATTAACATTATCTTTATTAAAAACTAAAGGGGGTTTTATTTTAATTACATTATTATAAGGACCATCAGTACTCAATAGTATGCCTTTTAATCTTAAACTGTTAATCAACTTTGTTGCTAATTTTGGATTAGGCAATAAAAAATTTCCATTAATAATTAAATCAATACCAATAAACAAACCTTTGCCACTAATTTTACTAATATAATTTGGAAATTTTTTTTGAATATTTCTAAGTTTTTTTAAAAAATAATCACCCACAATTTTTGAATTTTTTTGTAAATTATCTTTTTCCATTACATCTAAAACAGCATTTCCTACTGCGCAAGAAACGGGATTACCTCCAAATGAATTAAAATATTCCATTCCATTATTAAAAGTATCAGCAATTTTTTTAGTTGTAATAACAGCTGCAATAGGATGGCCATTACCCATTGGTTTTCCAAGAGTAACTATGTCAGGGACAATTTCATGCTCTTCAAATGCCCAGAAATTACTGCCGACTCTTCCAAAACCAGTTTGTACCTCATCTGCAATACAAAGTGCATTTTTTTGTCTCACTAACTTAACAATATTTTTTAAATACCCTTTAGGTAATTCTATCTGACCACCACAACCTAAAATACTCTCAAAGAAAAAACCAGATAATGAATTATTCTTATTAAAGTTTTTCTTTATTATTTCTTTCGCCTCATCAATATATTTATTGATCCATTTATTATTTTGCTTTGTCCATTTGCCTCTTATTTCATCAGGCATTCTTAAAACATGAACATAATCTTTTTTGCCTTCTCCACCTTTACTATTAAATTTATATGGGCTTAAATCAATTAATGATTTAGTGTGTCCATGATAGGCATTATCCATTACTAATACATTTTGAGCTTTAGTATAGTTTTTAGCAATTCGAAGAGCTAAATCGTTAGCTTCAGATCCTGTGCAAACAAAAAATATTTTGTTTAGTTGTTTTGGAAAAGTTTTTAACAATCTATCACTATATTCATTTATTATATTATAAAGGTAACGAGTATTGGTATTCAATTTTAGATTTTGTGAGACTAGAGCATCATGAACAAGTTTATTTGAATGACCAACATGAGAAATATTATTTACACAATCAAGATACTTCCTTCCATGCTCATCATAAAAAAATTGGTCTTTTGCTTCAAGCATATGCAGAGGCTCTCGATATGAAATAGATAAATTGCGAGCAATATTTTTTTTTCTTTTTAATAAAATTTTTTCTTTTTTAACTCTATTAGTGAAAAGGGACTCAGGAATTTGTAAGATAATATTTGGATCAGGTGAAATCTGCTCCCAAATATTAAGTAAATATTCTTCACCAACACCAGGAAAATTATTTACTTCATTAAGAAGTGATGTCATAATTTGAAAATGCAAATGAGGTGACCAATTACCATTAACTTTATAGTTTCCAATGTCACCAATCCATTGACCTTTTTTGATAATTTGGCCAATCTTAAGTTTTTTTAAACATTTTTTAGATAAATGACCGTACAAAGTAAAAAATTTATAATTATTAATTTTGTGTTCTAAGATAACTGTAGGACCATAATCATATTTGAAATTATTATTATGCAAAATTATAACTTTGCCATTTAAAGGCGACTTAATTGGTGTATTTTCTTCAGCAAAAATATCAATACCTAGATGGACATCTCTTCTTTTTAATGGGTTAAGAGAAGAAATATAATGATTACTCTTATAAACTTTTCTTTTCTCTTTATATAATCCAATGCCAATGTCTTTTTGTAGAAATTTTCCAACTAAGTTATCTAGTTTTTTATTTGAGGGATTTGTTTTAAGTAAAAAACTACTTTTATCAAAATTAACTATTTTTTTATTTACATTGCTTAGTTCAAAATCAAATAAATTGCCAAATTGCTGACTTTTAAATAATTGTAATTTTTTACTAAAATTAGAAATTGGTTCTAAGTTACAAATATCTCTCATTACAGCTATAAAAAAATATGGATCAATCTTATTAAGACTGTAAATTAAATCCCATGCATTTTTTTCACTTATGCTTAGATATTTATTATCAGGATATTTTTTACGTTGTTTAGCTGCCATTACTATAGTAATTACCAAACGCGACTTTATTAAACCAAATAGAGAATAAATATCTTGATCACTAAGTTTGTAAAACTCATTGTAATTGCCAACAATATTTTTGAGACTTTTATAGAAATTTTTAGTACGCATCAATGCGTATGAAAGAGATATTGCTAAATCATTTATGACAGGTGCATAAATTGAGTCACCAAAATCAATAAAGCCAATTATTTTTTCTTTTTTTACAACAATATTATAATCATTTGGATCACCATGAGTAACAGCATGTTTTAAATTTTTTATATTTTTAAAAACAAACTTCTCATGCTCATTTATTGTTTTTATAATTATATTTTTATTGACACCTTTAAATAAATTTATAAATTTCTTAGTCCACCTAATATCAGAAGGATCCCATTCGAATTTTCTAATCGCTTGGTTTTTAATAAAGCTCTTTAACTGATTAGATTGAAGAGCCAATAATTTACCTAAAGACTTTTCAGTATGGTCACTATTTTTGGATTTTGCATACATATTGCCATCTATGTAAGTAAGAACTCTAACAGCACATCTTCTTTTATTTCTATCTATGTAAAATAAAATTTTTTTATGTAAAATTTTTGGATATATTTTCATTAACTTAATGTTTAGTCTTAAATGATTGATTAATAAATCTTGATACTCAAGCTGAGCTAAAGATTCTTTTGGATTTGAAATTTTGACAACGTATTGTTTTTTACCCACTCCTTTTATTAATAAATTGATATCTCTTTCACTGTTAAGACGTGATAATTTAATATTTTTTGATTTAAAAAAAGAATAGTTTTTTTTTAACCAATGGGAAAAAGCAGAAACGTTAATTATAGGTGGCTGTTCATCAAAAACTGACATATTAGTTATATATATTTATATGAAGAAAATTAAAAATAATTTTATATGCTTTGGTGCTGTTCATCATGATTATGTATTTGAATTAAAAAATGATCTGATCAAATATAGAACAAACCCAGTAAAACATAAAGAAAGTTATGGTGGTGTGGCACATAATGTTGCAAGAATGATCTCTAATCATGAAAATGTAAGTTTTTTTTCATTAATGACTGATAAAGAAACTATAAAATACTTAAAAAAATATAAAATAGATTTTCTTCCACTTAATAAAAAAATTGAAAAAAGATATTACGGTGTTCTCGTTAACAAATATAAAAAATTTGAATTAGGAATAGCAAATACTGATGCCTATGAAAAATTTACTAAAATAACTAATCTTAAATTTATCAATAAATATATTGTATTAGATTTAAACTTTTCGGAAAAGTTTATTCAATCAGTTGTTAGCCAAAATTTTAAGAAAAATCATATTACAATTTGTGGGACATCCCTTTTTAAAATTTACAAAGTAAAAAAAATTATAAAAAAAATTAATTGTCTTATATTAAATAAAGAAGAACTATATTCACTTAGCAAAATAAGAAATATAAAGAAATCAATTATGAAAATTATTAATCTAAATCCTTATATTAATATAATTGTATCAAACGCGGATAAAAAAACATATGGGTATGAGGCAGCGAATTTTATCTCATGCAAACCACCTAAAGTAAAGGCTGTTAATGAAAATGGTGCCGGAGATGTGATGACTGGTACTTATATTTATTATAAATCGAAAAAACATGAAATGAATAGCGCCCTATCACTTGCAGTTGCAGCAGGTACATTATATGCTAAAAGCAAAAACAGAAAAATTAATCTAAACTTTAAATCAATTAAAAAAATAAATAATAAAATTATGTATAAATCTGAAAAATAAAATGCTTTCAAAAGAAATTAAGGTACATCCAAAAGTACAAGAAGCTTTAGATAATAATAAATCTATTGTAGCTTTAGAAAGCACTCTAATCAGTCATGGGTTGCCCTATCCAGAGAATATAAATGTTGCTAAGGAGTCAATTAAAGCAGTTGAAGATAGTGGGAGTGTAGCAGCAACAATAGGTATTATAAATGGTGAAATTATAATTGGATTAAATGATAATGAAATAGAATTGTTAGGAACATCTGAAAATGTGGAAAAAGTTTCTTTGCACAATATTGCGCTTTCACTTTTTCAAAAACATAATGCAGCAACAACAGTGGCCACAACCATAAATATAGCCTCTAAAGTTGGTATAAAATTTTTTGCAACTGGTGGAATTGGTGGTGTTCATCTGGGCTCAGAAAATAACAGTGATATTTCTGCAGACCTAAATGAACTTAGTAGAAATAGAATGTTTGTTATATCTAGTGGTGCCAAATCAATTTTAGATTTAGAGAAAACTTTTGAGACACTTGAAACATATGGCATACCAAGAATTTCATACCAATCAGATTACATGCCAGGTTTTTGGTATGATGAAACAATATATGCTGTCGATCAAAATTTTCAAAATATTGATGATATAGCTAATTACTTAAAACTTATAGAAGAAACAAACCACAATTCTTCTGTTTTAATTTTTAATAAAGTACCAAAAAAATTTTCAATTGAGAAAAGCTTAATTGAAAATTGGATAAACCAGTCAATTGAAAAAGCTAAATTAAATCACATAAGAGGTAAAGATGTAACACCTTTTTTAATTGCAGAGATTAATGCCCTTTCTAATAATAAAACACTTGAAGCCAATACTGCTTTAATTATCAACAACACATTATTAGCAGGAAAAATTTCAAAAAAATTTAATTCTTAAGGTAAATTTGCAAACTTATTTTTAAGTAGTTGAAAAAACTTTTTATCATCAGCTTTGTCCATTACAAAACAATTTGGCTTTCTTTTTGTTACTCCAAGCCAATCTACAACTGTCTCACCTCTTGTCAGTTCAGAGCTTTCTTCAACTGTAACGTTAACTAATTTTCCTGAAAATATACTGGGATCTAATAAATATGCTATAACACACGGATCATGAAGAGGTGTATCTTCTGTTTCATATAATTCTTTATGGAAAATTGTATAAAATTCCATTAGCTCACTAAAAAATTTAGAACTTTTATTATTATTTTCTTCCATATAATTCATAATATTTCTATTTACATTAACTTGATGAGTTACATCTAAACCCATCATAGTCATTGGAATTCCTGTACCTAAAACTATGTTTGCAGCATGAGGGTCAACAAATATATTAAATTCTGCAGATGGAGTTGTGTTACCTAAACACATTGCTGCACCGCCCATAAAAACTATTTCTTTAATTTTTTTCTTTATTGATGGATCTTTTTGAAAACTTAAAGCAATATTAGTCAAAGGTCCCGTGGGGCATAAATAAATTTGATCATTAGAAGTTTTACAAGTTTCTATAATAAAATCAATGGCATCTTGTTCCTGAACTTTATAATTAGAATTAACTTCAATAGGATCGCCTTTTTTATCTAAACCAGTTTTGCCATGTACGTATTCAGCTGTGAACAAATCATAATGAATTGGTTTTTTGGCTCCAGAAAATACTCTTAAATCAGTCCTTTCAATTAAAGTGCAAACTTTCAGAGCATTATTAACGGTATTATCTAAACCCACATTACCACCAACACAAGTTATGCCTAGAATTTCAATTTCTTTAGAGGCTGCTGCAAGCATAATCGCTACTGCATCATCATGACCAGGATCACAGTCTAATATTATTTTTTTAGGCATTTTTGAAACCAGATAATTTCAGGTTTGGTCTCTGGAGCCAATTATAATCTAAATACTTTGTCTTACCGTCTATAACATGCAAAGTATAAGCATGTCTTGAATTTGGACTTTTATTTTCACAAGAATAGTGTGGTAGTCTACCATGAAGTAAAACAAGACTCCCTTTTTTTACCTCAACAAAGGTGTCAGTTTCTGGAAATGGCTCATTAGATAGATCCTCCATTTTCATTTTATTGTTTTCTCTTTTAAATAATTTGCGTAATGGTCCTTTATGACCTCCACTCGCAACTTGTAAACAACCATTTTCTCTGTTTGCATCTTCTAAAGCAAACCAAAAACCAACAGTGCTCTCAGGCTCAGTTATTAAAAATGTAGAATCCTGATGACATACTACTTCGCCTCCTATTTTTGGTTGTTTAAAAATATACATTGATTGTAATAAAAGCGGATCTTTAAAACCAATTGCTTTTGCAATTTTATCAAGATCCTCATTTTTTGAAAATTTTATAAATTTTTCATCTAATTCATGCAATGCATGACCTATTTTATTTACAATGTATTGTTTATTTGTTTTTATATTATTTTCACTTAGATTGGCTTTTTCTTCAAAAAAAAAACGAATTTTATCGCCTGAATCTAAAAAATAATTATCATCGTTGTGTGCTTGACTAATAGTATCAAAAACAGATTGCTGATTATTAAAATCCTGTTCTTCAATTAGTTCTTTTGACCTTCTAATCAATTCATCACATTCTTCATTAGTTTTGAAGTTTTCAATTATTAAATATCCATTATCTTTCCAAAATTCAATCATGTCAGAAGTCATGGGTAAATCTGATTTATCAAACAACATAATTAAATACCTATAAACTTGGTTAATAAAGGAATACCTATTTTTATAAATTGAAGCAATTGTGGTAAAATAAATCTACCTGAAGTTGCTATTAAAATTAATAGCCCTAAAACCAAAATAGAAATTATTATTAATCTGTAGTTTTTTGAGCTTATATTCTTTGTTTTTGAAGATCTCGATCTTAGAATAATTAAAATGACTACTATTACTAAGATAACTATTATAAATTTGAACATTTTTGCATATTTATATAAATTAAAATATTATACTATCTTAATAAAGCTATAGATATTTAAATAAATTAAGCTAGAATTTAATAATGATAAGAAAAAGCCTAATTGCTATATCTATTTTCTCTTTATTATATGGATTGGTGTTTTTTTTAACACCAAATTTTTTTGCAGAAATTACTAGAGCAGATAAAACCAATATAGCTTGGCTTAGAAATATTGGTGCTGCAATTTCAGGAGTTTTATTTATTGGTTTAATTCTTGTATATAAATCTCCAAAAAAAAATTATGATTTATTTACAGTGATTACTATGACATCAGTTTTACAAACTTTAGGTCTAATATTTTCTAGGTTTTTCAACGAATTTTCAGCTCAAAAAACATTAATTATAGATTTAACTATATATTCTGCCATTTTTGTTAGCTTGTATTTAATATATATATTAATTAAATTTAATAGTATTTTTAGGTAATAATATATATATATCAATAACTTATAAAGTATTATAAGGATTTTTTACGATTCATAAAAAAAAATTAAAATTTAACAAGAAATAATCTTTATTTTTCAATTATTTAATAAATAATAAAATTATATGATTAATGATGAAGTTAAAAAATATAAAGGGAACCCAACTTAAGACACGCTTAAGTAACGTGATGAACTAAAAGTTCGAGGAGTTAATTATGGGTATATTTGATACTGTAAAGAATTGGTTGAGGCAAATAGCTGAATTAGGTTTGATGGTAATTGCAGCAGCTGTAGTTCTCGAAATTATCTTTGGGGCTGGGGTTCCTTTTTTAGGTGTTTCAATCCTAGGAAACATCACGGCACTATCTGCTCAATTAGGTAGCCAAGGGTTAGTTGGGTTAATCTCAATAGCTGTAATAATTTGGCTATATAATCGTAGTAGATAGAATTTCTTTAAAAAAAGGAGTTAAGCAATGATGGATTCAGCAAAAAATTTTCTAAGAGGGGTAATGGACGTAGCACTTGTGGTAATTCCACTAAGTGTAGTACTAGGAATCATTTTTGGCCCTGCAGTTCCATTTATAGGTACTGCTGTCGTTGATAATATTTCAAGTCTAGTTTCTTCTCTTGGAGGAAATGGTTTAACTGGAATTATCGTACTTGGTATTTTATACTGGTTAGCTAGAAGATAATTTCTAAATATATATAATTAGCCCTCTTATTTAAGAGGGCTTTTTTTATGGGAAAAACAGAAATTCAAAAATTACTTAATGTAATGAAAAAACTCAGGGATCCTCAAAAAGGTTGCCCTTGGGATAAAAAACAGACTATAGAGACAATAATTCCACATACAATTGAGGAAGTTTATGAAGTAGCAGAGCAAGTATATAATAAAAACTTCGATAAATTAAAGGAAGAGCTTGGAGATTTACTATTTCAAGTTATTTATATTTCTCAAATAGCATCTGAAAAGAAGAAATTTAACTTTAATGATGTTGTTAAAACAATAACATTCAAAATGATTGCACGACATCCTCATGTATTTAAAAATAAAAAATTTAAAAATATGAAAGAATTTAAATTATGGTGGGAAAATTCAAAAAATAAAGAAGATTTATCAATTCTTGATAACATACCTGTAACCTTGCCAGCACTTCAAGAAGCAAATAAAATTCAAAAAAAGGTTGCATCTGTAGGTTTTGAATACAAAAACAATAAAGAGGCTTTAAATAAAGTTTATGAAGAAATTGATGAATTAAAGATTGAAATTAAAAATAATAATAAAAAAAGAATAAAAGAAGAATTAGGTGATTTGATTTTTGCAACCCTAGATGTTTCAAGAAAATTAAAATTAGACCCAGAGTCTATTTTAAAAAAATCAAATAAAAAATTTAAAACAAGATGGAAAAAACTTGAAGAATATACAAAAAAAGAAAATTTTAATTTAAATAAAATTACAATTAATGAATACAATAAAATTTGGCAAAATGTAAAAAAAAATTAATTATCTATTATTTAACAACTCTATACCCTCTGTAAAATACATACGCTGTAAATAAAAAAAAGCTAAAAACAAAAATAAAAATTAGTGTATTAATATATAAGTTTACATCAGATTTAATATAAAATGAATTTCTAAAATAAGTTATTACATAATAATAAGGGTTATATAAAAAAAAATATTTGATATCTTCAGGTAAAGCGTTGATGGGAAAAAAAGTTCCAGATAGGAAGTTGATAGGACTTATAAAAAAATTTGAAACAGTACTTTGTGTATCCCATCTATATGCTAACAATCCTACTAATGAGCCAATAGATGTAAAAAAAATTATTACTAATAAAAGATAATAAATGAAATTAAAAATTGAAAAATAATTATATGAAATAAAATATGATAAAATTAAAAAATTTATAATGGCAATAAATAATCCAATAAAAATTTGAGAAATTAAATATGCCACAAATATTTCTACACGAGAAAGAGGAGCTACTAGAAAATCATCAAATGAGCCAATCTGTTTACTGTTTATCATCGATACAGATGGATTATCAAAACTTTCCTGAGCTACAACCATAATGATTAAACCAGGTATTAAAAATTCAATAAATGATATATTGTCATTCGATAAAGAATAAAATCTATCAATTGTTGAAAAAATAATAACAAAAAGTAAATTAGATGTCAGTGGTGCTAATATTGAATAATGATATTCGTTTGTAAATTCTTTTATGCGAAATTTTACTATCGTAAAAATAGCAATAAGATTTATCATTTTGCTTGGATTTATTTTGAAAAGTATTCTTTTACAAGCTCAACCCAATAATTAACTCCTATTGGTAATAAATTATCATTAAAATCATATTTAGTTGTATGAAGATGAGCTTTATGATTTGCATCGCCTTGGCCAATATAAAGATAAGAGCCTGGTTTTTTTTCTAGTAAATAGGAGAAATCTTCACCTCCCATAGAAGGATCAATTTCGGTGTTTACTTTTTCGTCACCAAATATTTTTTTTGCTACATTAGCTGCAAACTCACTTTCTTTTTTTGAGTTTATAGTTGGGGGATATTTATTAGTTAAATGAAATTCAATTTTGGCTTCAGCTCCATTTGCCTTAGCTATACCAGAGGCAATTTCATTTATTTTTTTTTCAAAAAAAGATCTGGTTTCAGGTTTAAAAGTTCTAATAGTGCCGCCCATTTTTACACTATCATCGATAACATTATAAGCTGTACCACCATTAATTTTAGTAATACTAATTAAAGCTTTATCAACAGGATCAGTAGATCTGCTAATAATTGTTTGAATAGATAAGACAATTTGTGATGCTATAACTACAGGGTCTATAGCAAGCTGAGGAATTGCTGCATGTCCTCCTTTTCCATTTACAATAATATCAAATTCATCAACTGCTGCCATCATAGGTCCTTTATTTACACCAATTGTGCCAATAGGTAATTCAGGCCAATTATGTAAAGCATACACTTCATCAATTTTAAAATCATCAAACATTCCATCTTGAATCATTTTTTGACCACCGGCAAAACCTTCTTCACCTGGTTGAAAAATGAAATACACATTTCCATCAAAGTCATTGTTTTCACTTAAATATTTAGCTGCTCCTAAAAGCATAGATGTGTGACCATCGTGTCCACAAGCGTGCATCATGCCATCATTTGTAGATTTATGATCAAAATTATTTTTTTCAGGCATTGGTAAAGCATCAAAATCAGCTCTGAGACCAATTGATTTATCACTATTGCCTTTAGAACCTTTTATATGAGCAACAATACCAGTATTTGCATAACCATCTTTAAAGTCTATATTAAATTCAGATAGTTTAGATTTTATATATTTAGATGTTTGATATTCTTCCAAACCAATTTCTGGGATACGATGAAGATCTTGTCTCCAAGTCTTCATTTCTTCATACATTTGATTAATGCTATTTGAAACAACCATTAGAAAATTCCAAAAAAACCTTTCTTATTTAAATTTGCTTCACACTCTTTTAATTGATTGTTATACATTTTTGCATTTCTTTCAACAGTTTTAGCAACTTCAATTAACCATTTTTTATCTAAGTATGTTTCTTTTTTCCAACCACCTTGACCTTCATGATAAGCTAAATACTGATTATAAAAATCATTTTTAGATATACCTACTAACTTTTCACTTTGTGTTGTATACCATCCTATAAAATCTGTAACATCTGCAAAATTTGCTCTAGAGGCATTTTTATTTCCTGTTTTTGTTTTATACCAATCCCATGTAGGGTTGGTTACCTGAGCATATCCAAAAGCTGTAGAAGGTCTTGATGTAGGAATAATACCAAATATTTTTTTTCTCTCAGGTTTTGCAAATTGCCTGAATGATGATTCTTGATTGATTATTGCTAGTTGTAAAGCAATGGGCGTGTTCCAATTGTCATAAGATTTTTTAGTAGACTTGTACCAATTTTTCTTTTGATCAAAAATTATACATGAGTCTGCAGTATTGATCTGCTGATTTGAAGTACAGGCTAAGATAAATATAAATAAAATACATAAAAATTTAAGAAAATTATCAACTGACATAAATTTGTTTAATAACATAATTTATGCTTATTAACGTTAATTATGGCAAAAATTTATTGAAACCTATTGAATAATAATTATGAGTGCTTAAATCATTTTAAATGATAGAAAAAATGGCAAAAAATCACAGTTTTCAAGCAGAAGTCAGTAAGCTCTTAGATTTAGTAGCTAATTCTCTTTATAGTGAAAGGGAAATTTTTTTAAGGGAGTTAATTTCTAATTCTGCTGATGCATGTGAGAAATTAAGATATCAATCTTTATCAAAAAAAAATATTTTAGGTGGTGACAAAGATCTAAAAATTAATGTTCGTGTTTCAAAAAAGAAAAAATTTATAGAAATTCAGGATAACGGCATAGGCATGTCGGAACAAGAATTAATTGATAATCTAGGTACAATTGCAAGATCAGGAACTTCTAAATTTATGGAAGCCATGAAGAATAAAAAAGAAACTGATGTTTCGGCAATTGGTCAATTTGGTGTTGGCTTTTATTCATCCTATATGATTGCCGATACTGTAGAAGTTATTTCAAAAGGAGCAGAAGAAAAAGATAGTTATTTGTGGAAGTCAAATGGTAAAGAAAATTATTCAATAGAAAAAATTGAAAATGAAAATCGTGGAACTAAAATAAAACTATTATTAAAAAAAGATGCTGATGAATTTTTAGATTCTTTTAGATTAAGATCAATAATTACAAAATATTCAAACTATATTCCTTTTCCAATTATTTTAGATGATCTTGATAATTCAAAAGAAAAAGAAGAAAAAATTAATGAAGGTGACCCTCTTTGGCTTAAAGATAAAAAAGATGTAAAGGATGAAGATTATAAACAATTCTATAACAACATATCATTTAATTTCGATCAACCTCTTAAAACCATTCATTATAATGCTGAAGGCGTCATAAATTATAAAGCACTTTTATATATTCCGACAAATCAGCCTATGGATTTATTTAATTCAGAAAGAAAAAATAAAATCAAATTATATGTTCAAAAAGTTTTTATATCAGATGAGTGTGACGAAATCATACCTAATTGGCTACGATTTGTTCCTGGAGTTGTTGATTCACAAGATATTTCTCTAAATATTAGTAGAGAAATGTTACAAAATAATCCAGTAATTGAAAAAATTAAAAAAGGAATAACTAATAAAGTATTAAATGAAATAGGTGCTTTAGCAAAAAAAGATAATGATAAATTTCTAGATTTTTGGAAAAATTTTGGAGCTGTCATAAAAGAGGGTCTTTATGAGTTTAATGATCATCATGAAAAAATATTAAATTTATTAAGATTTGAAAATTCAATAAACAGTGAGTTCATGTCATTAGATACATATGTAGAAAAAATGGTTAAAGACCAGAAAGATATTTATTATTTTGCAAATACGGACAAAGATCATATTAAAAATTCACCGCAATTAGAGGTATTTACAGATAAAAAAGTGCCTGTTTTATTTATGATTGATGCGGTAGACGAATTTTGGCTTCAAAATATTGGTAAATACAAAGATTATGAATTTAAATCTATCTCTAAAGGAAAAGTTGACTTAACTAAAGTTGGAGAGAAAAAAGATAATGATAAAGATTCTGCTAAAAAAATAGATAGTAAAATCAATGATTTATCAATACTATTAAAGGAAGAGCTTAAAGATAAAATATCAGATGTAATTATCTCAAGTAGATTAACTAAAAGTCCAGTATTATTGGTTGCTGAAGAGTCAGGTATGGATATCAATATGGAAAAATTGATGAAAATGCACAATCAAAAAACCCCTGATTCAAAAAAAATTTTAGAAATCAATGCCAAACACCCAATGATTGTAAAAATATCTCAAAATTTAAGCAATTTTGATCATAAAAAAATTTCACAGATTATATTAGATCAAGCAAACATCTTAGATGGAAATGTATTGTCCAATCCTTCAAACTATATGGAAAGTCTCACTGAACTTTTTATTAAATAACAGAATTATTAATTTTATTATCTAAAAAATAATCAACAAACTGATTTGCAATCATTTCAGCCACAATAATTTGAGCTTCAACAGTTGATGCTGCTATATGTGGAGTAAGTAATACATTTTCTAAACCAAACAGTCTATTATTATTAGCAGGTTCTTCCGCAAAAACATCTAATGCAACTCCACCAATATTATTATTTTTAATTGCATCACATAAATCTATTTCAGATACAAGATTACCTCTTGCTGTGTTAATAATTAAAACATTATTTTTCATTATACTAATTTCTTTAGCGTTAATTATTGAAGATCCATCAGGATTAGGTTTACAGTGAAAGCTAACTATGTCTGATTCTTTTAAAATTTCATTAAGATCACATGAAACATATTCTGGGAATTTTTCCTTAACTTGATCAAATGTTTTTGAAAAAATCATAATTTTAAGTCCCAATAAATGGCACATCTCAGCAAACCTTCTACCAACATTACCAAACCCAATAATTCCTATTTTTTTTCCTCTGATTTCGTTACCCTTTAACTTTTTCTTAGCCCACTCTCCTTTGTGTGTAGTTAAATCAGCTTTAGAAATTTTTCTAGATAAAGATAAAAGTAGAGCTAAAGTGTGTTCTGCTGTAGCATTTGTATTACCACCAGGTGTATTCATTACAATAATATTTTTTGCTTTAGCTGAGTTCAAGTCAATATTATCTACACCAGCACCTGCTCTGCCAATTATTTTTAAATTTTTAGCATTATCTATTAACTCTTTTGTTACTTTTGTTGCAGATCGAACAATTAATCCATCATAATTTTGAATATTTTTAATAAGCTCTTCTGCTGTAAAGTCAGTTTTAACATCAACTTCAATATTATTTGATGCAAGTATTTTTTCAGCAACATTATCCATTGCATCAGATATTAGAACTTTAGGCATGAGCTTCTTTCACAACAAAATATGCCCATTCTAACCAAGGTAATAATAGCTTAATATTATTTGTTTCAACAGTTCCACCAGCCCATACCCTAAAAGAAGGTGGGGCTTTTGCATAACCATTAATATCAAAAGCAACATTTTCGTTGGATAATAATTTACAAATTTCTTTTACAATTAATCTTTGATCATCTTCACTTTTATATAAATACCAGTTTTCACAAATTTTAAATGTAATACCAGTATTTGATAAGTATTCTCTATTTTTATTTTCAGACAAAAAAGTTACCCAATCATTATTTTGAATCCATTCGTGTATTAGATCAAATGAATTCATTGAAGTATCTAATAAAAAATTTAATCCACCATTTTTTTCTGCCCAATTAAGTCCATCTAAAGCATCTTCAACACAAATCATAGAAGGTGTATTAATTGTACTGCCTTCAAAAATACCTTTTATAATTTTATTATTATTTGCAATTCTAAAAACTTTAGGTATCGGCCACGAAGGTTTAAAATTTTCTAATCTATTTAGTGCTCTTGGTGACATTGCTATCATTCCGTGTGCAGCTTCACCGCCAAGCACTTTCTGCCAAGACCAGGTCAGAACATCGCACTTTTTATAATCAATAGGCATAGCAAAAATTGCTGAAGTAGCATCACAAATGGTTAAACCTTCTCTATTATCAGGTATCCATTCAGCATTAGGAACTTTAACTCCTGAAGTGGTTCCATTCCAAGTAAAAATCACATCATTTTGGAAATTAACTTTTGTTATATCAGGAAATTGGCCATAATTAACATCATGCACATTTAGATTTGATATTTTGAGTTGCTTTACAACATCTTGTATCCAGTCTTTTCCAAAGTTTTCCCACGCAAGAATATCTACACCTCTTTCACCTATCAAAGACCAAATTGAAGCTTCTAAAGCTCCAGTGTCAGAGCCTGGCATGATACCTACAACATAATCATCTGGTAAATTTAATAACTCCTTAGATTTATCAATAACAAGTTTAAGTTTTAATTTTGCCTCACCTGATCTATGGGATCTGCCCGTATTAGCGTTAATTAAATTTTCAATTTTCCATCCAGGTCTTTTTGCACATGGACCACTTGAAAAATTAGGGTTATTAGGTTTTTTATTAGGTTTTTTCAAAATTATTCAAATTCATATACCACTAATCCATCAAGTGGTTTCGGATCAAACCATGTAGATTTAGGTGGCATAGTTAAATTGTTATCAGCAACTCTAATAACATCTGTTATTTCAGATGGAAAGATAGAAAAAGCTACGCTATCAAGATTTTCATTAACTTTTTTTTCTAAAGCACTTAGACCATGGCAACCAGCGATAAATCGAATTCTTTCATCGTTATTTACATCTTTTATATTCAATATTTTAGTTAAACAAAAATTATTTAATATATTAATATCAAGAGCATCAACAAAATTATTACTTTCAATGGATCCAATAAATTCTACGACATACCATTGTTTTTCATGATACATTCCAAATTCATGTTTTTTTGTTGGTTTGTATGCGTAGTTTTTTTTCTCTACTTTAAAATCATTAGATAAAATTTTGATAAATTCAACTTTTGAAAGACCATTCAAATCTTTTATTACTCTGTTATAATCAAAAATTTTTGTCTCATTAGATGGAAAAGCAGCTATCATAAATTTTTCATTCAATGAATTTTGTTTATTAATGTGTTGCATTGCACCCATTCTATGATGACCGTCAGCAATATAAATTGCATTTACATTTTTCATTAAACTTTTTAGTTTTTCAATAAATTTAATATCATTTACACACCATAATCTATGAACAGAATTATCAAAACTCTCAAAATCGTATGATGGTGGCTTTGCTATTTGAGGTAAAAGTAGATCGTGTATATTTTTTTCTTCTGGATAGGCAGCATATATTGGGCCAATTTGTGTATTTAAATTCATCATTTGATCTGCTCTTTCAATTTTTCTATTTTCATAAATTTTTTCATGAGGTTTTATGATTTTTTTTTCAAAATCTTTTATAGAAGCTAAACATAAGAAACCTAATTGGGAATGAATGTTTAATTCAATTTGATAAATATAAAAATGTAATAAGTTATCTTTTTTGATTACATCATTATCTTTCATTTCATTAAAATGGGATTTTGCCTCTAATAATGAATCTTTTTCTTTTAATTGTCCGACAGGGTTTAATATTTTAAGATAATTCCAGTAATTATTTTTTCTAAATATCTCGATGTTTTCTATACTTAAATGATCAGTAGATGGTGCAATTAAGTTTTTAGCATCTTGATTGTAGGGTCTAGTACCAAAGAAAGGCCAAATATCTACCATTCACGATCTTTCATACCCTTCTGTTGATCTAGATTGATCTTCAGATATTAATTATAAAGGTCCTTTTGCCTGAGAGTTTCCGGGACGTTGCTCCTTCGGCGTTAAATAATTTAATCTCTCCCTTTATATTTTATTCAATATTTGATTTTATATTAAAAAAAAACTAAAATTTCTAATATTAAAACAATTTATGCAATTTCAGGCAACTGAGATAGTGATTGATTTGCTGAGGCTTCATCGTAAAAGTCATCAGCTAATTTTCCACTAAAATAATCGTCATATGCAGTCATATCAAAATGACCATGACCACATAAATTAAATAAGATTGTTTTTGACTCACCTTTTTCTTTACATTCGAGAGCTGCATCTATTGCACCTTTAACGGCATGATTACCCTCAGGAGCAGGAATGATTCCCTCTTGTTTTCCAAATATTACTCCAGCCTCAAAACAATCTTTTTGGCCATAAGCTTTAGCTCTCATTAATCCTAGATCATACAAATGACTAAGATGATAGGACATGCCATGGTACCTTAATCCTCCAGAGTGGTTAGCAGGAGGTAAGAAATCAGAACCTAAAGTATGCATTTTAATTAATGGTGTCATTCTTGCCATATCACCATGATCATAGGCATATTTTCCTTTTGTAAAAGATGGGCATGAAAGGGGCTCACAACCAATTATATCAATTTTTTGACCTCCACGTAATTGCTGTCCTAGAAAAGGAAACATTAATCCAGCTAAATTACTACCACCTCCAGTACATCCAACGATAATATCTGGGTAATCACCAGCATGCTCCATTTGAAGAATGGCTTCATTACCATTAATAGTTTGGTGCATTAGTACATGACCTAATACACTTCCAAGAGCATATTTTGCTTTACCTTCACTTTTAACTACAGCTTCAATAGCTTCTGATATTGCTATACCTAAACTACCTGGATTATTTGAATCTTCTGATAAAAGTTTTTTTCCAAAATCTGTTTTTTCTGATGGGCTGGGATGACAAGTTCCTCCAAATGACTGCATCATTAATTTTCTATATGGTTTTTGATCAAAACTAACCTTAACCATAAAAACTTCAATATCTATTCCAAACATTTGACCTGCAAAGGCTAATGAACTTCCCCATTGGCCTGCACCAGTTTCTGTAAATATTTTTTTTACACCCTCTTCTTTGTTAAAAAAGGCTTGAGGAACAGCAGTATTTGGTTTGTGACTACCTGTTGGACTTACTCCTTCATACTTGTAATAAATTTTTGCAGGTGTATCTAGATACTTTTCTAACCTTCGAGCTCTATATAAAGGAGATGGCCTCCATTGCTTATAAATTTCTCTTACAGGCTCTGGTATCTCAATTTCACGCTCTGTTGAAACTTCTTGCATGATTAAACCCATAGGAAATAACGGAGCAAAGTCATCTGGACCAGCTGGTTGTTTTGTACCTGGATGTAAAGGTGGTGGCGGTGGACTTGGTAAATCTGCATTAATATTATACCAAGTTTTAGGTGCTTTTGATTCTTCAAGTATATATTTTATAGAGTCTGTCATAATAGTTCTCATTTTGAAGAAAGATTAATAAAAAATCAATAGAAAAGTTAATAATTAAAATATAAATAGGACGAATAATAATATGAAATTTTTTAATGCTGGCAATGTAACTGTTATTATAGGCTTATTAATGGTTGCTTATGCTTTCTACAGTTATTTTTCTCATTGATTTTTACGACCTATAAATACCCCTATTAGTATTAGAGTAATTCCAACTATTGAAGAAAAGTAAATTTTTTCTGATAATAATATAAATCCCCATATTAGAGCAAAGATAGGTATTAAATATGCTACATATGATAAAAAAACTGGGCCAGATGTTTTTGTTATATGATATCTAAGTTGAAAAGCAAGAGCAGTAGGGAAAATACCTAAATATAAAATTGGCAGAATAGATTTAACATTAAAATAAGAAGGTTGATTGAATTCACTGAAAATTAAAAATGGAATTGATATTAGGGCTCCAAAAAGTGTTGCAAAAAAAGTTATTGAAAAGGAATCTATATGCTTAAGAGTATTGTAAGCTACAATATTTGAAATCATATAACCCAAAGCTGCTATGATAATTAAAAATTTTGAGATCAATTGAAGTGAATTTAATGACTGAAAGCTAAATAAAGAATCAATTTCGAAAATAAATAAAACTCCAATAAAACCAATAATAATTGATATTAATTTAACAGAGTTAATCTTATCATCTTTAGTTAAGAAATGTGATAATACTAAAGTTAATATTGGTCCTACACCCATTAGTATTCCTGCAGTTGATGATTGAATAAATTGTTCAGACCAACTAATGAGATAAAATGGTAGAAAATTACCTACAACTCCTACAAATATTAACATCAGTAAATCTTTTTTTGAAAGTAATGTTTTATATTGACCAATTATATAAAGAATTAATAGAAAAATAGATGCTATTATAAGTCTATAAGAGGCAACACTTACTGGTGCAAAATATTCAAGACTTACTTTAATCGCAATAAAGGCTGATCCCCAAATTGCAGATAAAATTAAAAGCAATAAAATATTATTTACAGACTTAAATTTAAGCAGAGACTAGATCTTATTTTTTGGAGATGGAATTTCTACAGAATCTATTGGTTTCATATAATCATCTCTTTGACCATCCCATAAATAATCAGCATAATCAAATGCAGTTATTACTCTGTCAGATCTCTCAAAAGTAAGGCCATATTTTCTGCAATAACTAGCAAAATCTTCTGCATACTCAATTGGTAAATTTTCTACAACCCACTTTCTTGCACTTCTATCAAACTTGAAACCATTTTTTTTAAACCATTCTCTATGATAATAAGAATCTCTACCAAAAGCAGAAAAAGTAATTTTTTTTGACATATTTAAATTTCCTTGAAAAAAATGTTTATACTTATTTTTATTGATTAAACAAATTATATTTTGATTAATAAATAAAAATACTAGAAATTTAAGCAGTAAATATATATTATAACTGTAATGGATTTATATAAAAGTACCGAAATTACCGTCAATAAGCTGAATGAATTGAGAGAAGAAAATAAAAAGATACAGATATTGGATGTAAGAGAAGATACAGAAAGAGAGCACGCCCATATAAAAGGTACAATTCACATCAAATTATCTCAAATTGCTAATAGATACACTGAACTTGATAGTGAAAAGAATATATTTGTAATGTGTCATACGGGTACAAGAAGTCAGGCAGTATGTAAGTGGCTTAAATCTAAAGGGTACATGAATTGTGTTAATGTTTTAGGTGGGATTGACGCATGGGCAGCTCTAATTGATAGAAATATAAGAAGATATTAGCTAAAGACTCTCCAAAAACAAACCTATAAAAATTGCAGTTAAACCCAAAATAAACAATAATATTCTTAAAATAATTTTGAGAAAAGTTTTTAATTTTAATCTTTTTTCAATTAGTAATTTATATAAAGGGTTACTAAGGGAAATAGAAAGTATAAATGTACCTAAAATAATTATAAACCAATGCATTATTATGGATTTCATAACTAAAAAATTAAATTATTCAAATCAAACAATCGAAGAAATGAAATTAAATTCAAAAAATTTCTACAATTTGATAAAAAAAAGAAGAAGTGTCCGTGATTTTAAAAAAGAAAATATAAATTTTAATATTATAAAAAATGCAGTATTAGCAGCCGGTACTGCTCCTAATGGTGCAAATCTTCAACCGTGGCATTTTGTAATCATTAAAAATAAATCAATAAAGAAAAAAATAAGAATTGCAGCTGAAATTGAAGAAGCAGATTTTTATAATAATAAAGCACCAAAAGAATGGTTGGAAGCACTAAAACCACTGGGGACTGATAAAAACAAATTATTTCTTGAAGATGCTCCATACTTAATAGCAATTTTTGAAAAAAAATATTCTTTAAAAAACAAAAAGAAAGTTAAAAACTATTATGTTAAAGAATCGGTAGGAATTGCTACTGGTATATTAATTTCTTGCTTACATTTTGCTGGATTATCAATGTTAACACATACACCAAGCCCAATGAATTTTTTAAATCAAATACTTAGAAGACCTAATAATGAAAAAGCTTTTGTTTTGTTAGTAGTTGGTAAACCTAAAGATAATTGTCAGATACCTGTATTTGCAGAAAAGAAAAAAGCATTTAACAAAATAGTAACAATTATTTAGATAATATCTTCAGGTTTCATACTTTCATATTTTTCATATGGCATATGAATCCAAGGAGAATCTTCTAGATAATCTATATAATAATTAGGTTTAAAACTTGATACTGATTTATAAAAAAGCACACCAGTTATGATCGGTTCATCAAGATAAAAACCATAGAAATGCTCCATCCAATCAATACTCTTCTTTAAAGTAATTCCTGAATCAGCCAAATCATCAACTATTAATACTTTAGAACCAATATTTGGGCTGGTTTTAGCTAAATCTCTTGAAAAGGTTATCGATCCTCTTTTATTTTTAACACCATCTCCTCTGTATGATTCTACAGAAAGAACTGCGAGGGGGACATCAAATATTCTTGCCATTATGTCTCCTACTCTCATTCCCCCTTTTGCAATACATACAACTTGATTAAAATCCCATCCATCTTTGTGAACCTGGGTAGCAAGTTGCTCTATTTTTTTGTTATATTCTTCCCATGAAATATGTATATCCGCCATTGAATTCCTTTTGTATGAAATAACCTCTCTTTATAAATTTTAAAGAGAGGTTGTATATATTATATATTATTATTGCGGAAGTTCGCCGTCAATACCTTGAACATACCAATCCATTGTTGCCATCATAAAATCATCAGCAACTTCTCCCTCAGCTACTCTTAATTCACCTGATTGATCATAAATTGGTCCAGTAAAAGGATGTAGTGTTCCATCTTTAATTGCAACTTCCATAGCTACAGCCTCTTGAATCAAATCAGTTGGCATAAGCTTAGAATTATATGGAGACATAACAACCATTCCTTCAGCCATTCCATCCCAAGTATCTTTCTCAGCCCAAGTTCCATCAACTACAGCTTTTGCTCTTTGTGCATAGTATGGTCCCCAGATGTCTTCAATTGCAGTTAAATGCGCGTTAGGACAAAATTCTTCTTGGTTTGAAGCTTGACCAAAAGCAAGAACACCTGCCTTTTCAGCAGCTTGACAAGGTGCATATGTATCTGTGTGTTGTACTAAAATATCTGCGCCTTGATTAATTAAAGTATTTGCAGCATCTGCTTCTTTACCTGGATCATACCAAGTGAATGCCCAAATAATTTTAATTTTAATATCTGGGTTAACTTTAGAAGCTGCCAGGTAAAAAGCATTTATTCCTCTGACAACTTCAGGAATTGGAAATGATGCAATATAACCAATAGTGTTTGTCTTAGTTAAATGTCCAGCAATATGGCCAGAAATCGTTCTTCCTTCATAAAATCTAGCTGAATAAGTAGAAACATTGGGAGCCCTTTTATATCCAGTTGCATGTTCAAATTTTACATCAGGGAATTCATTTGCAACCTCTAAAGTTTGGTCCATATAGTTAAAAGAAGTTGTAAAAATTAAGTCATGACCAGAAGCAGCTAATTTACGAATTGCTCTTACAGCATCAGCATTTTCTGGAACATTTTCAATATATGTAGAAGTAACAGCATCACCAAGCTGACTTTCCATGTATTGTCTTCCTACATCATGCATGTATGTCCAGCCATGATCACCTGGAGGGCCTATGTAAATAAAGCCAATTTTTTTAGGGTCTGCATTGGCTGATCCAATAGAAACACCTAAAATAGAAATAATTAATGTTATTAGTCTAATCATTTTAACCTCACCTGCTAAAAATAATTGTTTATTCAATATCTTTCTTAAAGGTCACTCAACGATTCTTAATACAAATATTAAAAAAAAAGTGGATATCTACCTACCCTTGAAAAAAGGTATTGTAAGAGACGCTGGGGCACTTAATTTTATTCTTATACGATTACTAGAAATTATAATTAAAACTATCATAGTAGCTAAATATGGAGCCATATTGAAGAACTGGCCTGGAAAGTTTAAACCCCAAGCTTGAAGATTCATTTGCAAAATTGAAACACCGCCAAAAATATAGGCTCCAATCAAAATTCTTCCAGGTTTCCAAGTTGCAAATACAACCAAAGCAAGAGCAATCCAACCTCTTCCTGCAGTCATATTTTCCTGCCACATTGGAGCATAACATATGGACATATAAGAACCAGCCAAGGCACACATGCTTCCACCAAACAAAATGCCGAGTAATCTAATTTTGATAACGCTATATCCAAGTGCATGAGATGAATCATGTGACTCTCCTACAGCTCTAAAAATCAAACCTAATTTAGTTTTGTAAAAAAAATAACTTACAAAGAAAACTATAATAAATGATAGAATAACAAAAAAATATGGATTCAGTCCTGTGATAGGTGTTCCTATATATTTTTTACCAATCATTGAGCTTAAACCTATGCCAAAAATTGTAAGAGCTAATCCTGTTGCTACTTGATTGGACATTAAAATTAAAACAAGATATGCAAACAGTCCTGACATAAGTATTCCCGATAAAATAGAGACTAAAAAAGCTAAAATATAACTACCAGTAATAACAAGGGTTACAAAGGCAGATACAGCTCCGACTAACATCATCCCTTCAACGCCAAGATTTAAAACTCCAGTTTTTTCTGTTACTAACTCCCCTATTGCTGCAAATACTAAAGGGGTCGTAGCAATTAAAATAATTTGAATAACACCAAATAAAATATCTATATTCATAGTTTTGACCTGAAAGAGATCTTATAGTTTACTAATAGTTCAGTTCCCAATAAAAAAAATAAAACCAAACCCTGAAAGACAAATCCTACAGCTGCAGGGATTTGCATAAATAATTGTGCATCTTCAGCACCTAGGTATGTTAAAGCTATTACAAGAGATGCAAATATTATTCCAATTGGATTAAGCCGACCAAGAAAGGCCACTATAATTGCTGTGAAACCATAATTAGGAGATATATCTCTATACAATAAACCAATTGGACCTGAAACTTCTCCTAAACCTGCAATACCAGCAAAAGCCCCTGAAAATATAAAAGCAATATAAATTAAATTATTTTGGTTAAAACCTGCGTACTTTGAAGCTGTTGGACTAAAACCTGTAACTTTAAGTTGATAACCTAGCATAGTTTTTGAAAAAATAAACCAAGAGGCGAAAACTGCAGCAAGAGCAATTATTATACCAAAATGAACTCTTAAACCTTGAAAGAGTAATGGCATTCTTCCTGATTCACTAAAGGATCTTGTTTTAGGAAAACTATAACCATAAGGATCTTTCCAAGGTCCAACAACAAGATAATCTAAAATCAATAATGCAATATAGACTAGCATTAAACTAGTTAAAATTTCATTTGTGTTAAATTTTACTTTTAGTATTGCTGGTATCATACCCCAAAGAGCTCCTCCAATAGCTCCACCAACTATCATCAAGGGCAGAACCCAAACGCCAGATGTATCATGAAAAAATATTCCTATTCCTCCTCCAAAAACTGCACCCATTGTTAATTGTCCCTCAGCACCAATATTGTAGAGATTATTTTTAAAACAAAATGCTAATCCTACAGCTATTAAAGCTAAAGGAGTTGCTTTTACTAAAAGTTCTGAAATTCCGTATGAATTAGAAATTGGAGAAATAAAAAAAGTATATAAAGCAAAAGTGGGTTTAAAACCCATCAATACAAAGATTACTGAACCTGTAAAAATAGTTAAAATAACAGCGATAATAGGAACAAGAAAATTCATCAAGGTAGAGGGATTGCCACGCGCTTTAAATTCAGGAAGTATATTAATCATCTTGCTGTCCTCCCATCAATAACCCAATTTTAGAAATCGAAATTTCTCTTGTGTCATAACTTTTAGATAATTTGCCATTAAATATAACTGATAAACGATGAGTAATTTCAATAAGTTCGTCTAAGTCTTGTGAAATTACAATAATTGAAGTTCCGTTTTTAGCTAATTCAATTAAAGATTGTCTAATAGCATGTTCTGCTCCTGCATCTATTCCCCATGTTGGGTGTGAAATAATCAAGAGTTTAGGTTTGGATAATATTTCTCTACCAATAACAAATTTTTGCAAATTACCACCAGATAAACTTGAGGCCTTTGCTTCAGGGCCAGGTGTAACTACATTAAACTTTTCAATTACTTTTTTTGCTTGAACTTCAATATTTTTAAAACTGATCATTCCATTATTTTGAAAATCACTATCAGGAAATTGACTTAATAAAATATTTTCACTTAATGTAAGTTCAGGAACTGCACTATGACCGAGTCTATTTTCTGGAACAAATGCTATGGACATATCTCTTCGCTTTTTTGGAGAAAAGTTTTTTATATCAATATTATTGAAATCTAACTCTCCACTTACTCCATCAATAGCCTCTCCTGTAAGCAAATTCATTAATTCAGATTGTCCATTACCTGCTACACCAGCTATTCCAAAAATTTCTCCTTCTTTAATATCAAAAGAAATATTTTTTAAATCAACAAGAAAAGGATCATTAAATTCTATTGATAAATTTTTAGAAGATAAATTTATTTTTGGAGTAATCTTTGAATAATCAGTCTTAATTTCAGTTAATTTTTTTCCCAACATTTTTGTTGCTAAAGTTTCAGCAGTTTCATTTTCGAGTTTACTAGACTCTATAACTTCTCCGTTTCTTAAAATAGTTACCTCATGACATAAATTTATAACTTCTTCTAATTTATGAGTAATGTATAAAATAGTTCTACCTTCTTTTAGAAGAGTATTAAGTGTTTCAAATAAACTTTCAACTTCCTGAGGTGTTAGAACAGATGTTGGTTCATCCATTATTAATAATTCAGGATCTTGTAAAAGAATTCTAACAATTTCAACTCTTTGTTTTTGTCCTGCAGAAAGAGTATTTATTGGAGCATCGAGATCTAATGGGAGCTTATATCTATTTGAAATTTCATTTACTTTATCTTGTAAGTTAGAGAATGACATATTTTGATCAATGCCCAAAATTAGATTTTCTCTAACTGTGAGTGAGTCAAATAAAGAAAAATGCTGAAAAACCATTCCAATTTTATTTTTTCTAGCCTCAGATGGTGACTGAACTTTTAAAGGGTAATTGTTAAATATTATTTCTCCTTCATCAGATTTCAATAATCCATATAAAATTTTGACTAATGTAGATTTACCTGCACCATTTTCTCCTAAAAGTGCATGAACAGTATTTCTTTTAATATTAAAAGACACATTTTTATTCGCAATTACTTTTGGAAAAGATTTTGAAATATTCTTAATTGTTAAAATATCCTCAGACATCTATTGAAAAAACCTCATCGTTACTAAAATTGTATATTTCTAAATTACCTTCATCATTCTTTTTATCAATAGTTATGAATTTAGCATCATCTATAGAAATTAATGGAAAATGCCAAACTCTAGGCTTAAAATTAACTCCAAAACCATTATCTACTTTAAATATACTTAAATGATTTAAATTTGGTTTTTCATTTGCGGGGCAAACTACAACAATAAAAGGATTGTTGCCAAGAGGGAAAAAAACTTGAGAGCTAAATGGATGGTTTTCTAGCATATCAATTTTCAAAGGAAAATTTCTTTTTTTAGCTGCAAATAAATTTATTCGAACTCTCTTATCTTCTCCATGAATTTCTATATTTGCTAGATCGAAATAACTTTTTGTAGTGTTTAAATTTATATTTGTTGATTGAACTTCTTCAGGATTGATAAAATCACCAAATTTTGAAAACTTCTCTTTAGTAATTTCTTCGATATTATAACTCATAAGAATTTTTAGACTTTTCCTATAATTCTTAAACGTGATATTCCACCATCTGGATAAATATTTAATTTGATAAAATTAAATTTTTGCTTTTTAATTTTATTTGCAACCACCAATTGATGATGTGGCTTTAAATTAGTTTGATTAATTATTGTACTCCATTTTTTACTAATGTTGACAATATTATTAGTATTTTTATTTTGTTTTATTAAAGAGCCTTGAATAGTAAAACTCGCTGGATAATTACCTTTAAAATGATGTGTTTGAATATTAAATTTCTCTATTGTTCCAGTTTCTGCTAACTTAATTATTATCCAGTCACACCCTTTACCTCTTCTTCTTTTAGTCTCCCAGCCATTACCCATGTTGATTGATTTACCTGGAGCTATAATATTTTCTGCTTTTCCAAAATGCTCATCACTACAAGCTACTATTTTTGCACCATTTAAAACACTAGCCAAATCTAAAGGTTTTTTTGTGTTCTTTAGATTTAAACTTAAGTCACCTAGTAGCTTTAATCTTGCAATTCCTCCATCTGGAAAAATATTTAATTTAACAAAATTAATTGGATAATTGTTTTGAATTTTAAATTTATGAATTGAATTAGGCTTAAGTTTTTTCTTTTTTAAAATGTTTTTCCAAATAAATTTATTGTTATTAGATAAACAAACATCCAATGATGCATATTCTGGTTGGTTGCCATTAAAATAACTCGTATCGATTTCAACAATTGACACTTTTCCTGGCTTACCCAATTTAATAATACAATAATCATTACCTTTAGTTCTTTTTCTCCTAGTCTCCCATCCATCCATCCATTTGCCATGTTTGTCATAAACATTTTCTTTAAATATAGGCGGGTTATCACTTAACATTCTTGAAGCATTTCCAAAAAACTGATCAGTATAACTGTATATTTTACTACCAAGTATAGGACTAACTAAATTAATATAATTTTTAACTGTATATTTATTCATGTATTATTTCATTTAATCTTAAGGTAGCAATTTTTTTCACTTGATTTATAGATTTGTCAAGTTCTTCTTCAATATTATCTGATTTTAATCTACTTTCAAATTCATCAAATATTTCAATTTTTGTCTTTCCCTTAATCGCAAAAATAAATGGTATGCTAAACTTTTTTTTAAATTCATCATTAAGTTTATGAAATTTTTTGAATTCTGCATCATTACAATTGGTTAAACCAGCACCTGATTGTTCTAGTGAAGAAAATTCTGTAAGGCCCTCAGCGATTTTTATTTTATCTCCAAGATCAGGATGAGATTTTACAATATTAATTTTAACTTCCATAGAAAGTGAGTTAAAAATATTTATAAAACTATCAATCACGTCTGATTTATTTTTAAAAGGCCTTAATCCTTCAACATCATGAGTAATAAAATCAGAGTGTTCAAAAATATTTTTGAAAATATTTATAAACTCTAATTTTTCTAATTTATTAATATTTTCAACGATCATTAAAATTATTATACCAAAAATCTGCTATCTCTTTTCTTTGGCATATCCAAACATCTTTAAATTCAGTTATGTAATTAATAAATTTTACTAAAGATTGAAATCTTCCTGGTCTGCCAATTAATCTACAATGCAAACCAATTGACATCATTTTTGACGATCCAGTTAATGAACTTTCATTGTATAAAGTATCAAATGAGTCTTTTAAATAATTATAAAAATCATCTCCTGTGTTAAAACCTTGAGCTGTAGCAAAACGCATATCATTGTTATCCAAAGTGTAAGGTATAATTAGATGTTTTTTATTATTATGCTCAATCCAATATGGTAAATCATCATTATAAGCATCACTATCATATGAAACTTGAGTATTTTTTAAAACTAAATCTCGTGTATTTGGACTAGTGCGCCCAGTATACCAACCTGATGGATAATATCCAAAAATATTTTTAATAGTTTCATTGCATTTTATAATATGCTCTTCTTCAGTCTTTTGATCAACATGTTGATAATCAATCCAGCGATAACCATGACTTGCTACTTCAAATTGCGCATTCTTAATTGCTTCACATACATCGTTATTTTTTTCAAGGGCAAGACCAACGCCAAAAATAGTTAAAGGAAGATTTCTTTTTATAAATTCATTATATATCCTCCAAAATCCTGATCTAGAACCATATTCATATATAGACTCCATATTCATATTACGATCTCCAATTACAGGCTTTGCACCAATAATTTCTGATAAAAATATTTCAGAGTGTTCATCACCATTTAAAACGGTGTTCTCACCACCTTCTTCGTAATTTAAAACAAATTGTACAGCTAATTTAGCGTTCTTCTCCCATTTAAATTGTGGTGGATGATTACCGTATCCTATAAAATTTCTAATTTCAGGCATTTAAAAAGCTAATTTAATATTTAATCAAATACTGTATAAATGAAAACAGATTATGTCTAAAGGATATTTAACTACTCATGTGTTAGACACATTTAATGGTAAGCCAGGATCTGGAATAAAAGGCAGTATTTATATATTTGAAGAAGCAAATAAGAAAAAAATTAAAGATTTTACACTAAATGAAGATGGGAGATGTGATACACCAGTTTTAGAAAACGATCATTTTAATATCGGAAAATATGAAATTCAATTTTTCTGTGGGGAGTATTTTAGAAAATTCACTAAACTAGATGAAATTCCCTTCTTAGATGATGTTGTAATTCGTTTTGGAATAAGTGATATAAATGAACATTATCATGTTCCTCTCCTAATATCACCTTGGAGTTATACAACATATAGAGGAAGTTAATGCCAAGCTCTTCAATAGAATTCATATTGAATGATGAGCTGATTACTCTTAATGATATTGATACTAATACAACAGTATTAGAATATCTTAGAAATTATAAAAATTTAAAAGGAACAAAAGAAGGTTGTGCTTCCGGAGATTGTGGTGCGTGCACAGCTGTATTAGCAGAAGTTAAGTATAACAAATTAAAATACAAAAGCATAAATACATGCATAACACTATTATATACAATTCATTCCAAACAATTATTAACGGTAGAGCACATTCAATCTAATTATTTACACCCTGTACAACAAAGTATGGTTGATAATGATGGAGCACAATGTGGATTTTGTACACCAGGATTTGTGATGTCAATGTATGCAATGCATAAAAACAAAATAAAAGCCACTAATGCAAATATTAATAAATACCTATCTGGTAATTTATGTAGGTGCACCGGTTATAGACCAATAAAAGATGCTTTAAAAAATTTAAAAAAATATAAAAAAATAAATACTGATTCATCAGAAATTATAAAAAAATTAAAAAAAGTTGAATTAAATGATGTTATTTTAAATAAAAATAATTCAAAATTTTTTATACATAAAAATTTAAAAACCTTTAAAAAAGATTTCATCAAAAGCAAGAATCCTTCACTTTTAGTTGGTGGAACAGATTTGTCACTTGAAATTACTAAGAAAAGAAAAAATTTAGATGAAATATTTTACCTTGGGCAAAATAAAGATCTAAATTTTATAAAAGTTAAAAAAGATAATTTACACATTGGTGCTGCTACTCCAATAAATGATATTCTTGGTATTTTAAAAAAATACTATTCTGAATTTTATGAAATGTTTGAACGTTATGGATCTGAACAAATTCGCAATGTTGCCTCTTTAGGTGGAAATATTGGTAGTGCATCACCTATAGGAGACAGTTTGCCTGTTTTGATATCCTTAGATACTAAATTAATCTTAGATGGAAATAAAAGCCGAAAAGTGTCTATGAATGATTATTTTATTAGTTATAAAAAAACAAAATTGAGAAGAAAAGAATTTATAAAAGAAATTATCATTCCTTTAAAAAGCAAAAATAACATTTTAAAATGTTATAAAATTTCTAAAAGAATTGATGATGATATTAGCTCAGTTTTTATGGCTATCAATACAGAAATCAAAAACAAAAAATTTAAATCTATCAACATAGTTTGTGGTGGTATGGCAGCAATACCAAAAATTGCAAAAAAAACTGAAAACTTCCTAAAAAATAAAAAAATTAATCTTGATAATATTTCTAAAGCAAAAAAAATTATCTCAAAAGAGTTTTCACCTCTTAGTGATGTAAGAAGTTCAAAAAGCTATAGAACAAAAATCGTATCAAACTTATTAGATAGATTCTGGAATGAGTATAACAATAAAAAAGTTACTTTATATGATTATTAAAAACTTTGTAAAAAATACAGAACACGAGAGTGCTATAAAACATGTAACTGGAAAGGCTATTTATACTGATGACATCCCAGAACCTCAAAATCTTTTGCACGCCGCTATAGGTTTTAGTAATGTTAGCAAAGGTACGATTCAGAAAATAGATTTCTCAAACGTTCTTAATTCAGAGGGAGTAATAGATATAATTACAGAAAGTGATATTGAAGGGCAAAATGACGTTGGGCCCATTTTTAAGGGAGATAAAATATTTACCTCTAAAAATATTGAATATTATGGGCAGCCAATATTTGCAGTAATTGCTACTTCTACCAAATTAGCTAGGAAAGCAGCACTAAATGCAAAAATCGAAATAAAAAAACTCAAACCTATATTAACTATTGAAGAAGCAGTTAAGAAAAAAAGTTTCGTATTAAAATCAAAAGTCATCAATAGGGGAAAAGCATCGATAGCTATAAAAAATTCCAATCATCAATTGAAAGGAAAATTAGAATGCGGAGGTCAAGATCATTTTTATTTAGAAGGGCAAATTGCATTAACAATTCCTCAAGAAGATAACAATTTTTTGATTTATTCCTCAACCCAACATCCATCTGAAACACAGCAAATAGTTGCTAAAGTACTTAAACAAAAATTCAATAGCATAAATGTTAAAGTTAGAAGAATTGGTGGTGGTTTTGGAGGTAAGGAAACTCAATCATTTCTATTTGCTGCTATTAGCAGTATTGCTGCAAAAAAATTAAATAAACCAGTTAAACTCCGTATTGATAGAGATGATGACATGATTATGACTGGTAAAAGACATCAGTTTGAATTTGATTATGAAGTAGGATTTTCAAATGATGGAAAAATAAAAGGACTAAAGATTTTAATGGCATCAAATTGTGGAATTTCTGCAGATTTATCGGGAGCTATAAATGACAGAGCTATTTATCATATAGACAATGCTTATTATATTCCTAATCTTGAACTTATATCACATCGTTGCAAAACAAACACGGTATCAAACACTGCCTTTAGAGGATTTGGTGGACCACAAGGTATGTTCTGTATTGAAAATATAATTGATCATATCTCTCATCATATAAAAAGAGATCCAGCAGAAGTAAGAGCTCAAAATTTTTATAAAAAAAACACTAATAATGTTACTCATTATGGAATGAAAATTGAAGATAATATTATTGAAGAAATATTTAATAATCTTAAAAATAAATCTAATTATATTAAAAGAAAAAAAGAAATAGAAAAATTTAATAAGTCTAATTCCATTCTTAAAAAAGGTATAGCAATAACTCCTGTAAAATTTGGAATATCTTTTACAACCACTCATTTAAATCAAGCAGGTGCTCTAGTTCATATTTATACTGATGGATCTATTCATTTAAATCATGGAGGTATAGAAATGGGTCAAGGTTTAATGACTAAATTAGCTTTAGTTGCAGCAAATGAATTTGGTCTAGACATTAATGATATTAAAATATCGTCAACAGATACTGAAAAGGTTGCTAATACATCTGCTAGTGCTGCCTCTGCAACTACTGATTTAAATGGAGGAGCAATACTAAATGCAATTTATAACATTAAATTAGAACTAAATGCATTTATTAAAAAATACTACAAAACTAAAAAGATTCTATATCAAAATGGAAAAATTATGTGTGATAAAAAAACTTTACTCTTTAATGAAGTTATTTCAAAAGCTTATCTTAATCGAGTAAAACTTTATTCATCAGGTTTTTATAAAACTCCAAAAATAAACGTTAATGTTAAGGATCTCTCTGGTAGACCTTTTTTATATTTTGCTTATGGTGCAGCTGTTAGTGAAGTAATAATTGATACATTAACAGGTGAAAACAAATTATTACAAGTTGATATTATTCATGATGTAGGAAATTCAATAAATGAAAGAATAGATATTGGCCAAATTGAAGGTGGCTTTGTTCAAGGTCTTGGTTGGTTAACTATTGAAGAAGTATCGTGGAATAAAGATGGAAATATTTTATCTCATAGTCCATCAACATATAAAATACCAACAGCTGGAGAAATTCCTAACAAATTTAATGTTGAGATATTTAAAAAAGGTTACAATATAGAAAATGTTGTAAATAGATCTAAAGCTGTTGGAGAACCACCATTTATGTTAGCTTTATCAGCATTTGCTGCGATTAAAGATGCAGTTTTTAATGCTAATAGTAATAAAGAATCAATAAATTTAAAAGCGCCTGCAACAGCAGAAAATATATTGAATAGTTTGAATTAAATGAAATTAAAAAAATTAAATAATAAAATTAATTATAAAGATTTTATTGTAAAAGCAAAAATTTTTAATGTTAAAGGATCATCACCTAATAAAATAGATGATATTATATTGATATCTAATGATACAATTTTTGGAACTATTGGTGGAGGAAATCTAGAACATTTAGTTGTAAAAGAAGCAAAAATCTTAATAAATAATAAAATTGATAAAAAGTCACTAAATATACCTCTTGGACCAGGTATAGGTCAATGCTGTGGAGGCTATGTTCAAATCAAACTTTCACTACATAAAAATTCATCTGAAGCCCTAAAAACTGAAAAATTATATGATGATAATATTGCTAATTTATATATTTTTGGAGCCGGACATATAGGGCAAGCATTAATTACAAAATTAGAAAATATTAATTTTAATATTTTCTTAATAGATTCTAGAGAAGATTTTTTAAAAATGACAAATTTTAATAATATTAATTACTTACTTTCAAAAAAACCTTGGGAAATAGTTACTCGTTTAAAAGATAATTCATATTTTGTAATTTTGACACATAGTCACGACTATGATCTAAAAATATTAAATGAAGTACTTAAAAAAAAATTTACCTTTTTAGGTTTAATTGGATCTAAAACAAAGAAGAATAGATTTTTCAAAAGATTAATAGAAAATGGTCATAATAAATTATTAGTTGAAACAATCGAATGTCCAATTGGAATAAATATAGGTAATTCTAAAGATCCTGATGAAATAGCTTTTTCAATTATTACAAGAATAATATCAATTAAAAATAATTTAAAAGTTATTAAAAATAACAAAATAAAAGAAATAATATGAAAAATATTGATTTTATGAAAAGAGCAATCGAATTATCAATTCAAAATATTAAAAATAATGGTGGTCCGTTTGGCTGCATTATAGTTAAAGAAAATAAAATAATTGCTGAAGGTGTAAATAGAGTTACATTTAATAATGACCCAACAGCTCATGCTGAAATTATTGCAATAAGAAATGCCTGCAAAAAATTAAATACATTTAATTTAGAAAAATGTGAACTATATACAAGTTGTGAACCATGCCCTATGTGTCTTAGTGCAATTTATTGGTCACATATAGATAAAATTTATTATGGAAATTCTAGATTGGATGCTTCAAAAATAGGATTTGATGACGATTTTATATATAATGAACTAAATAAAGATTTATCTTCAAGAAAAATTCAAATGAAACAAATCAGTCAAAAAGAAGCAAAAAAAGCTTTTTTAGATTGGGATAAAAAAATAGACAAGGTCGAATACTAAATGGAAACATTAACTTCTTTATTACCCTTTTTTTTAGACTGGCTTGATTTAATAGTGAGATGGATACATATAATTGTTGGTATAGCTTGGATTGGAACTTCATTTTATTTTAATTGGCTTGATAGTCGTTTAGACAGAGAAATAGATAGTGAGGATATTGATGGAGAATTATGGTCAGTACACTCAGGTGGTTTCTACCATATTAATAAATTAAAAGGTCCACCAAAAGTATTTCCAAAAGAATTGCACTGGTTTAAATGGGAAGCATATACAACCTGGATTAGTGGTTTTGCTCTATTAATAATTGTTTATTATTTAAATGCTGAAAGCATTATGATTGACAAAACTATTAGTGATATCAATCCATTTACAGCAATAATAATTTCTTTGAGTTTTTTAGCCGGATCTTGGTTAGTTTATGATTTTTTATGTAAATCTGTTCTAATTGATAATAAGATATTATTTTCTACAATAGGTTTAATTTTAGCAACAATTGTTAGTTATGCACTAACTAAAATCTATGGATCTAGAGCCGCTTATATACATGTTGGTGCATGTTTAGGAACAATAATGGCTGCAAATGTTTTTCATGTAATTATACCTTCTCAAAAAAATATGGTTAATGCTGCATTGGCTAATAAAAAACCAGACTTAAAAAAAGGATTATCTGCAAAAACGCGCTCAATTCATAATAACTATTTAACACTTCCAGTATTATTTATTATGATTAGCGCACATTTCCCTTTTACTTATGGGCATGAGTATAATTGGTTAATTCTTGCTATAATTTCTGTTATTGGAGCTTCAGTTAGACATTACTTTAACCTTCGAAATAAAAAGAAATTTAATGTATGGATATTACCTACTGCAGCATTAGGTATGATATGTTTAATGCTATATGTATCTCTTCCCAAAATAAATAAAAACTTAGAAAAAAATACTTTTGAAGAAGTTAACTTTAATGAAGTAGCAAATATTATTAAATATAGATGTGGAGTATGTCATGCAAATAATCCAACTTATGAAGGTTTTGAAGAACCTCCTCTAGGAATTATTTTTGATACAACACAAGATATTCTAAAGAACATTAAAGGTATTAAAGACCAATCATTAGATTCAGATATTATGCCTCCAGGTAACATAACTGGCATAACCGAAGTTGAAAGAAACATATTAAGAGTTTGGATAGAAAAAGGAGCAAATATTAATAACTAACTGGTATTGGATCTAAAGACCTCCAAAGATACCATGTAGCAATTGAGGAATATGGGCTCCATCTTTTAAAAAGCTTTGATAAAAATTTTTCACTAATGGGTAAATCTTTATTATAATGTTTACTTATAGCTTTTACAAATCCAAGATCGCCGGATGGAAAAATATTAGAACTTCCAATAGTGAATATTAAAAACATATCAATTGTCCAATTACCTATTCCTTTTATTTCAATTAATTTTTCTCTTATCTCTAAATCATTAACTTTATTTAGTTTATTAATGAATTCTTTATTTAGCAAAAAAAAATCGGCAATATTATTAATGTATAAAATTTTTTGTTTAGAGAGACCACAATTTCTTAGGTCATTTTTTTTAATATTTTTAATTGTTCTTGGTGTAATATTTTTTTTAAGGACAAATAATTTTTTCTTCATAGAATTAGCAGCTGATACTGATATTTGTTGTCCAATAATTGAATTTATAAGAGCATGAAAGCTATTATCATTCAATTGTAAAGATTGATCATAAAATTGATCAATAATTTTCTTCAAAACTTTATCTTTGTTTGATAAGTGAATCTTACCTTTATTCCAATATTTAGGTTTCATAATATGAGTTATTATAATCAATTTAAAAAAATAATATCTTACTTAAATTATATATTTGGAATTTATTTGTGGGTTTTAATTATTTATGCTTTTCTTAGATGGACTGGCTTAATAAAAAGAGTTTTTTTACAAGAACATCTTCTAGGTGAATACTTATCAATACCTATAAAATTTATTTTAAGCATTTTTTAATATCATAACATGCTTCTATATTATTTAATTGCTATATTGGCTGCATTATGTTGGGCAATTGCCTCTCTTATTTCTGCAGATGTAACCAGAAGAATTGGTGGATTAGCATTTAATAGAATTAGACTATTTTTTGTCTCTATAATGTTAATTAGTTGTACATTTTACTTAGATACTTGGGACACAATAAATCAAGATTTATTATTTACTATTTTGTTATCCGGAATAATAGGCGTATTTTTAGGTGATACATTGTTATTTATAGCTCTTCAAAAAATTGGTCCAAGGCGAAATAACATTTTATTTTCTTTAGCAGCACCATTTACTGTTATTTTAAACATAATTTTTTTACACGAAATAATGTCTCTAATTAATTTAATAGGTTGTTTTGTTGTTTTCTTTGGAGTTGTAATTGCAATTGCTTATGGCAGCAGTAGAGATAAAAGTCATAGATGGGAAGTTATAGAAGGCAATATATATTTAGGGATTGTCTTTGGTATAGCAGCTGCATTATGTCAAGCTATTGGATTAATTATGATGAAACCAATTTTATCCTTGGGAGCAGATCCTATTGCTTCCGCTTCGTTAAGAACAGCTATTTCATTTATATTTTTAGCATTCACTTTTTTCTTAAATTATGAAATCTTTAATCAAAAAGATTCATTAAATATAAAAATTATAAGTCAATCTATAGCAAGTGGTTTTTTAGGAATGGCTTTAGGTATGAGTCTTTTGCTTATAGCTCTTCAAAAAGCAGATGCAGGTATAGTAGCTACCCTTTCATCTACAAGTCCTATTATGATTTTATTATTAATATGGCTTATAACAAAAAAGATGCCTGCTATAGGCGCTTGGATAGGTACAATTTTGGCAATAATTGGATCTGGTTTAATTTTTATCTACTAATTTCAGACCTAATTCTGAAAGTCTTTCTTTATCAATTTCAGCTGGTGCATTCATCATTAAATCCATTGCTTGTTGATTCATTGGAAAGGCAATTACTTCTCTAATATTAGGTTCATTTGCTAGTAACATTACAATTCTATCAATTCCAGGAGCGCTACCCCCATGAGGAGGTGCTCCAAATTTCATTGCATTTAACATTCCAGAAAATTTTCTTTCTAATTCTTCTTTTTTATACCCTGCTATTTCAAAAGCTTTATACATTATATCAGGTCTATGATTTCTTATAGCGCCAGAAGATAATTCAACACCATTACAGATTATATCATACTGATAAGCTTTTATGTCTAACGGATCTTTATTTAAAAGTGAGTCCATTTCACCTTGAGGCATAGAAAAAGGATTATGACTAAACTCAATCTTATTTGTACTTTCATCAATTTCATACATAGGAAAGTCTACAATCCAACAAAATTCAAAAGCATTTTTATTAAGTAAATTTAAATCTAAACACAATTTATCACGAACTTTGCCAGCAAACAACTGGGCATCTTTTTGAATATCACAAACAAAAAATATAGATTCTCCATCTTGCAATTTAAGTTGATTTAATCTTTTAGTATCTAAATTTTTAGCAATTGGTCCTTTATGTTCATTATCAGAATAGCTAATATATCCCAATCCTGCAGCACCCTCTTCTCTTGCCCAATTATTTAATTTATCAAAAAAGCTTCGCGGTTTGTCAGAAGTATTACTCACTATGATACCTTTAACTTTATAATTTTTCTCAATTAAGCTGCTAAATATTTTAAAGTCTGAATCTTTAAAAATATCTGTACAATCTCTAATTACTAAAGGATTTCTTAAATCTGGTTTATCAGTACCGTAGATTTCAAGAGACTCATCATAAGGTATTCTTTTGAAAGGATAACTGCTTACAGTTACATTTTCATCCGTATGATAATTTTTATTTTCATCAAAAACTTCATACAATACTGGTTCAATTGAATTGAACACATCATCTTGTGTAACAAAACTCATTTCAAAATCTAATTGATAAAATTCTCCAGGTGATCTGTCTGCTCTACTGTCCTCATCCCTAAAACATGGAGCAATTTGAAAATATTTATCAAAACCTGCCATCATTAGTAATTGTTTAAATTGTTGGGGCGCTTGAGGAAGTGCATAAAATTGACCATGATGGATTCTAGAAGGAACTAAATAATCTCTTGCACCTTCAGGAGAAGTAGAAGTTAAAATTGGAGTTTGAAATTCTGTAAATCCTGCTGATGACATCTTTTCTCTAATTGAAGAAATAATTTTACTTCTCAATAAAATATTTTTATGAAGTTTATTCCTTCTTAAATCAAGAAAACGATTTTTTAATCTTACTTCTTCACCATATTCAATGTCTGAATTTACAGGCAAAGGTAATACTTCTGAAATAGACAATAGATTATAGGAATCGATTTTTACTTCAATTTCTCCAGTGGGAATATTTTTGTTAACAGTCTCATTTGATCTTTTGAGAACAATACCTTTGACTTTAATAACACTTTCGTTGCTTAATTTAGTTATCTGATTAAAAAGTTTATGTTTTGCATCTACAACACATTGAGTGATTCCATAATTATCTCTTAAATCAATAAAAATTAAATTTCCATGATCTCTTATAGTATCAACCCAACCACTTAAAACAACTTCTTGATTAAGATTTGTAATATTAAGCTCAGAGCAATAGTGGGATCTGTAAATGTTCATTTTTCTGGTATTTATAGTATTTCCTTAATTAATGGTATTGTTAATTGGCGTTTGTTTTGAAGTGAAAACTTATCAAGTGTTTTAACAATATTATAAATACTTTGGTATGATCTTTCAATTCTCTTAACTAGAAATTCAAATATTTCTGGATTTTTTATAATAAATTGCTTTTCATGTAATAGTTTGGTTAATATAATTTTAACCATTTCATCATCAGGATTTAAAATAGATACATTATAAAAAGTTTTTAATCTTGATTTTAAATCAGTTAGTTTGAAGTTATATTGATTTATATTCAAGTTGGAAGTTATAAAAATTTTCAAATTTTCATTTTTACAATGATTAATTATATGAAAAATATCCTCTTCTATTAATTTCAGAAATAAATTATCAATTGCAACATTTTTTTTTGAATCAAGAATCTCTTTTAAGTTATTTTTATATATTATAGCTTGATTATTTTTTACCCACATATTGATCAGGTGGGATTTGCCAGATTTATTAGGTGCTTTTAGAAAAATATTTTTTATTTTATTATTATTAATTACAATATTATATGATTGTGCATTAGTATTATTTACAAAAAAATTAGATGAATCTTTAATCTCTTTTAAATTATAATTAAAATATTCTTGATGACTCATAAGATTGTAATACTACATTTATCGTTATAAGATTTTAATTCAAGTTTATCTTTATATAAGGAATTAATTAAAATATTTAAATTCCCATAATATAATAAATTATATGTACTATTATTATAAGATATTGATTCGGCATTTATATTTTTGATTATATTATTTTTCTTAATAATTTCTTTTATTTTTTTTAATTCAATTAAATTTAATGTTTTTATTCTACAAGTTAGATTAGTAATTTTAGATGAATTAACAATATTATTATTTTTCCAATAATTCAAAGTTTTTTTATGTAAATTATTAAAAAATAATTCATAATCAATTTCTGAAAAATAAATATTATCTATTAATTCAAAATTATTATTTTTATAAACATAAGAATTTATATTAACACCATTTAGATCAGATATTGAGTGTACTAAAAGAATATTTTTGTATTTATATTTATTAACTAACTTTGCATGATTTTTAATTTTTTTTGATAAAAAATCTTCTTTTTTTATAATATATCTATCATTTATATCCAAATTGGGAGCAACGAAATATTCATATTTTAAATTATTTAAATTCAAATACTCATAAAAAACATTTTCTTTTGATAAAATTTTTTCAGAAAATAGTTTTTGATCAAAAATAATTATTAGAAATTTTTCTGGATCATAAGGAATAAAATTAATATTATTATTTATGAAATAATTAATAATTTTTGAATTGTCGTATGTAAGTTGTATTTTGGATGAATAATTATTATTATTTATTTTTTCCTCATTAATAATTAAACTGAATAAAAAATTATTAATTAAATCAATTGTTATAATATTATTTACCCTTTCATATTCATAATCAGTTAGCAATGAATGAATTAATTTTTTAAAGCTAGAGTGTTTAAATATATTAATAAATTCTTCTTTTTTAAGTTTAATATTTTCAGATTTAAATTTAATTTCAAACTCATCAGAATAATATAAGTCATTAGCAAATATATTATTGGTTAAAAACCATGCAATCACAATATATCTAATAATTAGCATAAATTTTAAACATGTAATTTATAAAGAATAAATCTTAAATAAGTTATATGGATTATACTAAATAAAATGTAGTCAAAGATAAGGCAAAAACTTGGAAATCATTCAATAGATTGATAATTTATACTATAGTTTTCTTTTTTATTATTCTTGCAATGATTTTTAATCTTTTTTAACTAGCCTACTATTTCATTTTCATTGAAGAAAAATTCAATTTCTTTTTTAGCATTTTCCTCTGAATCTGATCCATGAACAGAATTTTCTTGTACATTTAATGCGAATAATTTTCTAATTGTACCATCTGAAGCATTATCAGGATTAGTTGCTCCCATTACTTCTCTATATTTCTTAACTGCGTTATCACTTGATAGCACTTGAACTACAACTGGCTCAGAAGTCATATATTCAATTAAATCTCTAAAAAAAGGTTTGTCATTGTGAACATCATAAAATTGTTCAGCTTGTTCATTTGTGAGTTTTATTCTTTTTTGTGCAATAATTCTTAAACCATTTTTTTCAATTAATTCATTTATACTACCTGTTATATTTCTTTTTGTAGCATCAGGTTTAATAATTGAAAATGTTAGACTCATAAAAACTCAATTGTATATAAATTAATTTCTTAGTATATATATAATATTTTGTCTACAATTTGATGAAAATGCATCTAAAATATATATTATGAATATTAATAAAATAATTTTGATTAAAATAAATAATTTATTTAAAAAATATTTTTAAATATGAATAAATTAAATGTTTATATTTTTAATGAACTATTAAAAGGTTTTTTTCTTATTTTATTTATTTTTTTGTCTATAGCCTGGTTATTGCAGTTTACACGATTGATTTCCATATCTAATTTAATGCAAATAGATTCTTTATCAATTTTAATTTTATCAATCTATCTAATACCAAATTTATTGACAATTATTTTGCCTTTTATTGTAATAATAGGAATATCAATAACATTTATAAAATTATTTAAAGATAGAGAAATAATAACAATTTATTCACTTGGCTTAAATACAAATGTAATAAAAAAACCTTTTTTATTTTTTTTAATATTAATAATATTTATAAGTATTTTTTTTAATTCTTACCTTTCACCTAATATTTATGAAAAATATAAATTAAATGAATATGAATTAAGAAATACCATTAATTTTGAAAAGATAATTTTTTCAAATTTTCTAGAATTAAATGAAAATACAATTATTGATTTTAAAAAGAATAAGAAAGATTTTAACGATGGATCAGATTCAGAGGAAAATGCTAAAAAAGGTTCTATAAAAAAAGAAAAGAATATATATATATTTAATCTTAATGATGGATTTAAACTAACTTTATTAGAAAATGGAGATATAGAAAAACTTGAATTTGAAATCTA